>CAVAFU010000001.1:0-25706 GCA_963588325.1 Oribacterium sp.
TCAGTATATAGTATTGAATATGTTCCTAAAACAGGGAGAAATAAAGGAAAATTATATGAACAATTTTATAAAGGGAAAAAATTACGACTTTTTGCTTGGTTCTCAGATGTTGCTGAAAAAATCAATGGTGAGGTATTCAAAAAAGATATCGAGGGAACTTTGTGGGATGGTATTAATCTAAATAATTTATCTAAAGAAGGAGGAGTCTCCTTTGACAACGGAAAAAAACCTCTAGACTTATTGGATAGGATATTAAAAATGTACCCAAACTCATCATCGACAATTCTTGACTTTTTCGCAGGCTCAGGTTCTACAGGTCATGCTGTTGAACAACTTAATAAGGAAGATGGTGGTAATCGTAAATATATCCTTTGTACAAACAACGAAAATAATATTTGCGAGGAAGTAACGTATAAGCGACTTAAAAATATTCAAGACGATCTATCGCATAATCTCAAGTATTTCAAGACAAAATTTATTTCAAAAGATGATGAAGATTTAGAATACACACTTTTAAATAATGTTAAGACATTAATTGAGCTTGAACACGGGATTGATTTAGAAGAAAGTGATAAAGCAACAGCATTTACATTATCAGAAATTCGAAATCTTGATTTAACAGGTATAAAGACGGTTTATGTTCGTCAGCATTCACATGCGATGATGGAAAAAGAAGACCTAGCAAGGTTTAAGGATATAGAATTAGTTGATGTACCTGAGTATTATTTTGCAAAAGAAATGAGGGAAGCTGGTTTATGATAAAATTACTACCATTTCAAGAACAAGCAGTACAAACACTACAAGATAAATTTTTCTATTCTAAGAACCAGACAACTGTTTTTTATGCACCTACAGGTGCCGGAAAAACAGTTATGTTAATTAATTTAATGGATAGAATACTAAAATATAATCCTAGTAATACAGAATATATTTTTATTTGGTTAACACCAGGTAATGGTGAGTTAGAAGAACAATCTTGGCAACGTGCAAAAGATTATGGAAAGATTGTTAGAGCTCAAACTTTAGATGATGCATTACTAAATGGTTTCGAAGCGGGGACAGCTACATTTTTAAATTGGGAACGTGTCAAAAACGATAAAGCAATTGCTTTACGTGAAGGCGAAACTAAGAATCTCGATGATATTATTAAAATTGCTAAACAGAAAAGCTACCGTTTTGTCCTCTTTATCGACGAAGAACATCGTGATCAAACTGAGAAAGCGCAAAAAATTATTGATAAATTCGATGCGTATAAAATCATACGAGCCTCAGCCACACCTAAATCATCATCACCAAATTTTGATAATGTCCAAGTAAATGATGAAGATGTTATCGCTCAAGGTCTTATTGTTAGAAATGTCGAACTTAATCCAGATGGGGTGGATGGTGATATTGTAGATAACATGGTTCAATATTTTCTTGATTTTGCAGACGAGAAAAGACGTCAAATCAAAAACGAATATCAAAAGTTAAATTTATCTGTTAATCCTCTTGTTTTAATTCAGTTTCCTGATGAAAAGAAAGCTAATAAGGAAGAGCGTAGAAATTTAATTCAACAGGTAAAAGATTATCTAGCTGAAATCGGTCAAAATGATGGTGAGATTGCCACTTGGTTAGCCAACGAAAAAGTCAATATTGCTGATATTGAAAAATCAGACAGTCCTGTAAATTATTTGCTGATGAAGCAGGCAGTTTCAACTGGTTGGGATGCTCCACGTGCCAAAGTTTTGGTTAAGCTCCGTATGAACACTGAACCTAGTTTTACTCTACAAACTATCGGTCGAATTAGACGTATGCCAGAGCACAAACACTACGATAACAATTTACTAGATAATGCTTATATCTATTCTAATGACCAAAAATATATTTCTGAAGTCCTAAATAATGGGGAAGGAGCATATATTGCGACTTATGAACTCAATGAGAATGCTCCAGATTTCCAATTAACGTCAGTTAAACCAAACGCTAGAACTGGTTTAACGAATAGCGAAGTTGTAAAAGGTTTACGGCAACAACTAAAAAAAGAATATGACTTAGTCGAGCAAAATGGTAAGCAGAACCAAGAGAAGCTGGAAAGTTTCGGATATCGTTTTGGAAATCGTATTTATCAACGACTAGGTCGTTCTGATAAACTGGAAAGGGATATTATTTCTGAAGAATGGCAAAGTTATGAAGTCAGTATGCCAGTTAATCATAGAGAAAATCGTTTGGATTTATTAAATGCACAACAAAAAATCCAAAAATACCTTTACAGAGATTCACCCAGCGATGTTAACAATATTCTTCTTGAACTATTTTCTAATAGAAGTGAAGATAGCAGTAAACGTTTCTTAAGTTTAAAACCAACAGAATTTATGGCTTTTGTCATTAATAACTATCAATTAATTCGCGATGTCGCTAAAAATGCAGATGCAGCACAATTATTTGATAAACAACTTTCTTTGGAATATGGTCTCAGTCACGATGAACTAGACTTAGTAACTTTTGAATTACCTAAAACTGAAATGTATCGACGCTTGCAAAAAGAAGGTGGAAAAGTATTCACAAAAAATATTTACAAAGGATATGGTGAAAGCAACTGGGTTAATTCTTCAAAACCAGAAAAAGCTTTTGAAGAATGGTTAGAGAATACCGAACAAGTTGAGTGGTGGTATAGAAGTAAGGATAGAGGAGATAAATACTTTTCTATTGCTTATGGACAAAAGAAAGAAGGATTTTTCCCTGATTACATTTTTAAGGGAATTGATGGCTTGACCTATATCATTGAAACTAAGGGAGCAAATAAACAAAATATTGATGTTTATTCTGAAGCTAAATTTAAAGCGATTCGAGAATGGGTAGAAAATCCCAAAACAAATCCCAACGCTGCCCAATTCGCTTTTGTTAGACCCATTATTAAGGATGGTGAAGTTAATGGACTACTGTTCAATAACACAACCTGGAAAGAAGATACATCTGACAGAAATTATTGGAAGCCAATTAGTGAATTGTTTAAAAATGATAATTTATTCTAAAACCATCGCACCGTTGATGTAGAAGTAGTTCTTTGCAAATTTTATTATCTATGATATACTAGTTGCATGCGATGAGCCGAATTAACTCGATCTGAGAGTTTATTTGCGCAGAGGAGGTCATTCTAGTTCGACTAGAAACGCAGGAGCGGACTTTGACAATTTGTGTGAACCTTTTTGTCACATTCATATTTTTGAGTGCCTCATTCCCTTATCTACGGATAAGGGATTTTTTATTTGAAAATATCCTAAAATTTAACATCAATAGAGTCTTCCTTTTTGCTTAAAAAAATAGTATAATGAATCTACTATAATTTTTAGAAAATTTCGAGAATAGTATACACTTTACTATTTTCCAGGAAGAGGTATTGAAATGGGCTATACAGTCGCTGTCGTTGGTGCTACAGGTGCCGTTGGAACTCGCATGATTCAACAATTAGAACAATCAACACTCCCTATTGACAAAGTACGTCTTTTGTCATCTTCACGTTCTGCTGGAAAAGTATTGAAGTACAAGGGACAAGATGTTACCGTTGAATTGACAACCGAAGATTCATTTGAAGGCGTTGATATTGCCCTTTTCTCTGCAGGTGGTTCTGTTTCTGCAAAATTTGCTCCATACGCTGTTAAAGCTGGAGCAGTTGTTGTCGATAACACATCATATTTCCGCCAAAATCCAGATGTACCATTGGTTGTTCCAGAAGTTAATGCACACGCTTTGGATGCACATAATGGTATTATTGCTTGTCCAAACTGTTCAACTATCCAAATGATGGTTGCTTTGGAACCTGTTCGTCAAAAATGGGGCTTGAACCGTATCATCGTCTCAACATACCAAGCCGTATCTGGTGCTGGTCAATCAGCTATCAATGAAACTATTCGTGAAATCAAAGAAGTTGTCAATGACGGTGCGGAACCAAAAGATGTTCATGCAGACATCTTGCCATGTGGTGGTGATAAAAAACATTTCCCAATCGCATTTAACGCTTTGGCACAAATCGATGTCTTCACTGATAATGATTACACATACGAAGAAATGAAAATGACAAACGAAACGAAGAAAATCATGGAAGAGCCAGACCTTCCAGTTTCAGCAACATGTGTTCGTGTGCCAGTTCTTTTCTCTCACTCAGAATCTGTTTACATCGAAACTAAAGAAGTAGCACCTATCGAAGAAGTTAAAGCTGCTATTGCTGCCTTCCCAGGTGCAGTACTTGAAGATGACGTGGCTAACCAAGTTTATCCCCAAGCTGCTAATGCTGTTGGAAAACGTGAAACATTCGTTGGACGTATCCGTAAAGACTTGGATGTTGAAAATGGTATCCATATGTGGGTTGTTTCTGATAACCTTCTTAAAGGTGCTGCATGGAATTCTGTCCAAATCGCTGAAACACTCCACGAACGTGGACTTGTTCATCCAACTAAAGACCTAAAATTTGAACTTAAATAATCATAATAACTCAAGCCAGTTTCCTAGGAGACTGGTCTTTGAGCATATTCACTCTGACTAGTACTTAAATCTCACACAGATAATAGAATAGGAGATTACTATGGCTATTGAAGATTTAAAAAATGTAAAAATCATTACCGCAATGATTACCCCTTTTAATGCAGATGGTTCAATTAATTTTGATGCTCTGCCAAAACTTGTTGAACATTTGCTTGCTCACCACACTGACGGAATCTTGTTAGCGGGAACAACTGCTGAAAGTCCAACACTAACCCACGATGAAGAATTAGAGCTTTTCGCTGCTGTTCAAAAAATCGTTAATGGTCGTGTGCCGTTAATCGCTGGTGTTGGTACAAATGACACACGTGATTCTATCGAATTTGCGCGCGAAGTAGCTGCATTTGGTGGCTTTGCTGCTGGTCTTGCTATTGTTCCTTATTATAACAAACCGTCTCAAGAAGGTATGTATCAACATTTTAAAGCAATTGCCGATGCGAGCGAGCTTCCAATTATCATTTATAATATTCCTGGTCGTGTTGTTGTTGAAATGACACCAGAAACCATGTTGCGTTTGGCTGAACACCCAAATATTATCGGTGTTAAAGAATGTACAAGTCTTGCAAATATGGCATATCTTATCGAACATAAACCTGATGATTTCTTAATTTACACGGGTGAAGACGGCGACGCCTTCCATGCCATGAATCTTGGAGCTGATGGTGTTATTTCTGTTGCATCACACGTCAATGGTGATGAAATGCACGAAATGCTTACAGCGATTGAAAACAGCGATATTAAAAAAGCGGCAGCTATTCAACGCCAATTCATTCCAAAAGTCAATGCCTTGTTCTCTTATCCAAGTCCTGCACCAGTCAAAGCAGTATTGAATTACCTTGGTTTTGAAACTGGTCCATTGCGTTTGCCATTGGTATCATGCCCACCAGAAGATGCGAAACGTATTATTGACGTTGTCATTGATGGTGATGTTGAAGCTACCAAAGAAACCGTTACAGGTGTTTTACGACCTGATTATTAATTATCTTGAATTTTTATATTAGAAGCCTCCAATGGGGCTTCTTTTTTATCAAGCCTTTTTGTTAGAAATTTTAAAATTAACTATGTTATAATACCTCATAAGTTATGAAAAAGAGTTGATATCATTATCTATTAATGCGAGGTTTCATATGTTTACTGATACATTTAAAAACGTTTTGAATTATGAGGGTGTTGTTTCAATCACGTCTTGGGGTAAAGAGACACCACATGTTACTTGTACTTGGAACTCTTACTTAGTATTGAAAGAAGATGACCGAATTCTGTTGCCAGTAGCAGGCATGCATAGCACAGAAGAAGATTTAGCAGTTAATCCTAATCTCATCCTTACCATGGGAGCACGTCAAGTAGAAGGATTCCATGGTTACCAAGGAACAGGTTTTAGAATACTAGGAACAGGGAAATTAGTTAATGATGGAGCTGAATTCGATGAAATGAAACAAAAATTTCCATTTCTGCGCAGCGTCCTAGAAGTGACTGTTTCAGAAGCAAAACAATTACTATAAAGGCACATGATTATCATAAAAAGGTTTAGAGATTTTCTTCTCTAAACCTTTTTGCATGCTAACGACTCTCCATTTCTCCTGTGATTATTTTTAATGTATCTTGGAGATGTCCATCGTTTGGAAGTTGAATCAGTCGTTTTTCAGTTGCTGTCAGGTAACTATTTTCCAAATAGTTGATTTTGTTAGTAAATTTGAGTTCACCTAAATGACGATGCAGCGGTACTTCAATGACAAGGTATTGGAGCGAAGCGCTGTAGTGTTTTATACTTGGAAAGTGTCTCAGCATTGTCGTTACTTTATTAACTTGCTTATTAAAAACTTGTCTTAAATAATTAAGATTTTTTTCAAACATACCACTATCTAGATAGAGCGATAGCGCCTTTTGCATAATTAAATTGGTGTCGTAATCAATCATTTTTTTGTGCTCAAGGAAAATTGGCATTAATGTTTGCGGCAATACGATTGTCCCGAGACGTAAGGCTGGAAAGATTGTCATTGAAAAAGATTTTAAGTAAATGACATGCCCAGAAGTATCGTAATAATGCAAAGGCAAATCCGTTGATTTGGTGAAATCTCCCATGTAGTCATCTTCAATGATATAGACATCGTATCGCTCTGCTAGTTCCACGATTTTTTGCTTTTCAGCAGCTGTATATGACAGACCAAGAGGATTTGAAAAACGTGAAATCGTATAGAAAAACTTGATATTCCCTGTCTTAAACAATCGTTCTAATTCAAGTAAATCAATACCATTGAAGCCACGTTTAATGGTTTGGTAAGGAAGATTTTGCGAAGTTACCAAATCAATCATTCGATGATAAGTTGGTTGTTCTAAAAGAATCGTCGATTTTTCATTTGGAAACAAAACTTGCGATAGAATATAAAGCGCTTGTTGGGTTCCTGAAGTCACTAAAATTTCGCTTTCTTTGGCGTAAATGGCACCTTTTTCTAGATAGTGTTTCAATGATAGGATTAATTCTTGCAGCCCTTCTTGTTGATAGTAGTAGTTGAAGAGATAATTTTCACGATTGACTAACGTTTCGGTCAGGCAAGTGGTAAAATCCTCATATGCCATGTTGTTATAATCAGCCAAACTTAGATTAAGCGGCGCTTCCTTTTGACTTTTTCCTTCAAGCACATAGTAACCACTTTTATTGACCGCATAAATGTAGTTTTTGAATTTCAACTCTAATAACGCTCGTTGAACGGTATCCTTACTGCAGTGGTAGTGTTGACTTAGTGTTCGAATAGAAGGGAGCTTATCCCCTTTTTTTAATTGTCCAGATTCAATTTGTTCTATGATTGATGTTATGATGTCTTGATATTTACTTGCCATAGACTGTCCCCATACAGTTTTTAATTGTCTCTATTGTATTATAAATTGAATTTTCTTACAATATTTTTAATCTCTTAATCTAGGATATTGGTCATGTTTCTTAGAGAAAAGATTAGAAAGTTGTTTGTTATGAAAAATCCTACAAAATCAATCATTGTTGCCAATGATATTGTTGGTTTGGGTAAGGTTGCTTTGTCAACAGCCTTACCTGTCTTATCAACGTGTCAAATTGAAGTGATTTCACTACCGACAGTACTTTTATCGTCTCATACTGGTGGTTTTGATAACATTGCTATTACCAACCTTAGCCAATCAATGGAAAGCTTTATAAATCAATGGCAAACTTTAAATTTTCACGCGGATGGTTTAATTACTGGTTATTTTAAATCGCAAAATCAGTTGAATTTAGTGAAAAACTTAGCCTTGAAAAAGAAACTAGCACGATTTGTTGATCCTATCATGGCAGATAACGGTCAACTTTATGCTGGTTATCATGATGACTTTGTCATTGTTATGCGTGATTTTTGCCAAAACGCTGATGTGATAACGCCTAATATCACCGAGGCTTGTTTATTAGCAGATATTCCTTATCTTGGTGAAAATTATACAAGAGAAGATATTGAACAATTGCTTTTAGCTTTGAAGAAATTCCATAACAAGCATGTGATTTTGACTGGAGTCTCTTTTGAGGCTGGAAAGATTGGTTTGGCACACTTTAATCTGGAAACAAATCAAATCACTTACCACATGGCGCCGGCGTATCCGTACCATTTCTTTGGTACTGGTGATTTGTTGACTGCTGTTTTAGGAGCCGGCTATTTTCACGGATTATCTTTAGATAGCGTGGCAGAAGTAGCGCTTGATTTCATTGACAAGGCGTTACGATTAACCTTGGATTTGAAGCGCGATTTAAAATTAGGTATTTGTTACGAGCCCTTTTTGTTGGATTTAGCTATTCAAATGAAGCATTTGAAGGAGGAAAAAGAATGAAACATCTCACTACACGTCAACTTGTTGAATTAAGTTTATATGCTGCTTTAATCTTTATCAGTGTACAATTTTTGCGTATCCCTCTAGGAGCTCAATTTGTCCATTTTGGCAATGCTTTGGTGGTTGTTGCTGTTTTACTTTATGGTTCTAGATTAGGCGCCCTGGTGGCTGCTATTGGGCTTGGTTTATTCGATGTGTTAAATGGGTATGCAGCAGAAGTCTGGATTACTATTTTAGAATCATTGATCGTTTGCTTAGTTTTGCATGTTGTATTTGAAAAAGTAATGCATTCAGATGATAGCACACAGCATGTTATTATTGTTGGAATCGTTGCTGCTGTGACAAAAATCATCAGCAATCTTATTAAATATACGATTATTAACAGTGTTGTTGGTGGGCTTAACCTTCAAGTGGCTTTCATGGCAGCCTTGGTTAAAATCGGTGGTACATTTGGTTCAGCTTTGGTAACCATTATTTCAGTTCCTATTCTTTACCCTATTTTAAAACAAATTTTTAATCACCAACATGCCCAAGTTAAGTCTATTTCTAAATAGTTTTATCAAGCCCTTATCTGGGCTTTTTATTTTGCTGAAGAATTGCAAAGTAGCCATTGATTTCAAGCTTTAACTCATGCTATAATTGAAAAGATTATGCGAAAATAAGTTGTCAGCGCAGCTATTTTCCAAAAGAAACCTTAATGAAAGTATATGAAAAATGAGTATTTTAGAAGTTAAACACTTAAGCCATGGCTTTGGTGAGCGTACAATTTTTGAAGATGTCTCTTTTCGTTTGTTAAAAGGTGAGCATATTGGGCTTGTCGGAGCAAACGGTGAGGGAAAATCAACCTTTATGAGCATTGTAACAGGGCATTTGCAACCCGATGAAGGAAAGGTGGAGTGGTCAAAATATGTAACAGCTGGCTACCTTGACCAACATACTGTTCTTGAGGCTGGAATGACTGTTCGTGATGTTTTGCGAACAGCTTTTGATGAGCTTTTTAAAACCGAAGAACGTATCAACGAGATTTACATGTCAATGGCAGATGAAGGAGCAGATATGGATGCTCTCATGGAAGAAGTCGGTGAGTTGCAAGACCGTCTTGAATCACGTGATTTTTACACACTAGATGCGAAAATTGACGAGGTCGCTCGTGCACTTGGTGTTATGGATTTTGGGATGGATTCTGACGTTACTGAACTTTCAGGTGGTCAACGTACCAAAGTATTGCTCGCAAAATTATTGCTTGAAAAACCTGATATTTTACTTTTAGATGAGCCGACAAACTACTTGGATGCTGAACATATCGAGTGGTTAAAACGTTATCTTCAAAATTATGAAAATGCCTTTGTCCTCATCTCGCACGATATTCCATTCTTAAATGATGTTATCAATATTGTTTACCATGTTGAAAATCATGACCTTGTGCGTTACACAGGCGATTATGATAATTTCCAAGCGGTTTATGCCATGAAAAAAGCACAATTAGAAGCTGCTTATGAACGTCAACAAAAAGAAATTGCTGATTTGCAAGATTTTGTTAATCGTAACAAAGCGCGTGTTGCTACACGAAACATGGCAATGTCACGTCAGAAAAAACTGGATAAAATGGAGCGTATTGAGTTGCAAGCTGAAAAACCAAAACCTTCATTTGAATTCAAAGAATCTCGTACGCCAAGCCGCTTTATTTTCCAAACAAAAGATTTAGAAATCGGTTATGATTATCCATTAACTAAGCCACTAAATTTGACATTTGAACGTAATCAGAAAGTGGCTATTATCGGTGCAAATGGTATCGGTAAAACAACGCTTCTTAAGAGCTTACTTGGTATTATTCCACCAATCGCTGGTAGTGTTGAACGCGGTGATTATATTGAACTTGGTTACTTTGAACAAGAAGTAGCAGCAGGAAATCGTCAAACGCCACTAGAAGCTGTTTGGGATGCCTTTCCTGCTCTCAACCAGGCAGAAGTTCGTGCAGCACTAGCTCGCTGTGGATTGACTTCAAAACACATTGAAAGCCAAATTCAAGTCTTGTCTGGTGGTGAACAAGCTAAGGTTCGTTTTTGCTTGTTGATGAATCGTGAAAATAATGTCCTTGTACTTGACGAACCAACCAACCATTTGGATATCGATGCCAAAGAAGAGCTTAAACGTGCTTTAAAAGCTTATAAAGGCAGTATTCTTATGGTTTGTCACGAACCTGATTTTTACGAAGGCTGGACAGAAGTTTGGGACTTTAATGACCTAACATAATTCATATATAAGAATTGATTGTAAAAATCAATTCTTTTTTGATACTAAAAATACAGTTCACGACGAAAAAACGACATTTTACGACTTGGACGAAAAAAGAGTCAAAAAACTTGTTATAATGACAAGGAATTAGTAATTATGGCGAGGGGAGAAAAAATGCTTCATCATTTTAAACCTTACCTTTGGGTCTTAACATTGGTGGTTGTTTCACTTTTTTGGTTTAAACATATCTGGGATGGTTCACTGTCGTATGCGAATGAAATATCTTATACAGCCATTATCATCATTTTTGATTTTTTAGTAGTTCTTAAAAAGATTGTTTTTCAGAAGAAATCTCAAAAATGATATATTTGATTGCTGTTAGTATTCTCATACTATGCGTTTTCTAGTTTAAAGGAGAGTCGATTGTTAAAAAAATTGATTGTTGCTGGTATTTTTTGCGCTTTTGGAATGCGGGCTATTTTATTAGCGTCTTCTACAATCTTAAGAATTATTTTGATTATTTTTACACTAATTATGGTTAAGTCCATTTTTGTAAATGAAAAAGAGAGGTAAACATGACAACAAAACCAATGTTAGCTACTTTAGTTAGTCTATGTTTTATCCTAAAATGCCTCTATAATTTTCAAGGGCATTTATCGTTACCAATGATGATTTTTAATAGCATTGGATTAGTTGGTTTTACCATACTATTTATAGAAGCGGTTCAAAAATCGCTGAAAAAGAAGGAGTAAGCACATGAAAGTTATGTATAAGGGAAAAGTCGCTGATATTTGGCAAATCAGCCGTGATGAAAACACTCAACCAAATTGGGTAAAAAAAGCTTTTGAACAACAGTATATCTGTTGGTTAGATGACCATGTGCGCATTTTAATGGCTGGGCTCAATCCGTCAGCAACCGAAAATAGGAAAACAGGAGTAATTGGTAGTTTAGTTGGAGGGTTTGCTGGATACGGGATGTATGAACTTGGTTACATCGGTGATTATCTAGATATTACTAACCATAGAGTGGTTACCCAAAAAACATTTGAAAAAGAGTACCAAATTATTGAAAATGCTAACTAAAAAACTTATCGCAGTCATCACAAAGCATCCCAAATTAGTTACCTTAATCTGGCTTTGCTGGGTTATCTTGGCTTTTACTATTAGTCGATTTGCATTACACTCAAGTTCCGAATGGTACTACCTTTTATACTATTTTAGCTTGATAAGTATACCAATCATATTACTTGGAATCATAAAAAAATAACTCCATGTCGTAAAACATGGGGCTATTTTAATCTCTATTTTTTATAATACTTTCACAACGGTCAACAAGCAGCGCAAAACGGTTGTCAGTTGATTGTCCTTTGTAAATGCCTGCTTTTGTATCAAAGGCAAATTTTTCTGAAGCTAATGCTTTTGCTGTTGCTTGATAGATACGCCATTTATCTTTATGACTTGAAATAGCAATCAATGCTTCAAGAACTAAAACTAAAGAAGTGGCAATGACAGCTAAGAGCTTAAAACAAGGAATAGGAAGGCTAGCTAAAATTGGTACTAAAGCCAAAACAATAACTTCAATCACCTTAAAAACAATAAACCAAGCACGATGAAAACGTCCTTTTTTCTCAAAAGCAAGAATTTCTTTATCTAAGCGTTCCGCTAAGTAGGTTTCAATCGTCATTCCGTTATAATCGTTCATATTTTCTCCTCGAGTAAGCCTTTTCTATACCACTTCATTGTAGCGCCTTGACCAAAGATAGTCAAGATTAAAAGTAGCCTTACTTTTAGAAAATAGCTGCGCTTCTAACATTTAGTATCATAAAATCAAAAACAGTTTATGGTATAATAGAGAATGGTTTAAGGCACAGCTTAGCCTTAAGATGAAACAAGAATAATCAAATACTAACAATCGTAAGTTATAGACTACTTACAAGATGAAAGGAATTTATTTTTACATGGCTAATATTCAATGGTTTCCTGGTCACATGTCAAAAGCACGTCGACAAGTTCAGGAAAATCTTAAACACGTTGATTTTGTAACCATTCTAGTTGATGCACGTTTGCCACTTTCAAGTCAAAATCCAATGTTAACTAAAATTGTTGGTGATAAACCAAAATTAATGATTTTGAACAAAGCAGACTTGGCAGACAGCAATCGAACAAAAGAATGGCGTCGTTATTTTGAAAGCCAAGGTATCAAAACTTTAGCAGTGAACTCAAAAGAACAAGCAACTGTAAAACTAGTTACAGACGCTGCGAAATCTCTGATGGCTGACAAATTAGCTAAACTACGTGAGCGTGGTATTCAAAAAGAAACATTGCGTACCATGATTATTGGTATTCCAAATGCTGGAAAATCAACCCTCATGAACCGTTTAGCAGGTAAAAAGATTGCCGTTGTCGGGAATAAACCAGGTGTCACTAAAGGGCAACAATGGTTGAAATCTAATAAAGACTTAGAAATTCTTGACACTCCAGGTATCCTTTGGCCAAAATTTGAAGACGAAGTAGTGGGGCTCAAATTAGCCTTAACAGGTGCTATCAAAGACCAATTATTGCCAATGGATGAGGTAACGATTTTCGGGCTTAATTTCTTTAAAAAATATTATCCAGAACGTTTGACTGACCGTTTTAAAGGGATTAATTTAGACGAAGAAGCACCAGAAATCATTATGGAAATGACACAAAAACTTGGCTTCCGTGATGATTACGACCGTTTTTATAGCCTTTTTGTAAAAGATGTTCGTGAAGGAAAACTAGGACGTTATACGCTAGACATTGTAGGAGAAGTAGAAGATGGCGACCGTTAAAGAAGTCAAAGAAGCGCTAGCTGAAATTGAGCAGTTAGATGATGACCGTTGGGCAATTTACGAGTCTGACAGTCGAGCAGGGGTGCAAAAGGCTATTCAGCAGCGTAAAAAAGCTATCCAAGCGGACATCGATGAAGATTTACGTCTTGAACATATGCTGCGCTACGAAAAGGAACTTTATCAGCAAGGCTATCAAGCTATCGCAGGAATTGATGAAGTAGGAAGAGGACCATTAGCAGGACCAGTTGTGACAGCGTGCGTTATTCTACCTAAAAACTGTAAAATTAAACACCTTAATGATTCTAAAAAAATTCCTAAAAAACATCACGAAGAAATTTATCAAGAAATTCTTGCGCGTGCATTAGGAATTGGTATCGGTATCGTTGATAACAATGTCATTGACCAAATTAACATCTATGAAGCTACTAAAGTTGGTATGTTACAGGCTATTGACCAATTAAAAGGCGAAGTCACTAGACCAGATTTTCTTTTGATTGATGCAATGCACTTGGATACTGATATTACGCAAGAATCACTTATTAAAGGTGATGCTAATTCGTTATCTATCGCAGCAGCGTCTATTGTCGCCAAAGTAACGCGTGACCGCATGATGGCTGACTATGCCAATGATTACCCAGGATACGCTTTTGAAAAAAATGTCGGATATGGTACTAAAGAGCACCTAGAAGGGCTTAAACAACACGGCATCACACCAATTCACCGTAAAACATTCGAACCTATCAAATCTATGTTAAAGGAACTTTAATATGACTAGCGAAAAAGAAAAAATGCTAGCAGGGCAGTTATATGATGCTGGGGATGCAGAGCTAACTGCTATGCGCTTAGAAGCACGCCGAAAAATGAAATTGTTTAATGACGAAGATGACCGTGATAAACAAAGAGAAATCATAAAATCTTTATTTGGGTCAACAGGTGAAAAATTAACAATGAAGCCGCGCTTTGTTTGTGATTATGGCTCAAATATTTATGTGGGTGAGAATTTCTATGCCAATTATAACTGTACTATGCTTGACGTTTGTGAAATCCATATTGGCGATAATGCCATGTTTGGACCAAATTGCCAATTATTGACACCATTACACCCGCTTGATGCTAAAGAACGTATTTCAGGTCTCGAATATGGTGCACCAATCACTATTGGAGATAATGCTTGGTTTGGCGGTGGTGTCACTATCTTGCCTGGAGTTACATTAGGAGATAATGTTGTCGTTGGTGCAGGAGCAGTGGTTACTAAATCCTTTGGTGATAATGTCGTTCTTGGTGGAAACCCTGCAAAAATCATAAAAACGCTTGATTAATACACTCACTAAGCCCTGTTTTTCAGGGCTTTTTTCGAATAATAAATTAGTGAGGTAGAAAAACATGAATAATTTTGAATTGTTTAAATTAAAGAAAGCAGGATTAACCAATCTTAATATCTTAGCTATTTTGGAATATCAAGAAAAACAGCAAAAATCTTTATCTTTACGCAATATGGCAGTCGTTTCAAAATGTAAAAATCCAATCCTTTTCATGGAAAAATACAAAACATTAGATACCAAGGAATTACGAAAAGAATTTAATACTTTTCCAAGTATTTCAATACTAGATGACGAATATCCTTTAGAACTTAGGCATTGTTATAATCCACCTGTTTTGTTGTTTTATCAAGGAAATTTGGAGTTACTCAATCGCCAAAAACTAGCAGTAGTAGGCGCAAGAACAGCGTCAGCAACAGGAACTAAATCTGTACAGAAAATTATCAAAGAACTCGGGAATCATTTTGTCATTGTCAGCGGATTGGCGCGTGGCATTGATACCAGTGCACACGTATCAGCGCTTAAAAATGGCGGAGCTTCAATTGCGGTTATTGGGTGCGGTCTTGATGTTTATTACCCGAAAGAGAATAAGCAACTGCAGGAGTACATGGCTAAAAATCATCTCGTATTAAGTGAGTACGTAGCAGGAGAAGCACCTTTAAAATTTCATTTTCCTGAGCGAAATCGTATTATTGCTGGTTTATCGCAAGGTGTTATCGTTGCGGAAGCCAAACTACGTTCAGGAAGTTTGATTACTTGTGAGCGTGCTTTAGAGGAAGGACGAGATGTTTTTGCTATTCCTGGAAATATTTTAGATGGAAAATCTGACGGATGTCATCATTTAATCAAAGAAGGCGCAAAGTGCGTCACATCAGGCTTAGACATCCTTTCTGAATACCAAATGTAAACAAGTTTTTTCTATTAAATACAACTTTTTTATTGACAGTTTGGAAAAAGCGGGTTATCATGTTATAAGTTTATTACTGATAGGAAGTGAGCTTATGGCAACGACGACTACTACGAAAGCCCAAACAGCTGTGAAGAAAACAAGCAAAAAAACAACGAAAAAGAAAGCAGCTGCTAAGAAAAACTTGGTTATTGTGGAATCTCCAGCTAAGGCAAAAACAATCGAAAAATATCTTGGACGCAATTATAAGGTTGTAGCCTCAGTAGGTCATATCCGCGATTTGAAAAAATCAAGTATGTCTATTGATTTTGAAAATAATTATGAACCACAATATATTAATATCCGTGGTAAAGGTCCATTAATTAATGATTTAAAAAAAGAAGCGAAAAAATCTAAAAAAGTTTACCTCGCAAGTGACCCGGACCGTGAAGGAGAAGCCATTTCTTGGCATTTGGCACATATTTTAAATCTTGACGAAAACGATAAAAACCGTGTTGTTTTCAACGAAATCACCAAAGACGCTGTCAAAAATGCCTTTGTTGAACCACGTCAAATTGATATGGATTTAGTGGATGCTCAACAAGCTCGTCGAGTTCTTGACCGTATTGTGGGATACTCTATCTCGCCATTACTTTGGAAAAAAGTTAAAAAAGGTCTCTCAGCAGGACGTGTTCAATCGGTCGCTTTAAAATTAATCATTGACCGTGAAAATGAAATCAAAGCCTTCAAACCTGAAGAGTATTGGACAATTGATGGTTTCTTCAAAAAAGGAACTAAAAAATTCCAAGCAGCATTCTATGGTATTGATGGCAAGAAACTAAAACTCGATACTAACGAGGATGTTCAAAAAGTTCTTGCTCGTATCACAAGCGATGAATTTACAGTAACTAAAGTTGAAAAGAAAGAACGCCGTCGTAACGCTCCACTTCCATACACGACATCATCTCTTCAACAAGATGCTGCTAATAAGATTAATTTCCGTACACGTAAGACTATGATGGTCGCTCAACAATTGTACGAAGGTATCAGTCTTGGTAAGAGCGGAACTCAAGGTTTGATTACGTATATGCGTACTGACTCAACACGTATCAGCCCAATCGCTCAAAATGATGCCGCAAACTTTATTACAGAACGTTTCGGCGAAAAATACTCTAAACATGGCAGTCGTGTTAAAAATGCAACAGGCGCTCAAGATGCCCACGAAGCTATTCGTCCATCAAATGTTAATTTGACTCCTGAATCAATCGCCAAACACTTAGATAAAGACCAATTAAAACTTTATACATTAATTTGGAATCGTTTTGTGGCTAGCCAAATGACTGCAGCAGTCTTTGATACCATGAAAGTTAACCTAGAACAAAATAGCGTGCGCTTCACAGCAAATGGTAGCCAAGTGAAATTTGATGGTTATCTAGCTGTTTATAACGATTCTGATAAGAATAAAATGTTGCCAGATATGGCAGAAGGGGACATTGTTAAGAAAGTGTCAACAAACCCTGAACAACACTTTACACAACCACCTGCTCGCTATTCTGAAGCGACACTTATCAAAACTTTGGAAGAAAATGGTGTTGGACGTCCATCAACTTACGCTCCAACGCTCGATGTCATCCAACGTCGCTATTATGTTCGTTTGGCAGCTAAACGCTTTGAACCTACTGAACTTGGTGAAATTGTCAATAATTTGATTGTTGAATTCTTCCCTGATATCGTTGATGTCAAATTTACCGCTGATATGGAAGGTAAACTTGATGAAGTCGAAGAAGGCAAACAACAATGGCAAAAAGTTATCGACGAATTCTACAAACCATTTGAGAAAGAATTAGCTAAAGCTGAAACAGAGATTGAAAAAATCCAAATCAAAGATGAACCAGCTGGTTTTGATTGTGATGTTTGTGGACATCCAATGGTTATCAAATTAGGACGTTATGGTAAATTCTATGCTTGTAGTAATTTCCCTGAATGTCACAATACCAAAGCGATTACAAAAGAAATTGGCGTGACTTGTCCAGTTTGTGGCAAAGGTCAAGTGATTGAACGTAAAACCAAACGCAATCGTATCTTTTATGGCTGTGACCGTTACCCAGAATGTGAATTCACTTCATGGGATAAACCTGTCGGACGTACTTGTCCAAAATCTGGCGATTTCCTTGTTGAGAAGAAAATCCGTGGTGGTGGCAAACAAGTTGTCTGCAGCAACGAAGAATGCGACTACGAAGAAGCTAAAATCAAATAAAGCCAAAAACTTTGCAAGAACATTTTCTTGTGAAGTTTTTTAGTATCATTATTAAAAATAAGATTGCCGTTATAATGGACTTTTAGAAAAATTGCCGTTATAACGGACTTTTTTGGATAAGTCTGTTATAATAGACACAGAGAGGTACGCTATGAATTATTTTGCATTAATTGGAGATATTATTGATTCTAAAAAAATCAGCAATCGCTACCAAGTTCAAAAAACATTGGAGAGTTGCCTAAATGAGCTAAACGCTGAATTTAAAGATGTTTTGGTTTCAAAATTATCAATCACTTTAGGGGATGAATTTCAAGGATTGTTAACGTTAGATGCTCCGCTATTTCAAATTATTGACCGCATTAATCTAGCAATGCAACCTTATCAAGTTCGCTTTGGTCTTGGTCTAGGTAAGATTCTGACCGATATTAACCCAGAACAAAGCATTGGAGCTGATGGTCCTGCTTATTGGCACGCTAGAAAAGCCATTAACTATATTCACCAAAAAAATGATTATGGCAATACACAGATTGCTGTCTATTTTGAAGATGATAGCAAAGTAAATGTTATCAATACATTGATTGCTAGTAGCGAAGCCATTAAATCTGATTGGCGTGCCAGTCAAGAAGTTATCTTACAAGAATTGTTAAAACTTGGCATTTATGACGAGCATTTCGACCAACAAATCTTAGCCAAACAATTAGAATTAACCACAAGCGCCCTGTCAAAACGCTTAAAAAGCAGTAATATCAAGGTCTATCTGCGCACTAGAAATTGTGCCTTGACCCTTCTAAAAAATGCCGGAGAGGAGCTAAACTAATGTCAATTACTGGTCTTTCTGATTACCTTATTCAAAATCCACTTTTAACCATTTTTCTCATCTGTCACTTTTTATCTGATTTTCATTTACAAAGTCAAAAAGTAGCTGACCGTAAAAATACCGATAAAGCTTACCTTTTGATTCATCTCATTTGGGTAGCTGTTCCGTTAATTTTAGTAACTATTTTTCTTCCAAGCATTTGGGGCATTGGGTTGTTTATTTTGCTCAGTCATTCTATTATCGATTTTGCTAAGCCTTATGCTGCAAAATTTTTCAAACTAAACACTTTGGTGACTTTTCTGTTAGACCAGGCATTGCATTTGATTATTATCATCTTGCTGGCAACTACCATAAAAGATATCATTCTACCAGAATACTTAACAGAAGCAGGAGAAGTACTTAACCTCATACTGTTTATCCTGTTGATTACCAAGCCAACAAATGTGGTTTTCAAGATTTTCTTTCAAAAATATCAACCTCAAGACAATCAAAAAATGGATACCATTCCTGGGGCTGGGGCAACTATTGGACTGTTAGAGCGCATTGTCATGAGCATTTGTATCATCTTTAATCAATTTGCTTCTATTGGGCTTGTTTTTACTGCTAAATCTATCGCTCGCTACAACAAAATTTCAGAGAGTCCAACCTTTGCAGAATATTATCTTATTGGCTCACTGTTTAGTATTTTAAGCGTCTTATTAGCTGCTTGGATTTGTTTATTTTAAATAGTATACGTAATAAAAATTATGTAAACAAACTGTACAACATTTTTTTGAGTTTCACAAAATTTATGTTATGATAATCAAGTATTAAAATTAGAAAGATTTGGATAGGGGCTTTCTCCCTTATCTGGAAAATGAGTTTTAGACCTTTCTAGGCTCGTTTTTGGAGGTATTAGTATATTGTCTCAATCATCATACATTAACGTTATTGGAGCTGGTTTAGCGGGCTCTGAAGCTGCTTATCAGATTGCGAAGCGCGGTATTCCTGTAAAACTTTATGAAATGCGTGGCAAAAAAGCAACACCACAGCATAAAACAGATAAATTTGCAGAATTAGTTTGTTCAAATTCCTTGCGCGGTGATAGTTTAACAAATGCTGTTGGACTTTTAAAAGAAGAAATGCGTCGTTTAGATTCTGTTATCATGAAAGCCGCAGAAAGCACGCGCGTCCCTGCAGGTGGCGCTTTAGCGGTTGACCGCGATGGCTTTTCACAAATGGTAACTGACGAAGTCACTAACCACCCATTAATTGAAGTTATCCGTGAAGAAATCACTGAAATTCCTGACGATGCAATCACAGTTATTGCTAGCGGACCACTAACATCAGATGCACTTGCTGAAAAAATTCATGAATTAAATGGTGGCGACGGTTTTTATTTCTACGATGCCGCAGCACCGATTGTCGATAAAAATTCTATCGACATGGATAAAGTTTATTTAAAATCTCGTTATGACAAAGGCGAAGCTGCTTATCTTAATTGTCCAATGACCAAAGAAGAATTTATGGCATTCCATGAAGCCCTTGTTAATGCTGAAGAAGCTCCGCTTAATAGCTTTGAAAAAGAAAAATATTTCGAAGGGTGTATGCCAATCGAAGTAATGGCAAAACGAGGCATTAAAACAATGCTCTATGGTCCAATGAAGCCTGTTGGTTTGGAATATCCAGAAGATTACAAAGGACCACGTGATGGCGACTTTAAAACACCATATGCCGTTGTTCAATTGCGTCAAGATAATGCAGCAGGAAGTCTCTTTAACATCGTAGGTTTCCAAACACACCTTAAATGGGGTGAGCAAAAACGTGTTTTCCGTATGATTCCAGGTCTTGAAAATGCTGAATTTGTTCGCTATGGTGTTATGCACCGTAATTCTTACATGGATTCACCAAATCTTTTAACTGAAACATTTGCTACACGTCAAAATCCTAACCTTTTCTTCGCTGGTCAAATGACAGGGGTCGAAGGATATGTAGAATCAGCTGCTTCAGGTTTGGTTGCTGGTATCAACGCTGTGCGTCGTTTTAAAGGAGAAGAACCTGTTATTTTCCCTCAAACAACAGCTATTGGTTCACTACCACACTATATTACACACGCTGAAAGTAAACATTTCCAACCGATGAATGTTAACTTTGGGATTGTCAAGGAACTTGATGGACCACGTATTCGTGATAAAAAAGAACGTTATGAAAAAGTTGCTGAACGTGCTCTAAATGATTTAGAAGCTTATCTTAACGTTTAAAAATTTAAAAAGAGGTGACTCTATGTTTATGACTCAATTAGGCTTAAAAGCCAGTTGCGACCCTATACAAATGGAAAGTCGCCTAAAGTATCATCCAGATGTTTTTGAATTTTTCACTTCTGAAAATGACTTTACGCCAGATGGTTTGCAACGTCTTCGAGAAGCTGTTAAAAAGGTTAAAACTAGCGGTGTCAAGGCTGTTGTGCTTCATCACCCAATGAAATATCAAGGACAATTTCTAGAACTTGTTGCACATCCTAAAAATAAAGCTGACTTAGTTGATTTTATCAATGAGTCAACGAAACAGTTACTAGAAATCGCTAAAGAGTTTGATTGCAAAGTCCTCGTTCATGGCTCTTATGAGCTGCGTGAAAAAGATTTGCTAGAACCCTTTGAAACCATTGAAGAAGCGCAAGCCTACCTTTTTGCTCGCATGGATGAATTTCGTGAACGTGGCGGAAATCATATTATGTTTGAAAATGGTATTTCGCCACTATTTTCATTTGGTAATCCTGAATTTGATCATTTATTAGCTCAAAAGGGATATCCACTGGCATACGATGTCTCTCATGCTTTCATTTACCTTCATGGTGATAATAAAGCTCTGCAAAGCTCGTTAAAAACATTGAAAGAAAACATTGTTCACTATCATTTAGTCGACTCTTTAGGTGAAACACATGATAGTTTAACACTGGGGCATGGAAAAATTGATTGGGCAGCAGCTCTGCCATTATTCAATGAAACTGCCACAAATATTTACGAGATTAATCTAAAAGATTTAAACAATCCAGTAGAACAGCTTGAAAGCCATTCTTATCTAAAAAAAGTGGCTAAAAAGATTCAATAACATCATAAAGCTCAAAGAAGTTATCTTTGGGCTTTTTTAGTGCCTTAAAACTTACATTTTTGTAAGATACAACTTTTAAATTGTAAGGAAAGAAGGACGTTTTCTGAGATAAAATAAACTTGTCAACAAGAGAGGAGCAGTAGATGAGTCAAGAAATCAGAAGACATGTCAATTTATGGAGTAATCTCCTAATTTGGTTAATCATGGTTGTTTTAGGTTCCATTACATATATGGTTTGTTACGCTCTTCGAATGATAAAGTAAAAGGAGGTTTTTGAGATGGTAGGTTTATATAGTCTTATTACAATTCTTTTTATCATAGTAGTAGGAGTAGCAAGTTTAGCACTTTGGTATTGGAGTGGCAGAAGACCATTAAAGCAAAATAGTATTTGAATACTAAAAGTGATTCAATTGTTTTTTAATAAAAAATTATGATAAAAGCATTCATTTAGTTGAAAAAAGGTATAATGATACAAAGGAGAAATTATGTTACTGGAGATTAATCATTTAGAAAAAGTATTTCGCACACGTTTTTCAAAAGAAGTAACGCGTGCTTTGCAGGATGTCGATTTTAAAGTAGATGAAAATGAATTTATCGCTATTATGGGAGAATCTGGTTCAGGAAAAACGACCTTACTTAATATTTTGGCAACTTTGGAAAAGCCAACTAAAGGTTCCGTTATCTTGAACGGTCAAGAAATTACCAAAATCAAAGAAAGTAAACTAGCTGAATTTCGTTTAAATAATTTAGGTTTTGTCTTTCAAGATTTCAATTTATTAGATACACTGTCTGTCAAAGATAATATTTTCCTACCATTGGTTCTTGGTCGCGTTAATTACCAAGAAATGGAAAAACGATTAGCGGAGCTTGCTCCAAAACTTCATATTGAAGATTTGCTAGAAAAACGTCCATTTGAATTGTCTGGTGGTCAAAAGCAACGTGTTGCTATCGCTCGTAGCCTTATCACAAATCCACAATTACTTTTAGCCGATGAACCAACAGCAGCACTAGATTATCGTAATTCTGAAGATATTTTAAATCTTTTTGAAGCCATTAATAATGATGGGCAAACGCTTCTAATGGTAACACACTCAGCAAACGCCGCTAGTCATGCTAAACGTGTCCTTTTTATCAAAGATGGACGTATTTTTCACCAAATTTACCGTGGAAATAAAACCAATCAAGAATTCAGCAAAGATATTTCACTTGCTATGAGTGCACTTCTTGGAGGTGAGTAATATGTTCTATGCTAAATTAGCTTGGTCAAACCTCAAAAAATCCGTCAATGTTTTCGGACCATTTTTACTCACAAGTACCATTTTATTTATCTTAATTTGTTCAACATCTCTTATCATATTTAGCCCTGTCGAGGGAGGCATGCAATATGGTACGCAAACACTAAGCTTGTCTATCTTTGTTCTGTTTATCTTTGCTATTATCATGGAGATTTACAGTTATAATTTCCTACTCAAACAACGAAGCAAAGAATTCGGGCTTTATAACATTCTAGGAATGAATCGATTCCAAATTAGTTTGGTATCAACTATTGAGTTAATTGTCATCTTTATCGGTGTTATTATCTTAGGAAGTCTTTTATCAGCTGTTTTTTCACAACTGTTTTATTTGATTTTCGTCAACCTGTTACATTATGACCAACTGGTGATGACGTTATCAGCAGCAGCTTTCATTAGCACCAGTGTCGCATTTGCAGCAATCTTTGTTTTCCTCGAATTCATCAGCCTGCATAACATCCGTCGTTCATCTCCATTAGCTTTATTTAAACGACAAGAACAAGGAGAAAAAGAGCCCCGTGGTAATATCTTATTTGCTTTACTTAGCTTAATTTGCTTAGGTTCAGGTTATTATCTTTCTCTATCTTCTAGCAAAATAGCTGCGCTTGTTGTCCTATATCGTTTCTTTATTGCAGTTGTTCTTGTTATCATTGGAACGTATCTTTTTTACATCAGTTTTATGACTTGGTACCTAAAACGCCGTCGTAAAAACAAAAAATATTTTTACCAACCTGAACATTTCGTAACCACAGCACAAATGATTTTCCGTATGAAACAAAACGCTGTCGGTCTTGCTAATATCACATTATTGGCTGTTATGGCTTTTGTAACAATTGCGACAACAACATCTTTGTATGTTAATACTCAAGCGCAAGCAGATGCCATGTTCCCCAAAAATACTCAAATAACTGTCAATACAAATCAAACTGATAAAGCTGAAGAATTTCTTCAAACTCAAATTATTGATAAATTAGATAAATCAAAAAATGATTATTTAACTTATCATACTGCACAAACGATGATTAATGTGTCTTCGACAGCAAAAGAAATTTCAGTAACAGATCAAAACTTTGAAAATCCTGATTTTGCAAGTTTTGGAACCCTCTATATCATCACACAAGACAATTTCCGAAAATTAGGAAATAAAGTAACAACACTAACTGACAACCAAACAGCCTTTCACGTGCAAAAAGGAGATAGCCAACTTGAAACACTCTCGCTATTTGGAGAAACATTTACCAACGTAGAAAATATCAAACAAGCTAATCTTCCAGAAGTGGCTAATACGTACAATCCAGCTATCTTAGTAGTAAGCAACGAAACTGTGTTTAACCATATTATGGATTTGTTTACACAACGTAATGCACCTCTTCAATATGCCGTTAGTAGCTATGTCGACCTCTCACAAAGCGACATTCAAAAACTCAATGTCGACGAAAATGACATGATAACAACTGAAGATGAAGACGAAACAACGTCAAATGAAGACTATGTATTCGCTACTGTATATTCTAAAAAAGATTTTCTTAACGAAATGTATGGTATTACAGGAGGCTTCCTCTTTACAGGATTCTTACTTGGTATTAGTTTCTTACTCGGTGCAGCTTTGATTATTTACTACAAACAACGTTCTGAAGGAGTTGAAGATAAAAAATCATACAAGATTTTACAAGAAGTCGGAATGGGAGTAAAAGAGGTGAAGCGTGCGATTAATTCGCAAATTTTATTGGTATTCTTCATGCCACTCGCCTTTGCTGTTTTACACTTTACAGTAGCACTTGTCATGCTGAAACAAATGTTGCTTATATTCGGTGTAACAAGTTCTGGTATGATTTATACCGTTAGTGGTATTACAATACTAAGTATTACTCTTATCTACTTCTTAATCTACAAACTCACAAGTAAAACTTATTATAAAATCATTGAACGTTAGTCTCTCGTCCTTTAATAAGGCATTTGAAAGATTCTGAAAATTTCGCTAAAAAAATGGTCTGAAAGGCCATTTTTTGTTAAAATAAAGCTATGAAACAAGGAAAGATTTATATTGTCGAAGACGATGAAACAATCGTCAAACTGTTAAAACAGCACCTTAGCCAAACTTATGATGTTTTTAGTGTCAATAATTTTCGAGCTATTAAACAAGAAGTTGAAGAAATCAAACCTGATCTTATTTTAATTGATATTACACTTCCATATTTTAATGGCTTTTATTGGACAACTGAAATCCGTAAAACAATGACTCTGCCGATTATCTTTATTTCATCAAGTGACGATGAAATGGATACGATTATGGCACTCAATATGGGAGGAGATGATTTTGTCTCCAAACCATTTTCGCTAACCATTTTAGATGCTAAAATTTCAGCTTTTTTACGACGTGCTTATCAATTTACTTCAGATAATTACCAACTAGACAACTTTTGTCTTTCACGTGATGGTATTTTGTCAAATGGAGCAGAGCATATCACTTTATCCCCAACAGAAAATAAGATTCTAACCATTCTTTTTGAACATCAAAATCAAGTCGTTCCAAAGGAAGAATTGCTTGAAAAACTTTGGGAAAATGAAAGTTTTATTGACCAAAATACTCTTAGTGTCAATATGACACGTCTTCGTAAAAAAACGCAGCCGTTGGGCTTTGACCGTATTCATAC
>CAVAFU010000002.1:0-77588 GCA_963588325.1 Oribacterium sp.
CTCTTGAATAATCAAAATACCCCATTTAAGCCTCCATTGCAATTAAAATAGAATCATTAACTAGAAATGCATAAGGATAAATGTCACTCTCTTCATCCGTTGGTATATAAATCTCTGAAAATTTTCCATGCATAATAGCATTCTCAAATTCTTCCATATCAAATATTTCAACTTTACTTTCTGGTTCTAAGCCATATGAACCTAATTCTAAAATATCTTTTAATCGCATTTTATCCTCCAATAATAGGCACAAAGCTACCAACAATTTTTCCAACAATCCTTGGATTATCATCGTAAGGTGCAAATTTATCTGCATAATCTTTGTTAATTGAAACTAAACGTAGCCCTTCTGCTTCACGATACACTTTTTTTATATAGGTTTGTGAATTCCAAACAACAGCATACACTGCTCCATCATAATCAAATCCAGTCTCTCGAATTAAAGCTACCGAACTATTATGATAAGTTGGTTCCATTGAGTCACCGTCAATCCATGAAGCAAAATCATGAGCCAATTCTTTATCAAAATAAACCGTATCATAATCCATATCTTCATAAATTGTCGCTCCAATACCCGCTGACAATCGTTCATAAACTTTGTAGCTAAATAGCGAACTGACATTTTTCTCTTGTTCTGAGAGCAAATCGTTTACATAATTCAAGGCTTTAGTCTGATTGTGTTGATTAAGCTGATGGTAAAGCGTTGTAATCTCTTCTTCACTCAAATAGCCACTAGGAACATGAAGCAACTCTTCTAACTTGATAAGATTAGCTTTTGTAGGTTGAGACAAGCCCTTTTCCCATTTGGAATAGGCTTGTTTAGAAATACTAAGTTGCTCTGCTATATCTTGTTGCCGTAAACGGAGTTCTTGCCGTTTCGCTTTTAGTTTTTCTGGTGAATACATTTCTTACCTCTTTTCTAAAAAAATCATCGTATTTGCTCGTGATTTAGCTTGTTGTTCTGTCATTTTATCCTTGCGCCAAGCATAGCCTAGTACTTGTCCAAAATCGAAAACTACCCAAGCTCCAATACCATCATCTGCCATCAGCTCCTTACGGAAGGAATCATCTAATAATTTTGGAAAATCTTGACTGGTCACAAAATCAGTAGTCTTCAATGTATTTTTTATACTCGTAAGAACATCTTCTTCTACTGCTTTATAGTCAGCTTCGATTTCACCATGAATCCACTCAAATAAGCGGAGAATCTTATGATTCTGATAACTTTTATAATCGACAATCGCTGAGGCAATCTCTGTATTATCAGGAGAAAGATAATAACGAAAAAGGTCTGATAGTCTATATGTCAACGCTTCTGCTGATACTGACAAATCCGTCATCACTCGTCTAAAACTATCCCTGCGATAGTAGATTTTTGATAAAAGGACAATATCAGGCATGAGAACAACAGCCGAAAATAGATTAGCTTCACTCTCAACAAGGGAATCGCTGTTTTCTGCCATCTCCGTGAACACTTGCCCCGAATGTCCCAAGATATAGTGTCCCAACTCGTGGCACAACGTGAAATGCTGCTTCACAATAGGATTTTCTTTTTCATAAGAAAAGGTAATTCCTACATTATCTACCAATGTCAATCCTTCAATCTTGTGATTAGTAAAATGATGGGGCATTATCTTGATACTAAATTCTTCAAGACAAGCGTCAAAATAGTCCCGAAAATGATAGGACAAGGGAGAAATTCGATGATTTTTCATGAAAGGATAGACCTGAGCTCTTGCCAGTTGCGTGACTCTACTATAAATATCTCTCATTCACTACCTCCCATAATACAAAATCAACTATTAAGTTGACTAAATTATATAAAAAAAGAATATCCTTGTCCAGCAAAAATTTACTGACTAGATTTTTGCAATAAAAGCGTAATGCTTTTTCTCATCATTTTGTCATAAAACTATCTTAAAATAGACTATAATAGGAGAATTTACAGATGAAAAGATTACTAACTACCCTTATTCTAGGATTAACCGCTCTCTTTCTGGCGGCTTGTTCTAACCAAAACAGTCTCGATGGGGAATACTATGAGATTGATGAATATAGCAACGATAAAATCGTTGTGATTAAAGGCGACGAAGGAACCGTTGTTGCAGAAGGTGCAACACGAAATATGACTGTAGATACAGACTTACAAACATTTGAAGTTTCTGGTTTTGTAAACCCAACGGTTACTTACGAATACAAGGATGGTGTATTAACAGCTAACTTTACAGGTAGTGATGAAACTTACTATAAAAAAGGGACTGACGCCTATGAAGATGCTCTTGAGAAATATGGTTATTCTGATGATAACTAGAAAAATAGGACTAGAGAATATCAGCTCTAGCCCTATTTTCACTTTTCCACTTCTTGAAATAATTTAATCAACTATATATCCAATCGGTGATAGGTCTGTATAGACTCTTGCAACTACTGTTTTACATTTTGGACAATATATTTCTTCAAAATCTCTATTTTCTTCAACAATAGAGGTCGAATCATACTCAATAGTTGAATGACATGTTTTACACTTTACTCGTTTTAAATTCATTATTTCCCTCCAAACTTCTAACTAAGTTAGGTTATTTACTGTCTTCTTCAAATAGTTTCTTCCGCTCTTTCATGAACTCGATCAATTCTTCCCTAAAGACTGCTTTTTCTTCCTCTGTTAAGCCATCAGAGGTCATTCGGAATAGCATCTCTACATTGGCAAATTCATCATCTTCTGATTCATTTCCTAGTAAATAATCTGTAGTAACTCCATAGAACTTAGCAATTTTTGTTAATTTATCTGGTGTCGGTGTTTTAACGCCTTTTTCCCAATAACTATACGCTGGACGTGAAACTCCTATTTTTTTAGCAATTTCTTCTTGAGTCAAATTTGCTTTTTGTCTTAATGTTTTCAAACGTTCTGCTAACATATTTTTTCCTCTTTTTTAAATTTTTTTCAAAAAAACGCTTGACTTTTATGTAACCATAGGTTACAATAATAATGTAACCAAGAGTTACACAAAATTCCAAAAAAAATTATCTTTCTTGGAAAAGCAATTGATCCTTGAAATTTTAATAAAAAAGTGCGTCTGACAACCAGAAGACTGACTATCAAACCACACAATAATCTTCGTACCTTTATTGTAACGTGTTTGAGTTTTTAAGTCAAGTCCCTTTATGGTTGAAGTTAAGATTTAAAACAATTTTTTGTGGGCTTACACGCATTTCGGACTTTAGCACTTTTCCGAATAGCAAAGTGAACTGGCTTCGCCAATAGGCGTAAGAGAATCCTTTGGGCATGATAATGACTACCCGACAGATTGGCTGGGAAAGCGATGGTAATTGATACAATGCACCTTGTTAAACGTTGCCACCGTGAAAGGTTAGTTTTGAAGCTAGCCTTTTAACCAAATAACTTTTTTCTCAAACTGTTGCAACTAAGCAACGTATTTCTGAGCTACTAGTTTCTACTGGTAGCTTTTTTCTTACAATAAAGGAAAGGAGGTCTCTCATGACTTCTTATTTTGAAAGTGTCCTTGAACGGCACTACCAGAATTTTATCTTTACCTATCAGATGTATGCTTACAGCTCAAAATTAGTAGAGTGTCTCTATCATGATGCTCTGGAAGAAATTGAACACTTAGTTAACAAATTTCAAGAAGCAGGCTATACTTACTCTGAATTACACTTTTATAGCCGCTTATACAGTCGTAAAATCAAACAATTTTACTTTGCTAGAGTCAGTTTAAGTCACTGACTTTTTTTATTACCTTAAAAATAGAAATGGAGATTATTATGATTCCTGAAACTTTAAAAATGAACCCTGAATTTATTGGAAAAGCCTACTATGAAAAACTTGGAACAGCTCCTCGTACTGTTTTTGGAAAAGCTGGAAAATACCAACGTCACATTCTAAATAGCGAAAGCCATGGTGCTTTCCATGTGATTACTCCTGCGTTATCGCAAATCTTTGATGAGGATACGGTGGTTGAAGTGGTTAATCCAATCTTTCTACCTGACCGTAGCCTTAACGGAAACAACGTTGCTCCTGCTCTTAACGTCTTTGCTGAAAACTTGAAAGTATCTAAATAATAGAAAAGAGGATTTAACTTATGGCTAAAATCGGATTAAACTATGGCGACAAATTACAAATTGCTGACAAATCATACCGTGTTATCACTGATGGTTTAAATATTTCAGAAGTCTTTGGAAAACTAACTTTTCGTGGAATTGAAGGGGCTGACCTCATTTACGAAGAAGACCGTACACAGCGTAACGAAGATGGCTCTTATGCACAAACTACGACTGGTGAAGTTCGAGGTATCGTTGTTAGTATCCACTCTTCTGTCCAACATGAAACGCTTTTCTTTACCATTGCTGACATGAGCGAACAGGAAATTGAAGACCTTAATTTAAAATACCGTGAAGAAGTGGAACTTGAGGATATTGTTGTAACCTATTCATCTATTGGACGTAACGACAACTATAAACTTTACGCTGCTAAACTAAAATCAAAATCAGATACAACACCAACTAAAAATGATGTCAAAACTGACACTAAAAAATAAAGTTAGGAGGTAAATATGAAATTATTTACCTATCGTGGTTGGCGAGTTCGAAAGTGCTATCAAAAAATCAAGGTAATAACATACAGTATCATTTTATTACCTTTTTTGCTTGGTAATGGTTATTATGCTTACATGTCCTATCAAGGAATAATAAAAACACCTCTCCCCTATCTCATAAAGTTTTCAATAACGCTTCTACTTCCTGCTTTTATTCTCTTAGGATTTCATCATCTCTGTTATCAGAAACTCCTCTTTTTTAAACGCCTCAATACCCTTAGAATTTTAGCGAATTTCTTGGTAGAAAATCGTTATTATCTTTCTAAAACTATCAAACGTGATGGACGGTCAATGGAAAAAATAATCCTCCCAAAAGTTTTTGTTAAACAAACCAATTACCATTTATTAATCAGTTTTATTCTTGAAGGTAATAAATTTCAAGACCGTTTTATCAACCTTGGCTCCACATTAGAAGTAATGTTTAACGGAGACTTTAAAAATAAAACTTTTGATGACCGCTTTATCCAATATGATATAAGCATTAATCGGATTGACAGTCGCATTGATATTTCAGAAGTTACAATTAATAACCACTCCTTAAAATTAATGGCGGATGTCTTTTGGGACTATATCGCTGAACCACACTTATTGATTGGTGGAGGAACTGGTGGCGGGAAAACTGTTGTTCTAATGTCTATTGTATGGGCATTAGCTAAAGTTGGTTTCATTGATCTTTGTGACCCGAAGAATGCTGACTTAGCTGGCTTAAAAGATGTTCCTGTTTTTCATGGAAGAGTTTTTAGCACCAAAGAAGAAATTATCCAATGTTTAAAAGACAATGTAACGTTTATGGAAAATCGCTATCAAGCCATTCAAAATCACCCAAACTACAAAATTGGAAAAAGTTTCAGTGATTATGGCATGAATCCGAAATTTATCGTGATTGATGAATGGGCAGCCCTTATGGCAAAAATTGATAGTGATTATCGCCTACAAGCCCAAGTAACAGAATATCTTACCCAATTAGTTTTGGAAGGTCGTCAATCAGGTGTATTTATCATTTTTGCCATGCAACGTCCCGATGGGGAATATATCAAAACGGCTTTAAGAGATAACTTTATGAAACGCTTATCAGTTGGGCACTTAGAAGATACAGGTTACACCATGATGTTTGGTGATGCTAATCGAAATAAAGAGTTTAAAAAGCTTGATAAAATCAATGGTAAAACGGTCAAAGGGCGTGGTTATATCGCCTCTAATGGTGAATTAGCGGGAGAATTTTTCTCTCCTTATGTTCCTTTTGACAAAGGTTTTTCCTTTTACGAAGCCTTTATGAAGCTTCCTGTTTTAAAGATGGAAGGAGAAGAATTTGAAGTCTTTGATATCAAACAAACACCTCAACAAGAAGAAAAACCAAAGATTGAACAAGCTTCTACAAAACTATTGTCTGACTTTGCCAAAGAGAAAGAACTCCCTTTAAAGACACTAAGAAAATTAGCTTATCTTTTTGATGAGAGGGGGATGACTTTTGACAAGGAAGGCAAGTCTTTAGTAGTGACACCAGATCAAGAAAACCTACTTCTTGAAGCTTTGGAAACATATAATGGCGGATGCAGTTCGTATGCACAAGCGGTTGAAACGTGCTTAAGCAGTCATGGACTAGAACAAGAGCAAGGGCAAGCCTGAACAACGTTCAGGCGAAGTCCCGAAGTCTCGCCGTTCTAGTCCATGACGTGTTTTAACCCCCGCTATTCTAATAGGGGGGTAGCAAATTTCAAAAAAGCGAAAAGCAACCGCCCTAAAGCCAATAGTACCAAGGTTTTACAAGTTTCAAAGGCTGTGTCACTTTTCTTAAAAAAGTGTGTCACCTACTAGTAGATTGGAGGTTACTTAATGAATGGATAAAATAAATCCTGTTATGCTTAAGAAATTTCGTCAAAAAACAGGAATGACTCAAAAAGAATTTGCAAAAAGCATTGATATTAGTCATCGTACCTATCGGAGTTATGAGGATGGTTCACGTGGGTTAACTCTTGAAAAGTTCCAAGAATTTAAAGAACGATTAGGATATCTTAAAGAACCTGACAAAGAACGCCTAGAGGTACACATTGACTACTTAAGAATTACTTTCATGACAGTTCGTGATTTAAAGCACTTCTGCCATACATATCTTCACTGTGAGTTAAAAGAATTTACCGAATCTGAAACAAGGCTTCTTAATTACACTCACCTGTGGAAGCGAGGGAATATTTGGATATTTGATTTTTTTGACAAAATTGAAACAGGAAATTACCAAATAACCTTACAATTATCTGGTCAAGGTTGCCGTGAAATGGAACTTATCCTTGATACACTTCATTTAACATGGCAAGAACTTCTTCAAAAAATGGCTTATGATATTCCAGATATGCGAGTCAAACGACTTGATGTTGCTATTGATGAGCGCTATTTAGGAAATGACCGTGAAAATGAACAATTTTTATTATCAGATATGATCACTAAGGTTTACAATCACGAAATCATTTGTCATACCTTACGGAACTGGAACCACATTGGAGGTGGTAGTTTACAAGAAGTTGAAGATAAAGAAGGTAACCAAGGAATTTCCATCTACTTTGGAAGTCGTCAAAGTAACCTCTACTTCAACTTCTATGAAAAACGTTATGAATTAGCTAAAGCTGAACAAATCTCCTTGGAAGAATCCTTGGAGATTTTTGGTATTTGGAATCGTTACGAATTACGGTTTGCGAATGAAAAGGCTCAACTAGCTATTGAAGAATATATCAATGGTGTTGACTTAGCTGAAATCGCTCGTGGAGTTATTAATCATGAGTTAGAGGTCTATGATGGAATCAACCGTTATGGCGCTTATCAACCAGACCTTAAATGGCAACGTCTTTTTGGTGGAACAGCACCTTTAAAACTAAGCATGAAGCCTGAACCTTACACTATTGAACGAACAATAAAATGGCTTATGTATCAAGTTTCAAATTCGTTAAGGTTAGTTAGTGAGGCTGATAAAATCATGCAAACTGAATATCTTAAAACAATTCAAAATTGTGGAGAAATCAATGAACGTGGTGAAGCTATTCTAAAAGACCTTAAAACTTCTCACGGATTGTTAACCAAATAAGGAGGAAATATGGAATACAAAGTTGAACTTAATTCAATTGACCACTTTAAAGCGTGGGCAGGTGGAGCTTCTACTCTAGAATCTGTCCGCAAACGAGGTGGTATCGACCAACTAACTACACTTTGTGAGGAAGTCTTCTCAGGAACAGTTCCAACAGAAGGAGAAATCAATGATTGGCTCTGGTTTGATGATGATTACATTTTTCGCTCTCTTGGCTATACGGAGTTATTAGAAGAATGATGATTAAAAAGATTTACGAAGGTATTGCTAACCTTCCACAAGACAATGAAAACTGGAAGCTTGGTATCGTATTAATGAAAGGTAAACAGTTTTATTATGATACATTCGCTCGTAAATTAACATCAGAAAATGATGGTAATCCATTTATTTATCAACACGCCTACTTCTCTTTATCAGGAGACATTCTTGAAACCGACAAAAAAATGTCTTCACAACTTATACTTATCTTTAAACAAATCATCAACTCAAAACAAAAAGACTTTATGGAGGAACTCATTATGGCAACTAAAAGCACACTCGAAAAGAAAGTAAGAACAATTACTCTAGAACTTGGTCAATTCATGAAAGAGAATAAAACTAAAGAGGCTTGGACAAAATCTGGTGAATTGAATAGTGTATTAAAAACCGAAGAAGCTCAAACACTTCCTGTTGAATTTTTAGAGTCTATTCGTCATGAACTTAGAGGATACTACTATGTTAACGGAGAACTCAATAAGCTTCAAAAACAACTCTATGCTAAAGGAAGTAAACTACTAGAAATTGCTAATCTTTAAAGGAGTCTCATGAAACAACTAACTGAATCTCTAAAACACTATATACAATTCATTGCTAAATTTAAGAAAACCGATAAAAAACGTGGTTCCCCTAAACTAATAAAAGCCAATAAAAAAACAGCTAATATCCTTGTTCTTTCAGGAATTAGTCTGTTTTTATTAATTGGTTTAATCGGATGCTTAAAAGTGATAACAGTATCTAATAAAGTAAGTACGCTCCAAAAATCACTTCAAACCAAACCAACTACAGTAACGGTTAGCAACACAGATATTGATAATCGTTTAACCTATTATCTTAATGACTTTATTTCGGCTTATTTTAACTTTTCTGATGATGGTAACACCCAAATAGAACAAACTAAAAAGTTAAATAGCTTCTATAATTTTGAACCTGATATTAAATCGCAAGGGCAATTAAAAACAGCTTCTACTCTAGAATCTTCAAAACTTATTACCCTTAACAGTAAGAGCGCTTTATATCAAGTAACCTATCAACAAAAGGTGGGGGATGATACCAAAGAAATTACCACTGGTTTTAATATTCCATATGGTCAAAAAGATGGGAAATATTACATTTCTGGTCTTCCTTGGTTCTCAACATTAACTACGAATCAGGCAACTTCTTTTGATAAGCAAGAAAATTTACAGTTGACGTCTTCTGATAACTTTTCAACAGCCAAACGTAAAAAACTTACAAAATTTTTAAACCTCTTTTTTACTAACTATACAAGCGACCAAGACAATTTGGATTTAATTGCTAAAAATCTAGTCGTTCTTAATGATACTGAGTTCAAAAGCATTGACTATACTTACTTTAAAAAGGATGGCAAAAATGTTATTGCTTATGTTCAAGCGACTTTTGAAATAGCAGGAAACACTCATTCTGAAAATTTTACCCTCACTTTAATCTCTAAAGGAAAATCTTACTACGTTTCATCTCTTACTCACACTATTCCACAAAATTATGCTACTGAAAAAGGAGAATAAATCATATGAATACTAGCTCATTACAAAACTTTATGCACGGTGATGGTACTTGGGTACTAACAGCAATCGCTGTTCTTCTTGCTATTAAAGCATGGAAAAACAGCTCTTGGCTTCAACTCTTCTCAGTTGTTGGCTTTTACTCAGTCATTGTCTCTCTTACAAAAGGACAACAAATTCTTAGCTTCTTTGGTTGGCTCCTTCGCTTGATTGGAATCGAAACAGGGTTATAAGCTATGGCTAAAGAAACACTTTATGATTACTCTAAGGGGCTAAATGCCCCTTATTGGATTCAAGAAATCAAAACACAAAGAGGAACACGTCTTTGGTATTTTGCGACACCAATGCAACTCTTCTTTTTTATCGTCTTTGCTATTGTCTTTGTATTCATGATTCTTGGTTTATCATTCATTTTAGTTCCTTTAGCAAAATTAACGCATTCTATTTCCTTTTTGCTCTATTGGTACATTCCCTATAAACTAGCAAAAGCCTACACCGAATATGAACCACATGGTAAAAAGATGCATCTTTTTATTGCTGATTACCTTTGTTACTGGTATGAATTTCGTTTAAATAAAAAAGCAATTTACCATAATGACCGTGTCCCAACAGATGACAACCTTGTCTTTGAAAAAACCAAACTATGAAAGGAGGAATTATGGCTATCACATTACAATATCCGATTATGACAACTCATAGTAATATCGTTATCTGCCATGATAAAAGTGTTATTGCTTACTATCGTATCCCTAATACACCCATTACAATCACTGACGATGAAAAAAAGGAAAAACATAAACAAGTTGTTGCTCAAACAATTAACAAACTCGCTAAAAATAAAAACTTCGATATCTCTCTCATCCCCAAAGACTACCTTTTAGAAGAGAAGATGAAAGATTTCTCTAAAGCTTTAGCTCCTAATAATCAAGAACTTGGTGAAACGTTACTCGCTTACTCCGTTGATAAGTTAACACAAGAAATGGAGATTCCTTACCAGTTTGATTGGGTTATTGGAGTTACTTTACGAAAACAAGATAATTCTGGTTCGCTCAGTGATTTAGCCTATGAACGCTTTTCTGAATTATCTGAGCTAGTCGCTAATGGCATTGGCTACGAACTTCAACTAGATGATAATTGGTACACTGATTACTTAAGTGATGAAGCTGCTGTTTATCAAGTCCTTTCAAGTTTAAGATGTCAACGCCTTACTGATGAGGAACTCTTCTACTACCAACGAATGCAATACCTGCGTTATATTCCACATCTTAAGCAAGAAGTCATTGCTAATCGTTCTCTCTTCAATGTTACAGATACTCTTATCAAAGTTCTCAAAGGAGGCTTTCTAAAATTAGAAAGTCCCTACGGAACTTCATTTGTTACGATTCTACCAGTTGGAAAGTTCAGTACTATCTTTAATGGCTTCCATCTTGGAGAATTTATTCAACGGTTAAATTTTCCTGTCGAACTACGAATCAAGGGAGAATTTATCGACCGTAATAAAATTAAAGGGAAAATGGGACGTTCCAATACACGTTTCCTTAATATCATGGAAGAAGCTGATAACACCAATACTGTTCAACAGGACGAAATCATCACAGGTGCCTTATCACTAAAAGACCTCATGAAGAAAGTAGGTAACAAAGAAGATATTATTGAATATGGTGCCTACCTTATTGTCTCTGCTTCTTCACTAACTCAATTAAGAAGTAGACGTCAAGTTGTTTTAAATTACTTTGATGATATGGGAGTTGAAATTAGTGAAGCTAGCTATGATGCACCATACCTTTTCCAAGCACTACTCTACGGACAAAAACTTCAAAAGAAAACTCGTACTTGGACACATATGGTCACTACTCGTGGCTTTGCAGAATTAATGCCTTTCACAAATACTACTTCTGGTAACCGAATTGGCTGGTACATTGGTCGAGTTGATAACTGGACGGGACGTTGGGATAATCTTCAAAAAGCTATTCAAGCTTCTAAAAATATCGTTCTCTTCAACCCAACGGTCGGAAACAAAGAAAATATTGCGGGTAAAATTACCAAAAATCCACATATTATCATTACAGGAGCAACTGGTCAAGGTAAGTCATTTTTAGCACAAATAATTTTTCTAAGTGTGGCACTTCAAAATGTCAAAACCCTTTATATTGACCCTAAACGAGAACTCCGCCATCACTATCAAGAAATCATTTCAAATGCTGAATTTGCTAAACAATATCCTGAACGGAAACGTCAAATTGAATCCTTTAATTTTGTTACATTGGATAGCTCACTCGAATCCAACCATGGTGTATTAGACCCAATTGTAGTCTTAGATAAAGAACAAGCGGTTGAAGTTGCTAAAAATATGCTAGAGTTTCTTCTCCAAGCCGTTGAAAATGTCACAATGGATCAAAAAACTGCTATCACAGAAACCATTAATGACATTATTAATAAACGTCAAGCTGGTCAAACCGTTGGGTTTAAACATGTCCTTGAATCTCTAAAAAATAGTGAGATTGACCAAATCGCTTCGGTTGGTCGCTATCTAACTTCTATTGTTCATAATTCTATTTTAGAATTAGCTTTTTCAGATGGTACAACTAAAGGATTGAATTATGAATCGCAAGTGACTGTCCTTGAAGTAGCTAACCTAAAACTTCCTAAAAGTGATGCTTCTAAAATCTCTGACCATGAACGAAATTCAGTTGCCTTAATGTTTGCCCTTGGCGCCTTCTGTACTCACTTTGGTGAACGTCATGAAAATGAGGATACACTTGAATTTTTTGATGAAGCTTGGATTCTGATGAAATCCGCAGAAGGTCAAGCCGTTATTAAAAATATGAGACGTATTGGGCGTTCTAAAAACAATACCTTGGCACTTATCACTCAATCTGTTCATGATGCCGAAAACGATGATGATACAACTGGTTTTGGAACTATCTTTGCTTTCTATGAAAAATCTGAGCGGGAAGATATTTTAAAACATGTTGGTTTAGAACCTACTGAACAAAATCTTGAATGGATTGATAATATGATTTCTGGACAATGCCTTTACTATGATGTTTACGGCAATCTTAATATGATTTCTGTCCATAACTTATTTGAAGATATTGATATGCTCTTAAAACCAATGAAAGCAACTGTTTCTTCAAGTCTTGAAAATAAATACGCATCATAAGGAGGGAGAGAATCATGCAAGAAGCTTTTGAAAAGCTAAAAGGCGTTGATATCTTTTCTTTAAAAGCTTATTTAGAAAAGACCTCAGCTATCGAAACATCAGTTATTGTTGCCATTAATGAAATCTTTGTTAACTTTCTATTTTTTATTTTAAACCTCGTTGTTGGCTTCTTTTCACTTCTTATGAGGATTCTTGAAAAGATTAATCTATATGACAATTACAAAAACTATGTTTATAAAGCAAGTCAATCCATTTGGCAAGGTTTTACTGGTTCTTCATCAGACGGATTAGCCAGTCAGTCACTCATCGGTCTTTTAATCACCATTATTGCCTTTTACCTCTTCTACCAATTCTTTTTCTCAAAAGGAAACTTCATGAGAAAAGTCATTCATGTTTGTGTTGTAATTGTCCTCGGCTTCTCTTACTTCGGAACAATCGCTTCAACCTCGGGAGGTCTCTATCTTCTTGATACTATTGATAATGTCTCTAAAACAGTTACTCAAAAAATTTCAAACATTTCAGTATCTTATGATGATGACAAAGAATTAAAAGTTGGAAATTCAATGGCAGATAGCTATATTGCTGAAACCTCCTATACTGCCTACCTCTTTGTTAATACTGGTCAAGAAAACGGAAAGTATGTTAATAGTCAAACAGGTAAGGAAGAAAAATTTGATGATTCAAAAGTCCTTGGTCAATTAAACGGAAATACCTTTATCAAAGCTAAAAATAGTGAACGACAAAATTATTTAGAAGAATTAGGAAATAATGCGGATGAAGATGGGGAAAAAGACCGTTGGGTATCTGCTGTTTATGATTACCTTTTTATCAAATTTTTCTACGTTTTCTTTAAAATTATTGAAGCCACCGTTATTGCCATTCCAATTATCTTAGTTCAGATTCTAAATTTAATTGCTCAGTTACTAGTTTTAATAATGATGCTACTCTTTCCGATAGCTCTATTGATTTCTTTCATCCCTCGTATGCAAGATATTATTTTCGGTGTCTTAAAAGTAATGATGGGTGGTTTAGCTTTTCCAGCTATTACCAGTCTTCTAACTTTGATTATCTTTTATCTCGAAAAAATTATTGAAAATTTGGTAACCTCTAGTTTTGACAATGTTATCAAAGGCTTCGCCTCACTGGCAGTCTTTGCATTACTCTTTAAATTAATGATAATCGTTGTCGCAAAAGCCCTAGTCTATTTTTATCTTTGGAAATATAAAGGTGAACTTATCGGAATTGTTCTTGGTTCTAGAGCACGACTCAAAATGGATACCATTGGTAATTCCGTTCAAGATAAGTGGAATTCTAGTAAAGAAATTATTCAACAAGTTCCTAATAAAAGTTTTTCTACAGCACAAAATCTGGGAAACTTCGCCTTAGCTTCTAGCGGATTAGCCTCAGGTGCTGTTATTAATTCCTTATCTCATTTAAAAAATGCTAGAGATTATTTTTCTAAAGCTAAACCTGAAGAAATCAAGTCAAATACTGATTTAGAAGATCGCTTTAAAGAAGAAACACAGTCACCACAACAAGAAGAAAACACTATTAAAACTTCTTATCAAGATGAGGACAACCCTTCAAACGTTGAAACAACATTTAAAGAACCTCAATTAGTAACAGAGGAATTTTCAGAGGACATATCCAATAGTTCTAGCTCCACTACGTTACCTAATCTTGAAGAAGAATTTGAAACTTTAAAAGAAAAACGATTATCACCACTTACAAAAAGACGTATCAATCGTCTTGAAAAACATCTAGAAGATTATAAAGATACTGAAGCAATGTATAAAGCACAAGGTTCTAATGCCTTTATCAAAAATTATCGTAAAACCTTAACCCGTGATGACAAATTACGAGCTAATTTAAAAAGAAAAGAACGTTTAACAGAAGAATTAAAACGATTAAGGGGTGAACAATAATGAATATTCATATTAATTCTAAAAGAGCTTTAAAGCCTATTGTTGAAAATAGTGTTTATGAAGCTTACCAAAATAATGAACGGTCATTAGATTTTTTAATCCTATTTCCGATTACTGACAAAGAATCATCAGCAATTCTTGATATTTGTCGCTCATATCCTGTGGTACTAGATGCCAAATGGCGTTTTGATAGCTTGATTTTTACAGTTTATCTTAAACATTAATAGTTGAAAGGTTAGCCCATGAAGAAAAAACTAATCATTTTAGGCTTGTTATTTCCTTTTCTTCTACCATCCCTTTTACTAATTCTTATTGCTGGAAGCCTTTCTGACAGTACCGCAAATGATTCACAGACAGGGCAAGAAACCACTTTAACAGCTAAAGAAGTTGCTAATAAAGCAAATATCTCAGAAGAACGTGCAAAAGACGTTATCCAAATCCTTAATTATCAACTTTCCCAAGAAGGTTTCTCTCTTGCAGGTAGTGCTGGAAGTTTAGCAGTAGCCGAACGTGAAAGTGGTTTTGACCCTAAAGCAGTTAATACTAGCGGAGGTGTCGCAGGTTACTTTCAATGGTCTGGCTGGTCAAGTACTATTAACGGAAATCGTTGGGCTTCTGCTCCACAAAAAACTCTAGAATCGAATGTAGAATTAAAATTAATGTCTATCGAATTAAACGGGGCTTATGCTGATGTTAAAAGTAAGATGCAAACAGCTAGTGATACGGGAGAAGCAAGTCTCTATTGGTCTGAACATTACGAAGGTGTTGCACTATCTGATGGGCAAACCAAAGCTGATAAATTAAAAGAGAACGCTAAAAAATGGTATAACATTTTCAACGGAACATTAAAAAACAATAAAACAACTGTAGCTTTTTCAGGTGATACAGGACTAACAAAAGGAACATTGCTATCATCCTTTGATTTTCCTAGTGAGTATAATGGTAAATTAAAGTATGGACAACCAACATCAAAAAGTGTCACTACCCAAGGAAACAACACCTATCCTGTTGGTCAATGCACTTGGTATGTTTGCAATAGGCTAATTGAAACTGGTATTTGTACCGACCCTGCTATCTATAATTTTAATGGTAATGGTCAAGATTGGGTATCAGCACTTGTTTCAAAGGGATGGAAACAAACGAATTCACCACAAGTTGGTGCGGTAATGTCAGTAAAAGGAGGTTACGGAGAAACAACAGCAGAATACGGACATGTTGCTTTTGTTGAAGCTGTCAACAAGGATGGAACATTTCTAATATCAGAATGTAATTACAACTACGTCAAAGATAAACCACACTATCAAGTTTTATCACCACAGAGCTACTATAGTTTTGCGATTAAGTAATATGAACATTGTTTATGATTAAGACTAATTTAAGATGTGTTATGGTATAATATAAACATCCTAAAACTTTTCTTTTTCATAATCTCCAAGGAAGTGAGCACCAGCTTGCTTCCTTTTTTATTTTTGAGGAGGAAAATATGCAAGTAATGTTAGCAGAGGAACAAACTCAAGAAATTCAACATATGATTGGAGAATTAATAAAGAATGAAATCAAGAATGTTAGAGAAATGTCTGGTGCAGATAGCCCTTTTCTGAATAAAAAGCAAACTTGTCTTTATCTTGGAATTTCAAATAACACACTTGACTTATGGATTCAAATGGGACTCCCATATATTAAAATCGGTAAATCTATTAGATTCAATAAAGAAAGTGTTAACCAGTGGATGACTCGACTTGAAATCTCAGCCTAGAAAGGACAGACTATGTCTATCAAGAAAACAAAAAATGGTACTTATCAACTTAGAGTTTATATCCCTGAAGATGTTCGATCAAAGCTGGGGCTCGGAAAATTGTATGAAAAGCGTTTTAAGACTAGGCGAGAAGCCAAAGATGCTGAATTAAAGTTATCTGTTGATATTGAAAAAGCTAAGCTTAACAAGCATTACCAAAAGCCTATACGCAAAGAAGACATACTTTTCGCTGATTTTTATAAAGATGTTTGGCTAGAACCTTATAAAGCAGGGCAAACCACCACAACAAATAAACCACCAACACTGGCAACCGTTTTTCAAACTGAGAATTTATTCCGTCTTCACATTCTTCCACTTCTTGGCAAGTATTCCATAAGTTATCTCAATGATAATAAACAATTGGTTCTCTCATTACTAACAGGCAAGGCAAATAGTTATGCCAACTTTAAAGCGCTCAGAGGCTATGTCAATTCTGTTTTTGACTGGGCAGAAGAACTAGAATATATTCCCGTCAACAGACTCCATAAGACGATTAGTCGTATCAAAGCCACCAAGAAGCAAATGCTTAAAGAAAATAAGCGAGAAGAAGATTTGGCTCTTGACGAAGAGGAACTACGCCTCTGGCTTAAAGCCTTTGACGATGATTTAAATAAAGGATTGATTGAATTTAAAGACTACGTTCTTTTCTATACCACATTCTTCTTATCAGATAGGAAATCAGAATCATACGCTTTACAATGGAAACACATTGACTTCAAGAATAATGAAATTCTGATAGAAAATGCACTAGATAGATTTGGAAACGTCAAAAATACTAAAGGGGGAAAGAAAACACTCTTCAATGCTCCACTAGAACTGATGAATCTTCTCAGAGAATGGAAGGTTATGCAAAAAGAAGAACTCAAGTTATTTGGTATCAAACAAACCAATAATCAATTTGTTTTCACGTATAATGACCGCAGCAACAACATCAACAAAGTTGTTCATACAGATTATCTAAACTATCGAATGAATTCTATTAAAAGACGGCATCCAGAACTAGCACCTGCCACTCCTCACAAATTACGTCATACAGGAGCTACACTTGCAAAAAAAGCTGGACGTTCTATTGAAGAGATTTCAGAAGCTTTGACACATAGTGACCAATCCATCACTAAGACCTATATCAATACAACGAGTACTGTTTTACAGACTGCTGGGGAAACAGCATATAGACATCTCAAAAAGTAATGGTGGAAATTTGGTGGAAATTTTGGTGGAAACTTTTGATTTTTGAGCAAAAAAAGACATCCAAGATAAAAATCTTGAATGTCTTGAAACGTTGATATAATCGTATTGATTAACGTTTTGAGAATTGTGAAGCTTTACGAGCTTTCTTAAGACCTGGTTTTTTACGTTCAACCATACGTGCGTCACGTGTAAGAAGACCTGCACGTTTAAGTGAATCACGGAAATCAGGGTCTACTTGAAGAAGCGCACGGGCGATACCGTGACGGATAGCTCCTGATTGACCTGCGTATCCACCACCTACAACGTTAACGAAAACGTCGTATGAACCTTCAGTTGATGTAACTGCAAATGGTTGGTTGATAACAAGACGAAGGTCAGCATGTGGGATGTATTCTTCTACATCTTTTTTGTTAACTGTAATTTTACCAGTACCTGGAACTAAACGTACGCGTGCAACAGCGTTTTTACGACGACCAGTACCTGTGTATTGTGCTTGTGCCATTTAATAGATGCTCCTTTCTCTCTTAGATAAGTCCTTTGATATCAAGTACTTCTGGTTGTTGTGCAGCATGTGTATGCTCGCTACCTACGAAGACTTTCAATTTCATGCCTTGTGCACGTCCAAGAGTGTTGTGTGGAAGCATGCCTTTAACTGATTTTTCAATCAAGCGAACAGCATTTTTAGAACGAAGTTCACCAGCTGAAATTTGTTTCAATCCACCTGGATACATTGAGTGAGTGTAGTAGATTTTATCAGTTGCTTTTTTACCAGTTAATTTAACTTTTTCAGCATTGATAACGATAACGAAGTCACCTGTATCAGTGTGTGGTGTAAATGTTGGTTTGTTTTTTCCGCGAAGTACGCTAGCAACTACTGCAGAAAGACGTCCAAGAGGTACATCTGTTGCGTCAACAACGTACCATTTACGTTCAACTTGGCCTGGTTTAGCCATGAATGTTGTTTTGTTCATGAGTTCTCCTATACGAATTCGTTTTTGTTTACAAAGTGTGGATGTTCCGGTCCACGAGTTATTTGAAAGGTTCCGGGGCCTTACAAATGGGGTAAACAATACCGTTTATTATAATACCAAAAAAAGTGGTAGTCCGTCAACACTTACCTACCATCTTTTCTAAGTTTTTTAGCTATTTTTTACACTTTTTATGGAAAACGCTTAGCGAAATTTACGGGTGGTTTCTGCTAAATGAACTAAGTGTCTTAAAAAATCATGTGTTTTCGCTTGATAACCATAAGTTAGCCCCAAATCGTAGATATAACCATTGATATAATCAACTTCTGTCTGACGTCCCTTACTCATATCTTGATACATTGATGGGTAATGAAGTGGACTTGTCTCTTCGCTAACGTAGCGAATCGTTTTCCATTCTTCATCGCGGCTGTTAAGAGGAGTTATTCCTGCTAACTTTGCAACATCATACGCTTCATCAATCAATTGCCGTCCTAACTTTTGGGCATCTTTATAGTCAATGAATTGACCCATACGGATTTCAAAAAGCGTACATATGGTATTGATAACTGAATTAAAGACAACTTTGGTATAAAGTGTGCCTAAGAAATTATCCGTAAGATTTGGATTAAGATTCGAAGCTTCAAAATCGTTTAGGATTTGTTTTTGAACAGTATCGAGTTTTCCAACCTGTGCCGCTACATTGATAGAACCTGCACCAGCCTTCCCGATAAAATCAACCTCACCTGCTTCTTTCAAGACTGTTCCAACCAAACACGTTCCTGCTAAAACTTTTTCAGGTACAAAATAGTGATTAATTTTCTCAATATGCCCCATTCCATTCATTCCCGTGAAAACATATTGATTTTCATGAAAGAAATGTTTGCTTCGCTCAAGTAATTGTGATAAATGCATTTGTTTATCAAAAATGATAAAAACATCTGGGTTTCCTTGATATTCTTCTGGTGTCTGAACATTGATTGGAACCAAATGACGATTTTCACCATCACGTGATTGATAAACACCACCTTGTTTTCTAATCGTATCGATTTGGTCTTCCCATGTATCAATAAAATCCACTTGCACGCCAAGATGTTCCTTTAATAACAATCCAAAACGCAATCCCATTGCGCCACTTCCTAGTACAGCATAAGTCAGAGTCATCATTTTTCCTCCTTTAATGAAACGATTATATCACTTCATCAAAGCAATCTGACGGGAAATAACTATAGAATTTTCTTATGCCTAGTTATTAATTCTTTATATAGAAAAAAACAACCTTAATAGGTTGCTTTCAATGATTCGACTATCTTGCTTCTTTTCCGATAGTAAAGACAGCTAGAGTGCCTGGTCCTACATGGGCAGAAATGACTGGTCCTAATGGCATAATAAGAACATGGTCAATATCTTCATGCTCTAACAATGATTCTTTAAGAGAATCTGCTCCTTCAATATCATTGGCATAGGCAACAACGGCTGTGCGATGTGCAAGAGCTTGTGTCGCTTGTGAAACGACTTCTCTCAACGCTTTTTTACGTCCACGAACTTTAGCTAATGGTACAAGTTTTCCTGAAGCTTCAATCCACAATAAAGGTTTGATATTTGCTAAACTTCCCATAATTGCAGAAGTTTTTGATAAACGTCCTCCACGCATAAGATGATAAAGATCATCGACCAAGAAATATGTTCGTAAGCGTGGCAGAATGTCAATAATCATCGCTTTGGTTTCTTCAAGAGTTTTGCCTTCATCACGCGCTTGTGCTGCCAAAACTGACAGATACCCCTCACCGCCAGCTGCAGCTAAAGTGTCTACAATTTCAATCGTAGCTTGCGGGTATTCTTCCAAAACAAGGTCACGAGCAATAATTGAGCTTTGATAAGTCCCTGACAATACAGATGAAAAGGCGAGATAAAGCACTTTATCTCCATTTTGTGCATGGCGTCGGAAGCTTTCTTCAAATTGACCAACGTTAACTTGACTGGTTGTTGGTTTGCCACCATTTTTCATGCTTTCTAATAATTTTTCACTAGTTAAACGGTTTTCCCCAACGGTTTCATAAGTTTCTCCATCTAATTGGATGGTTAATCCTAAAATTTCAACGCCATGAGCCTGTGCCCATTCTTCGTCTAAATCAGCTGTTGAATCTGTTATTAGTTTAAAAGTCATAATTCTTCCTTTACTATATAAAACTGATTTGTAACAAAGCGTTATTAAATCAGCCAATCATTTTCGATAAATAATACTTTGATAATCAAATGATTTTTTATTATTATAACAAAAAAGCTCACATAGCGCGAGCTTCTTTTTAAAAAGTCCAAATAAATGTTTACATATCGTCCAGTAATTGTTTCAATTTATCTAATTGTCCATCGTTCCACGGACGTAGCTTAGGTGTTGTCAAATCAATATGTTGAGACATTTTATCCAAGTCAGATTTAACAGTATTAACACGTTGTTCGAGTTCACGAGCTGATACACGCAAGGCACCTTGAGAGAAAACCGTCCATTGCTCGTTCAAATCACTGGTTGCAACTTCAACAAGATTTCGTGGTGTGTTTAATTCTGCTGCGGTGCGTTCGATATAAGAATCAGCTGTCTCATCTTCTTCTGTAAAAATCACTTGAATTTTATATTGGTCGTAACGTTGGCGAACGCCTGGAACATATTGGGCATCAAATACACAAATAATATCAAGATTTTCAAAATGCGCATAGTTATTTAACTTACGCAACAAGATGTTTCTGGCTTCATCTAGTTGATTTTTCTTAAAAAGTTGACGTGTCTCTTGCCAAAAGGCAATCATATTATAACCATCAACTAAGAGGATTTTTTTCTTCAATTTTTCTATTCCTTTCATGGATGGCTAGTTTTATCGGCTTTACAAGAGCTTTTTAGTCTACTTTGTGACGGAACACTTCATACATCAAAACAGCTGCTGCAACACTGGCATTTAAACTTTGAACATGCCCATTCATTGGAATGGTAATCATTTCGTCTACTTGTTTTTTGATATTTGGTGAAATGCCTTTTCCTTCGTTACCAATGATAAGAGCAAGTTTTCCAGAGGTATTCCATTTATGGGATGGTGTACCATTCATATCTGTACCAAATACCCAGAATCCTTGTTCTTTTAGCTTGTCCAGTGTTTGGCTAAGGTTTGTCACACGTGCAATCGGCACATGTTCAACCGCACCTGTAGATGTTTTGGCAACAACTGGCGTTACTCCAACTGCACGGTGTTTTGGAATGATAACACCTGTCACATTTGTCGCGTCAGCTGTTCGCAGAATTGAGCCAAAATTATGTGGGTCATTAAGTCCATCTAAGATAAGAATTAATGGATTTTCTTCCTGCGTAGCTTTATTCAAAATAGTGTCCAATTCAGCATAAGCGAATTCTGATACACGAAGGACAAAGCCTTGGTGAACGGCACCATTTGTCATATCACTGAGTGTCTTTTTAGGTGTCCAAGAGATTGATACTTTTTTCTCTGCTGCTAAGTTTTTAATCTTATCAACATTCTTACCGCGTAAATCGTCTTGGATGTAGAGTTTGTTTCCTGTATTAGCCGTTAAACTTTCCGTTACTGCATGGACACCGTAAACGATGTCGTTTGCTTCATTAAATTCTTTGTTTTTCATAGTGCTATTATAACATGAAAACCAGCTCTCATGCGAGAACTGGCTGTTTTTATTTTTACTTAGTCTTCAATTTTCTCAACAGCTTGGATACACCAATCAATAAGTTCTTCAAGACGTTCGATTTGGTCTGTCATATGAAGATACCCCATAACCGCTTCAAAGCCTGTTGACATGCGGTAAGTAACAACGTCAGCATTTTTAGCTTTGGTGTGGCTATTGGTGTTACGACCACGTTTATAGATTTCTTCCTCTTTTTCGGTCAATAGCTGAGCTTCCAACATCAAATTAATCAGCATAGCTTGTGCTTTTGCTGAAACATATTTGGTTGCTTTGCGGTGCAATTGATTAGGCTTTGTCAGTCCTTGAAAAATCAAATGCTTACGAATATAAGTGGAATAGATAGCATCGCCTTCAAAGGCAAGTGCAATTCCGTTGATAAGATTGACATCTACCTTAGTCACGTGTCCACCTCACACCATCTTTGGTATCAAGCAATTTAATGCCTTGTGCTGCTAGTTGGTCACGAATAGCATCCGCTGTGGCAAAATCTTTATTCGCACGCGCAGCTTGACGTTTTTCAATCAGTGCTTCGATATCAGCATCTAAGACTTCTTCTTCAAATACAATACCAAAGACAGCTAACATTTCTGCAAAAACATCTTTTACAGATTGGTTATAGTGACCTGAATTAATCCATTTCGCCATGTCAAAAACGACTGTGATACCATTTGCAGTATTAAAATCGTCATCCATAGCTGCTTCAAAATCAGCTTTAAATTTTGCCAATTCAGCAGCATCGGCTTCTTCAGTAAATGGTAATGTAAAAGTATTTTTCAAATATTTGAGATTAACAGAGGCATCATGAACTGCTTTTTCAGTGAAATTCACTGGCTTGCGGTATTGTTGTGTTGCAAGGAAGAAACGAAGCACTTGACCATCAACTGTTTTTAGCATGTCATGGACAGTCACAAAGTTTCCAAGAGATTTTGACATTTTTTCATTATCAACATTGACAAAACCGTTATGCATCCAATAATTAGCAAATGTATGACCTGTTTTAGCTTCAGATTGAGCAATTTCATTCGTATGGTGTGGGAATTCTAAATCAGCTCCACCACCGTGAATATCAATGGTATCGCCAAGAATGGTTGTTGCCATAACAGAACACTCAATATGCCAACCAGGGCGTCCTTCTCCCCATGGGCTTTTCCATGATACTTCGCCTGGTTTGGCTGCTTTCCAAAGGGCAAAGTCTAAAGGATTTTCTTTGATATCTCCTTCGCCATCAACACGTCCGCTGGCACCAACTTCTAAGTCAGCAAGTGTTTTATTAGCTAACTTGGCATAATTATGACTTTTAGCAACACGGAAATACACATCACCGTTAGCTTCGTAAGCAAAGCCTTTATCTACTAAGACTTTTACAAAGTCAATGATTTCATCCATATAGTCAATGACACGAGGATTTTTAGTTGCTGGTTTTACACCGAGTTGTTTAACATCTTCCATGAAAGCTGCGATAAATTTATCTGAAAAAGCCTTCGTATCCATGCCAGCTTCTGCAGCACCTTTGATGATTTTATCGTCAACATCCGTAAAGTTTGAAATGTAGTTAACCTTGTAACCACGGTATTCAAAATAACGACGAATAGTGTCAAATGCCACGACACTACGAGCATTTCCAATGTGAATATAATTATAAACCGTTGGTCCGCAGACATACATATTAACCGTATTTTCAGTAATCGGCACGAAATCTCGCAAACTTCTGGTCATTGTGTCATAAATTTTAATTGTCATGTCTGTTTCTCCCATCTTGTTAGTTATTCCTAAACATCATTAATTGTTCATGTCATCTAAAGTTTTGAGGAATGCAAGCTTTGATAGCGTGCTTCTTCAAGTTTAGAAGTGTAATATTCACGATTTTCTTCCATATCATGAATGGCATCTGCGTCTTTCTTACCATGAACACGAACAACTTTGGCAGGAACCCCAACAACTGTTACATCAGCAGGAACGTCCGCAACAACAACGGCAGCAGCACCCACTTTGGCATTTTTACCAATTTCAATAGGACCAATTACCTGAGCATGAGCTGAGACAAGAGCTCCTTCACGAACTGTTGGGTGACGTTTACCAACATCTTTACCTGTTCCACCTAGGGTTACGCCATGATAAAGCATAACGCCTTTTTCAACAACGGCAGTTTCACCAACAACAAGTCCTGAACCATGGTCGATAAAGACCCCTTCGGCAATTTCAGCACCTGGATGAATTTCAATTTGTGTCCAAAAGCGCCAAAATTGACTGTGCATACGAGCGATTAATTTAAAACCATGTTTCCACAAAAAATGTGATAAACGGTGTGCAGCTAAAGCTTTAATACCAGGATAAGTTAAGATAATTTCCAGAGAGCTACGAGCCGCTGGATCATTTTTCTTAACGATGTCTATGGTTTCTTTCCACCAACCCATATATTCTCCTTTCTTTACTCATCAATTTCTGACCAATCAACTAAAATTTGTTGGTCGTCAAATGGATTAATCGCAACTCCTACGGTTTCATCAATATCATTTTCACCATGTCCTGGTTGATAAATATCTGCTAAGCGCCATGTCAAAATACTTCCTTGTGCTTTACGGAATGGTAAGCCAAAATCGTTGTGATTGTACCATTTTGCAAAACTTTGAAGATTGGAGAAAGCTGGAACATAGCTTTTACCTTCTGGTGTTGACATTGTTGGGAACATGCGATCAAAGTTTTTGTCATCACGTGGATGAACAAACGCTGGAACTAAATAATATTTATCCAAAACGTCTGCGGCGAGATTTTCTTCACCCATAAGTTTATTTAAGATAGTTGTGTAAGCATTTAAGAATTGAATCAATTCACTGCTTTTGAAGATAGTAGAATTGCCAAAATCACCTGTTTTCTTAAGGTTAAAGACAAGTCCTGTCAAACCTTTTTCAATGACTTCTCTTAATACATCCAAAGTTGAACGTTCTACCCAATTTTGTTGTTGGGCACTTGCTTGTTCTTTTTTGAACGTTTCAAGGTCTTCTTTGTCTGAAAAGACAGGTGTGACTTTTTGTCCCTCAATTTCAAGGGCATAAGGTTGGTCACTTGCCAAAACAGGGTTATTATGCAAAGCATTCACAAGGGCAATACTATCTAAAAAATTGTCTGGTGCGTTAATAAACGCACGCAAACGGATATCAAGTTCATTTGTATTAGTCATCATGATAAAACTCCAAATTTATAAAGAGTGATTCTCAAGAAAAGTGATTAGTCGATTTTATCGTGTTTTTCTTTACGATCACGTAAGTGTCCACCAAATGGTGAGTGTCCTTTGTGTTCTTTAGCGTCATGCTTTTTTTCAGCTCTTGGTGGACGTGGAAGAAGGGCTTTCATTGAGGCATCTACACGACCTTTGTCATCAACTTTGATAACTTTAACGTCTACTTCGTCACCGACTTCTAAGACATCTGAAACATTAGCCGTACGTGACCATGAAATTTCTGAAATATGAACAAGGGCATCTGTTTTTTCAAAAAGGTTAACAAAAGCACCGAATTTTTCAATACGAACGACTTTAGCATGGTAAACTTCACCAACTTTAGCTTCACGAACTAAGCCAGCAATAATTTCTTTTGTACGGTCAATAGCGGCTTGGTCAGAAGAGTAAATTGATACATTTCCTTCATCGTCAATGTCAATTTTAACACCTGTTTCTTCGATGATTTTATCAATTGTTTCACCGCCTTTACCGATGACAACTTTGATTTTATCAACATCAATTTTGATAGTATCAATTTTTGGTGCTGTTGGAGCCAATTGAGCACGTGGTGCTGGAATAGTTGCTTCAATCAAATCAAGGATTTCAAAGCGTGCTTTCTTAGCTTGAGCAAGAGCTTCTTTCAAGATTTGAGGAGTGATTCCTTCAATCTTGATATCCATTTGAAGAGCTGTGATACCTTCACGTGTACCAGCAACTTTAAAGTCCATATCACCAAAGTGGTCTTCAAGACCTTGAATATCTGTCAAGATTGTGTAGTTGTTACCGTCTGAAATCAATCCCATAGCAATACCTGCTACTGGTGCTTTAATAGGGACACCACCAGCCATAAGAGCAAGAGTTCCCGCACAAATTGAAGCTTGTGAAGATGAACCATTTGATTCCAAAACTTCTGCTACCAAACGGATTGCATATGGGAATTCTTCTAAGCTAGGAAGAACTTGCGCAAGGGCACGTTCACCAAGGGCACCATGACCGATTTCACGACGTCCTGGAGCACCATAACGTCCAGTTTCACCAACTGAATATTGTGGAAAATTGTAGTGGTGTAAGAAACGTTTTTTGTACTCTGGGTCAAGTCCATCAACAATTTGTGTTTCACCCATTGGTGCAAGTGTCAAGACTGACAAAGCTTGTGTTTGTCCACGTGTGAAAAGACCTGAACCGTGAACTTTTGGCAAGAAATCAATTTCTGCATCCAATGGACGAATTTCATCAACACGACGACCATCAGGACGGATTTTATCTTCGGTAATCAAACGGCGCACTTCAGCGTGTTCCATTTGTTCGAGAATTTCAGCAACGTCACGCATGATTGTTTCATAATTTTCATCATCAGCGTAGCGTTCTTCGTAAACAGCAATGACTTTTTCTTTGACTTCTTCTGTTGCAGCTTCACGCGCTTTTTTCTCTTCAACTTGAACAGCTTTTTGAAGGTCGGCATTGTAGGCTGCAATGATTTCAGCTTGCAATTCTGGGTCAACTTGAAGCAATTCAACTTCAGCTTTTTCTTTACCAACTGCTGCCACAATTTCTTCTTGGAAAGCAATCAATTCACGGACAGCTTCATGTCCTTTAAGAAGTGCTTCAAGCATGATGTCTTCTGACAATTCTTTGGCACCAGATTCAACCATGTTAATCGCATCTTTTGTACCAGCGACTGTCAATTCAAGAAGAGAAGCTTCTTTTTGTTCTGCAGATGGGTTAATGATAAATTCACCATCAATATAAGCCACTTGGACACCAGCGATTGGTCCATTAAATGGGATATCTGAAATAGACAAAGCCAGTGAGCTACCAAACATCGCTGCCATTGGTGCACTTGCATTTTCATCGTAAGAAAGGACAGTATTGATAACTTGGACTTCGTTACGGAAACCTTCCGCAAACATTGGACGGATTGGACGGTCAATCAAACGCGCTGTTAATGTAGCATCAGTTGTTGGACGTCCTTCACGTTTATTGAAACCACCTGGGAATTTTCCAGCTGCATACATTTTTTCTTCGTAATTAACTTGAAGCGGGAAGAAATCTCCAGTTGACATTTTCTTAGACATTACAGCTGCACTAAGAATAGTTGAGTCACCGTAGCGAACTACAGCAGCACCGTTAGCCTGTTTGGCAACCTGACCAATTTCAACAACAAGTGGGCGACCAGCAAAAGTCGTTTCAAAAGTTTGTTTTGACATTTTTATTCCTCTAAAATTTTATTTTGATACGTCTGTTTTCTACAAAAACCAGTCTGTAAAAGACTTATAAACTCGTCTTTGCATAAAACCACGTATCTCTATCATTTTATCACATTTTATGGGAAATAGCAGAGCTTGCGGCATAGTTTTTTAAGAATACTAAAAAGCAGTTGTCAACTGACAACCACTTCTCCTAAAAATAATTGATTCATTTTATTTTCCAAAGAATAAATCAACAACTGCAATAACTATAATGGCACCCAAAATTGATGGTAAAATAGCCATTCCAGCAAGCGATGGTCCCCAAGAACCAAATAAACTTTGACCAACAAAAGAGCCAACTAATCCTGCGAAAATATTGTAAATACATCCCATAGATTCGCCTCTGTTAGTAATAGCGCCAGCCATCATCCCAATAAGTGCTCCGACAATTAATGACCAAATCATAATATTCTCCCTTTAAATCGTTGTCCCACCAGAAATATTTGAAAGAGCTCCACTAATAATCCATAAAACGATTAAATAAAATGCCAAAATCAAAATAGCTACTATAAATAGAGTTATTCGAAGACGTTTGCTAAATCGATTAGGACAAGTGAATCCCATTCCAAAAGAGCCTAGTATCATCAGTATTAAAAAGATAAGTGTCCGTCCTGTCATGAAAATGAAGGAACACAAAAAGACAATTCCAAACATTAGCGACAAAAGCCACATGTATTTTCTACGGTGACCAATTGATAAACTTAAGCCTAGAAAAATCAACCCCAAAGGTCCCATCAAGACAAAACAAAATGCTAAAAATCCAAATATCATGTCTTTATTATACCATAAAAGCCTCCCGAAGGAGGCTTTTTATTATTGACTGCTAACTAAACGACCACTATTAGAACATATCAATCAAAAGTTGTTTCAACTCTGAAATGTATGGTTGACGTGGGTTAGCTGGAGTACATTGGTCATCGTACGCCAAGCTTGCCAAACGATCCAATGATGCTTCAAAGGCTTCTTTAGTTACACCATTTGCAGAAAGTTTTGGTTCAACATCAACAGCATGCATCAATTTATCAATACGTTCGCAAAGTGCTTCTACCAATTCCGCATCGTCTTTACCTTTAAGACCAAGGCTACGAGCAATATCTGCGTAGTCACGTTGTGCACGGTATTCTTCATAACGTGGGAATACTGAACGTTTAACATTACCAGATACACCGTTGTAACGGATAACGTGTTGCATAGCAATTGAAATGGCTAAACCATGTGGAAGACCAAATTCACCACCTGTTTTGTGAGCGATTGAGTGGTTGATACCCAAGAACGCATTTGAGAATGCCATACCAGCAAGTGTAGCTGCGTAGTGCATGTTTTCACGCGCTTGTTCGCCACGAAGTGTTGGATTCTTAGGATCGTAGTTATAAGAATCTTCCAAGTTTTCAATAACTAATTTAATAGCTTCGAGTGACCATGGACGAGTCAAATCAGATGCCATAACTGATACGTAAGATTCAAGGGCATGTGACAATGTATCAAGACCTGAAAGAGCAACGGTACGTTTTGGCACTGTCATAACAAATTCTGGGTCAACAATTGCCACTTGTGGTGTCAATTCATAGTCAGTTAATGGGTATTTAACGTGAGTATTGTCATCAGTAATAACAGCATATGGAGTTACTTCTGAACCAGTACCAGATGTCGTTGGAATACAGAAGAGACGTGTTGTTGTTTGATGTTTGAATTTCACGATACGTTTACGAATATCGATGAATTTTTGTTGTAAGCGAAGGAAAAGTTCGCTGACATTATCATAGCTATCAAGGAAATCAGCTTCTTGATCAAGTGAGTATTCATAGATATAACGTGCGATTTTAGCCGCATCCAGAGCAGAACCACCACCAACTGCAATAACTGTGTCTGGTTTGAAGTCACGCATTTGTTTTGCAATTTCAATTGTTTGTCCAAGAGTTGGGTCTGGTTTGATTGTGCCGTAAATTGATGTTGCGACTTTTTCATCACGCAATGCCAATTGAGCAAGGACTGTATCAACAAAACCGAATTGAACCATACCTGGGTCAGCAACGATCAAAGCACGTTGCATTGGTTCGTATTCATCTTGCAAGTATGAGATAGCATTCTTTTCGTAGTAAGTTTTTTCTGGTAGGCGAATCCATTGTGGACGGTTACGACGTTTCGCAACAGTTTTGATATTTAAGAGATCGCCAGTTGAAAGATTGTGTGACAATGAATTTTTCCCCCATGATCCTGTTCCAAGTGTTAAGCTGGCTTTAAGTGCGTCTGTGTAGACATCACCAATACCTCCGACTGAATCTGGTTGGTTAATCAAGACACGTGATGCTTTCACGGCATCGCCATATGTTGCTACAAATGGATCAGCTTGTGAGCCGATTTGAAGACCAGCATTGTGTCCTGCACCTTGGTAATCAAGAAGTGCTTCTACAATTTCAACACCTTCTTGACGGTCTTTAGCTTTATACACTGAAAGGAGTGGAGAAAGTTTTTCTGATGATAATTTTTCACCAATATTTTTCTTGTCAAGTTCGAACAAGAGGACATCTTTACCTTCTGGTAATTTAACTCCAGCTTGTTCACAAATCCAAGTTGCAGGCATACCAGCAACTGGACCGTTTACACCATGATTGTCATTAAAGACGAAGTCTTCAATTTTCTTATAGTCCTTCTTAGGTACCAAATAAGCACCTTTATCTTGCATTTTTTGCAACCATTCTTTATAGACAGGTGCTTCAACGACTGCTGAGTTTTCAGTGGCACAAATCATACCATTGTCAAAACGTTTTGACATAAGCAAGTCTTCTACCGCACGGTCAATGTGTGCAGTTGCATCAACGAAGATAGCACCATTACCTGCACCAACACCCATTGATGGGTTACCTGATTTAAGGGCTGCATTTACCATACCAGGTCCACCTGTTGCCAAAATAGAAGCGATTTTCTTATTTTGAATAAGGGCTGTTGTGTTAGCGATTGATGGTGTTTCAATCCATTGGACAATATTTTCAGGAGCACCAGCTTTTACAGCCGCATCATAAAGAATTTGTGCTGCATGTGCTGAACATTTTTGTGCTTGTGGGTGGAATGCAAAAACAATGGCGTTACGTGTTTTCAACGCTACCAAAATTTTAAACATTGTAGTTGATGTTGGGTTTGTTGTTGGGACGATACCAGCTAAAACTCCAAGAGGGGCTGCAATTTGGATACTTCCAGCAACCTTGTCTTCACCGATGATACCAACAGTTTTTTCATTTTTGATACGTTCATAAACGTATTCTGTTGCAAAGTGGTTTTTAGTATCTTTATCCTCAACGACACCACGACCAGTTTCTGCATGTGCTTCTTTTGCCAATTCTAACGAAGCTTCAGAACCTGCAAGAGCCATAGCTGCTACGATTTTATCAACTTGTTCTTGAGAATAAGATGCATAAATACGTTCAGCTTCAAGAGCTTTATCGACAAGAGCTCCTGTGTACTGCTGGGCTGCTTCTTCAGCACTCAACTCGTTATTCTTTACATCTGCATTTGTTGCTTTAGCCATTAAGAAAACCTCCTTATAAGTACCCTTAAAATAAGTGTCTCAATTTTTTGAGAAGAACTATAATGAATGACACCAAGATCAAAACAAAGACCGTATAGGCTTTAAAACTTCAACATTACTACTGAGGTTCTCTTATCTACACAAAATCAAAGGTTAAATTCTTTAATCATCAATCATTGTGATATTCTTCACCAACTATATTAAACTTTTTTCAAAAAAAGTCAAGTATTTTTTGTAAGCTTTTTCATTTTTATAACAAAAGGGTTGTAAGGGGATACATTTTAAGTAAAAAATAGCCCATATTACTAATGTTCTTATCACTTTTTACTAAAAAAACTGAATTTTATTAAGAATATCAAGGCTATTCTCTACAAGGTTTTAGTAAAAAGCAAAAAGAAAAAACTCCTTGGAAAATCCAAGAAGTTTTGATTGAACAATGCGTCTGATTAACGACGAAGTCCAAGTGATGCGATCAATTCGCGGTAACGGTTAACGTCTGTGCGGCGAAGGTATGCCAACAAGTTACGACGGTGACCGATTTTTTTCATCAATCCACGGTAAGTAGCGTGGTCTTTTTTGTGTTGTTTAATGTGTTCGTTAAGGTGGTTGATTTCCCAAGTAAGAACAGCTACTTGAACTTCAACTGAACCTGTGTCACCTTCGTGACGTGCGTATTGAGCGATGATTTCATTTTTTTTCTCTTTTGAGATTGCCATAATTTTTCTCCTTTATATTGCTTCATCCGAGTCGTAGGTTTTTGGCGTTTCCTACAACCAAGAAAAAGTTACTTGTCATACGACAATCCTTATTGTAGCAGATTACTACTGCTTTTGTCAAAGGTTTTTAATTTTAAAAATAAGGAATTTAAGAATTATTTTGGAGATTACATTTTGAAAAACTTTTTTCAAAAAATTATCAAGAAATTCAGAAAATATGACAAGAAAATTCTAAAAGGCGCGCAGCTATTTTCAATATTTGCAAAATCAACTATACTGAAATCAAACAACGAGAAAGCGAGATATATTATGACAAAACCTCTTTTAATTATTATGGATATTGATGGCACATTAACTAATAGCGAGAAAAAGATTACTCCTAAAACTAGGGCTGCTCTTCTAGCTGCTCAGGAACAAGGAGCTCGTCTTATCTTAGCTTCTGGTCGTCCTGTCAGTGGTATGCAAGATTTCGCTAAAGAACTAGCCATGGATAAACATCATGGGCTTTTAGTTTCTTACAACGGTGCTGTGGTGACAGACTGTGAGTCTGGTGAGGTTCTTTTCAATCAAACCATGACTGTCGAAGAAGGAAAAGCCGTTCTTGAACACGTGAAACAATTTGATGTTATTCCGATGATTAGTAAAGACGACTACATGTATGTCAACAATGTTTATCATAATATGATTCATTGGGAAAGAGGCAATCAAGATATCAATATCATCGAATATGAATCACGTGGCGGAAAATACTTGCTTGCTGAAAAGCGTGATTTAGCTGCTTTTGCAGATTTTCCTCTTAATAAAATTTTGCTAGCTGGTAGCAGCGACTACCTGGCTGAGCATTACAAAGAGATTGCTGCGCCATTTGAAGGCAAACTCAGCTCAATGTTTACAGCAGATTTTTATTATGAATTCACTGCAAAAGGTATCGATAAGGCTAAAGCCTTAGATACTGTCTTAGCACCACTGGGCTATCAGCCAGAGGATATGATTGCTTTTGGCGATGGGCAAAATGATGCTAGTATGTTAACTTATGCTGGTACCGCTGTTGCCATGGAAAATGCCGTGCAAGAGCTAAAAGACATCGCTGATATCGTAACTCTTTCTAATGACGAAGATGGTATCGCTGAAACGTTGAAAGATTACTTTACAATTTGATTAAACGGGAGATAAAAATGATAAAAATTGAACACATTGGTGTTTGGGTACGTGACTTAGAAACAATGAAAGAGTTTTTTGCCAAATACTTTCAAACAACTGCTTCCAAACGTTATCACAATCCACGAACTGGTTTTTCTTCCTACTTTTTAAGCTTCCCTGACAGTGCTCGCTTGGAATTGTGTCATCGTGAGGACATCTCTGAAGGTATTGACGAAAGCCTTGGTTTTGCTCATTTAGCCATTTCGCTTGGTAGTAAAGAAGCCGTCAATCATTTGACAGCGCAGCTTGAAAACGATGGCTATCAGGTTTTAAGTCAACCACGGACAACTGGTGACGGATACTACGAATCTGTCGTTCGTGACCCTGAAGGAAATCGTTTAGAATTAACCGTTTAATAACCTTTGCTGTAAGTAAGAGTTATCTATCCTGTAATGACACAGAACCTTACCTATAGCATGCAAAAAAGCTTGGGCTAAATCCTAATCTGATAGGTATTAGGAGTAGTTACCAAGCTTTTTTATTCTTTTTTCGTTTTTACCATACGTTCGTAGGCTTCTAATTTGAATGCCAAATTGTCATCATAATTCAATTGGAAATACAAAGAATACAAACTATCTAACAAATACAATAGGGTCATTCGTGTCGAAAATGATGACATTTTATTATAGTGATTTTCAGAAGATGCCATGTAAATGATATCATCCGCATACGCAGTCAACGGATTTCCTTGTGTGGATGTCAGAAGAATAATCGGAACATTATTTTTCTTCAGTATCTTGCAAATTCCTTCCATTGATGAGCCACGCCCACCAAAAGAAATCACAAAAGCTAGATGACTACTATCACTGTTTGAAGCCGTTAAACTTTTAATATAGTCATCTTTGGGCACAGTGACCAACTGATTAATTTCTTGCATTTGAAATTGAAAATTTTCCGCAAAATAAAGGTTAGCCGATGACGTGTAAACATCAATGATTGTCGCTTTTGACATTTTCTCAACAGCAGACACCAGCACCTCAGGGTCAGCCAATCCTAACGTATCCTCAATAGTTCGTTCGTAAACTTCTTTCAAACGCAACATGACTTCATAATGCGTATCCGTTTCGAGAATCGGAAAATCAATATCCGACAGGTGATGATTTTGCCCTTGTTGCAATTCCGTTTGCAAAAGTAATTTTAAATCATTTACCCCACGCAATCCAAGCTTATTAATCAAGCGATAAATTGTAGAAACAGAGATAAATAACTTATCTGCGACTTCTTTTGGCTTTAAGTCGATAAATTCCTCTGGGCTTTCTTTCAAATAATCCACCAAAATTTGTTCCGTTGGTGTCAAATGCTCTAATAGCTGTAATCTTTGTATCATTTTCATAGGTTTATTGTATCATTTTAAACGTGAAAAATGTTTAGAAAAATATGCTTTAAAACCTAAAATAGCACTGATAATCAAGCTAATAATAGCATAAATAACAAATGCAAATGCTGGTTGCGGATTGATTTTTGAAAAAAGATTAAGTGTGAAAGCCGCACTGGCTCCGCCAAAATTACAGAAAAGCAAAACCAGAGTCGTTGCATTTCCGATTAGCTGCGACGGCATTTTGTTAGAAACAGCGCTAAAAACGGTTGTTACAATGATACTATATAAAAATCCTGAGAGCATTGCTCCGATTAACATCAACCAAAGATTCTGAGCAAAACCTAATAAAAATAGCCCTCCAGCAAATGGAATCAACGAAACCATAATCAGATTTTTATCAAAATAAGCTAATAAACTCTTGAAACAGAAACCAGAGACAATCCCCATTAACATCATTCCACTTAAAATAAGACTGGCTTGGCTAGGCGTTCCAAGATGCAAAGCATCAACAATCACTGGGATTCTAAGGCTATTGGCGCTATTAATGTTAATGACAAAACCAGCTAAAACCGCTAAGCCAACAATATACAAGATTTGTTCTTTTGTAAATGCCATTGAAGACTTTTTCGGTGCTTTTGCTACATCAATTGATGAGTGTTTTTGACGTGGTGCAAATACCAAATAAAAAAATAAAATCGGCAAGGCAAAGAGATATACTGAAAATGCCCATGACCAGCCAAAAGAAACCAAAAAACCTACTAAAATCGTCAGAAAAGCATTCCCTAAAACTTCAAAAGAACCACGAAAGCCTAGCATCTGTGCTCGCTCATGCCCTTGGTAATTTTCACTAATAATACTAATCGCACGTGAATTGATAAGCCCAATGCCTGCCCCAAGTAAAAGCCTAGAGACAACCAAAAGTGCGTATGTTTTTCCAACAACAGGTAAACTACCACCAAATGCTATCAAGGACAGTCCTAAAATAATACTAACACGCTCTGATAAGATACGATTTAGAAAAGGATTCAAAAATAAAACGCCCATAATGGCAAATGATGAAATCGAAAATAATAATTCCACTTGACTCGCAGCATAACCTTGTTGCTGAAAATCAGAAATCATCTGTGGTAAAGCCGTTGATGTTGAAAAAGTTGATACTAACATCAACGATAATGATAGGAGACTAAGTTTCTCCAAAAATGCTTTCATAAGAACTCCTCACTTGTTTTTTTCACCAAATCCAGTATAATCAAAGTTAACGCATAAAAATATGACTTTTGTCATACCCACAAAGGAGAACTACGTGTCGTTAGAAGAATATATCAAAGAATATCAACTTGAAAAAATTTTTCCTACCCGTTATTTTGATAAATTACAAGTAAACCAGTTGTCTGTTGGCGATGTTATTTGCCACCAAGGCGAAGCATTGACATCACTTTCTTTTTTTGCCAAAGGAAAGCTCAAAATTGTTCGCCGTTTGTTCAATGGAAAAGAACACATTTTGGACATCAAAGAAAAGCCAACTTTAATTGGTGATATCGAATTATTAACCAACCAACCTGTCGTATCATCCGTTGTCGCTTTAGAGGATACACTGGTTATCCAATTGCCATTAGCTGGGATTCGTGAACAGTTACTCGCTGATAATGATTTGCTTTTAAATCTAAGCAAGGGACTAGCTCAATCACTTTATGAACAAAACATTCGTGCTTCTACTAATTTAAACTATACCCTAAAAGAACGTTTGGCAACACACATCTTAGCTGTTGAAGAAAAAGGTGTTTTCAAGCTAGAATTGACAAGCCTCGCTGATTCATTTAGCGTCAGCTATCGCCATTTATTACGTGTTATTCATGAACTGATTGATGCAGGAATTATCGAAAAACGTAGACCTTATTACTACATCAAAGACATGGCACAATTAATCAACCTAAAAATTACTAATTAAGCCTTTAACTTTCTCGTTCCGCAATTTTGTGCTATAGTGTTATCATAGAATAATTTGAGGAGAACATATGTCTGTTATTGAAAAATTAGCAAAACCAAGTCATTTAATCAATATGGATGACATCATCCGTGAAGGCAATCCAACACTTCGTGCGGTTGCTGAAGAAGTAACTTTCCCTTTGTCTGATGAAGAAATTATTCTAGGCGAAAAAATGTTACAATTTTTGAAAAACTCACAAGACCCTGTAACTGCTGAAAAAATGGGCTTGCGCGGTGGTGTTGGTTTAGCGGCACCCCAATTAGATATTTCAAAACGTATTATTGCCGTTCTTGTCCCAAATCCTGAAGATAAAGATGGTAACCCACCAAAAGAAGCATACAGCTTACAAGAAGTTATGTACAATCCAAAAGTTGTCGCACACTCTGTTCAAGACGCTGCGCTTGCTGACGGTGAGGGATGCTTGTCTGTTGACCGTGTTGTCGAAGGCTATGTGGTTCGTCACTCTCGTGTCACAGTTGATTACTTTGATAAAAATGGTGAAAAACACCGCATCAAACTCAAAGGTTACAATTCAATCGTTGTCCAACACGAAATCGACCACACAAACGGTATCATGTTCTACGACCGTATCGATGAAAAAAATCCATTTGCCATTAAAGAAGGTATGCTAATTATCGAATAAAACAAAAAGGAGGCTTGATGCCTCTTTTTTTTATTCCCAAAAACAAAAAACACACTAAAAAGTGTGTTAGAAATCAATTAGTCAATTTTAGCTAAAACGGCTTGTGCTTGTTTTTCAAGGTTAGCAAGGACTTCTTCTGTTGGAACAAATGTACCATCTACCCAAGCTGAGTCATTTACACGTGTTGTTGTGATAGCATCAACAAATTGAGTGCGGATAAATGGAAGTAAAGCACGATAGCTTTCTGCTGCTTGTTCGTGACCACCGTTAGCAAGGATAGAAACTGTTGTTACTTTTTCATTGATTGCTGATGGACCAGTTGGGTCTGACAAATCAATAGCACGTGACAACCAATCTAGCAAGTTTTTCACAGAACCTGGGATAGCAAAGTTGTAAACTGGTGAGAAAATCCAAATAGCGTCAGCCTCTGAAACAGCTTGACGTGCCGCTTGAACGGCAGCAGGAATATCAGCTTCTAAATCTTGTGAAAAAACAGGAACTTGTGACCAATCAAGGTAAGTCACTTCTGCTTTTCCTTCGAGGATTTTTTCAGCATGTTTAGCAAATTGGGCATTGAAAGAACCTTTGCGCAATGAACCGACAACAAATAGAATTTTTTTCATGTTATTCTCCTTTGATAAAGACTATTTATGTAGTAATGATTAGGTTTAAAGAAATCAAAAGTTTTATTTATCACTAAATAGTACTTTTGTTACATTGCTATTCTATTCTTTATTTTTGGTTTTGTAAATTATTTTGCTCACAGGGCTTGAATTTTTTTAAAATTCTAATGAGTTCTGCTTGCTCTTCGTCGGTTAACACAGTAAAAACTTCTTCAATTTTTGCAATATGAAGCGGCAAAGCATGCTCAACTACCTGACGTCCTTGGTCTGTTAAAGCAACCAGATAAGCACGTTTGTCATTTGGGCAAGTGGTGCGAGTAACCCAGCCTTTTTTCTCCATATTTCTGATAACGACGGTCATGTTTCCTGACGTGGCTAACATACTTTCTAGTAATTCGCCGATTTTCATCGAACCTTTAGCGTAAAGGACATCCAAAACACCAAATTGAGTTGGTGTGAGATGATCTTCTTTAAATGATTCTGATACCTTAGCATCAATCGTTCGAAATGCTTTACGCATCACTACCATTGATTTAACAGCATTATTTTTAAAAGTTGCCATGTCTTCTCCTTTATTTTTCCCTTTTAAATTAAAGAAAACGAACAAATCACGTCAGTTTTTCTCTGAAAGCAATTTGTTCGTTTCTATCCTAGTTAGTGTTTCTTATCTTAAAAGAAATCATCAAATAGACTTAGTTGGTTATCTTCTGGCATATTGCCTAGGATGCCCATTTCGTCCATTTTTTCAACCAATGTTGCTGAAACGCCACCACGTTTACGGAGTTCCATTTTTGAAAGGAATTCTCCTTCTTCACGCGCTTTAACAATTTGCTTAGCAACGTTTTCACCAAGACCATCCATAGCCACAAACGGCGGAATCAATGTATCACCATCAATGATAAACTCGGTTGCGTCACTGCGATAAAGGTCAAGTTGACCAAATTTATAGCCGCGTTCGAGCATTTCATTGACAATTTCAAGTGTGGTGTACAAATCAATTTCAACGTTTGAAGCTTCGTTGTTCTTGCGTTTATTCGAAATGTCAGCCATACGTTCTTTTACTGCGTCAAGCCCTGCACTCATCGTTTTAATATCAAAGGCTTTGGCGCGGATTGAGAAGTAGGCACAGTAATAATAGAGCGGGTAATGCACTTTGAAGTAAGCCACACGGAGCGCCATCAAAACGTAGGCTGCCGCATGGGCTTTCGGGAACATGTACTTGATTTTACCACAAGACTCAATGTACCAATCAGGCACATTATTTTCTCGCATGGCATTAATGTAACCATTACGTTCCTCATCAGAGATTTTGAGCCACATTCCTTTACGCACACGTTCCATGATAGTAAATGCCATCTTAGGTTCCAAACCTGCGTGCATCAAATATACCATGATATCGTCACGACAACCGATAACGGTTTTCAGAGTGGCAATACCTTCTTTAATCAAATCTTGGGCATTTCCAAGCCAAACGTCGGTACCGTGTGATAGTCCTGATAATTGGAGCAATTCGGCAAATGTTGTTGGGTGAGTTTCTTCAACCATTCCACGAACAAAGTTTGTCCCAAATTCTGGGATTCCTAGCATTCCTGTCGGTGTCCCAATTTGTTCTGGTGTTACTCCAAGAACTTCTGTTCCAGAAAAGAGCGCCATAACGTCTGGGTCATCTGCTGGAATATCTTTTGGATCAATTCCTGATAAGTCCTGCAACTTACGAATCATGGTCGGATCATCATGACCGAGGATATCAAGTTTTAGGACGTTTTCATCGATATCATGGAAGTTAAAGTGAGTGGTTTGCCATTCGGCTGATAAATCATCCGCAGGATATTGAACAGGGGTAAAATCATACACATCCATGTAGTTCGGAATAACAACGATACCACCTGGGTGTTGTCCAGTCGTACGTTTAACACCAGCAGCACCTTGTGCCAAGCGTTCCACTTCTGCTTCTGGATAGAATTTGCCATAATCACGTTCATAACCTTTAACAAATCCATAAGCCGTTCTATCAGCGACCGTACCTACAGTTCCAGCACGGAAAGCGTATTGTTCACCGAAAATATCACGAACATCCAAGTGAGCTGACGGTTGGTCATCACCTGAGAAGTTCAAATCGATATCGGGAACCTTGTCCCCGTCAAATCCAAGGAAGGTTTCAAATGGGATGTCATGCCCATCTTTTTTATAACGTGTGCCACATTTTGGACAATCTTTATTCGGTAAATCATACCCTGAACCAACCGAACCATCTGTGATAAATTCAGAGTGCTGACAATTTGGACAGATATAATGTGGCGGCATTGGGTTAACCTCAGTAATCCCAATCATTGTCGCAACGAAACTTGACCCAACAGACCCACGTGAACCAACCAAGTATCCACGTTTATTCGAACGAATTACCAACATCTGTGATGCCAAGTAAATCACGGCAAACCCATTACCCAAAATCGATGTTAATTCTTTTTCGATACGTAAGTCAACAATATCAGGTAGCGGATTTCCGTAAATTTCAAAGGCTTTTTGGTAAGTCATCTCAGCAACACGTTCTTCGGCTTTATCAAGAAACGGTGTGTACAAATCTTTCTTGACAACTTCGATTTCTTCAAAACGATCCGCAAATTCATTAGTATTGGTTACGACGATTTCATACGCCACATCTTCCCCAAGGAAAGCAAAATCATCTAACATTTCGTTGGTTGTGCGGAAATGCGCTTTTGGTAGCGGAGCTGGCTGAGCATTTTCACCGCGTCCAATTGGACGGTTAATCGGTGCCCCTTGACCCAAACTACGGACGATAATTTCACGGTAAATTTCATCTTCTGGTTCAATATAGTGGACATTTCCTGTTGCCAAGACAGGCTTATTCAAACGACGTCCGACTTCAATCAAATCACGAATAACTTGACGGATACCTTCTTCGTCTTTGATAGTTCCTTGAGCTAACAAAGGAGCATAGATAGCAGGTGGCATGACTTCGATAAAATCATAGTATTTTGCTACTTTGACAGCAGCATCCACCCCTGATGACAAGACGGCATCAAAAACTTCACCTTCTGAGCAAGCTGTTCCTAGCAAAAGCCCTTCACGATGTTCATCTAAAACCGTTCTTGGAATACGAGCCACACCTTCAAAATATTTGACATTAGATAAGCTGACTAATTTGAAAATATTTTTTAAACCTGTTTGGTTTTGCACATAGATTGTTGCGTGTTTAACACGTGCTTTTTTATACGAATCTTCAGCAACCAACTTGGTATTCAGTTCCATCATATTCGTAAGTCCATGATTTTCACGCGCTTCTTTCAAGAAGATAAAGAGCAAACGCCCAGTTGCTTCTGCGTCATAGTTCGCCATGTGGTGATGTTCTAGCGAAACTTGGAAACGTTTAGTCAATGGTCCCAAACCATGACGTTTGTATTCTGGGTAGAGATTTCGAGCAAATTCCAAGGTATCAATGACAGGTTGTGTGATTGTTGGCATGCCACGGCGCTCATAGTTCGCATTCATAAAGCCAACGTCGAAAGTGGCATTATGGGCAACAAGCACTGTATCTTGACAGAAATCTTGAAACATTTGAAGAACCTGCTCGATTGGTTTAGCATCACGAACATGATTATCTGTGATACCAGTCAACTCAGTTGTAAAGGCTGATAAATGGTAACCTGGATTGATAAATTCATCAAACTGTTCAACGATGTTTCCTTTGTACATCTTAGATGCCGCAATCTGAATCAAATCATTATTAACCGCAGAAAGCCCTGTGGTTTCCACGTCAAATACGACATAGGTTGCTTCATTAAGATCTAAATCCACAGGATTATAAGCAATCGGAACTTTATCCTCAACGATATTAGCTTCTAAGCCAAAAATCGCTTTAATACCATTTTTACGCGCTCTGTGGTAGCCATGTGGGAAACTTTGCACATTGCCATGGTCAGTAATAGCAACAGCTTTATGACCCCATTTGGCAGCTGTATCAATCAATTCTTCGACCGTTGGCAAAGCATCCATTGTTGACATATTGGTATGAGCGTGAAATTCGACACGTTTTTGACCTTCTGGCATCAAATCTTTACGGTCATGGTGAACAATTTCTTTGACATCTTGCACATTCATGGTTAAGGCATGTGTAAATTGATTGTTTTCAACATTCCCACGAACACGAAGCCACGCTCCCTTAGCAATCATGTCATATTTTTTCAACTCATCATCATCTTTTGCCCATCTTTGCATGGCAAAACTTGACGTGTAGTCTGTCATCTTAAAGTTGATGATATGACGACCTGTTCGAGTTGTCTTTTTCTCAACATCGAAAACCATTCCTTCAAAAACAATACGATTTTCTTCTGTTGTCACTTCAACCATTGGTGTGATTTCGGCATTTTCAAAACCTGCACGACGTTGCTTAGCACGCTCTTTAAAATCAAATTTAGGTTTTGGTGCGGCTTCCTCCGCTGGCGGCATTGAAGCTTCCAATGATTTCACTGCTTCATTATTTTCTTGCACCGCTTTTTCCACCATGGCTTCACGATTTGAGGTAAAGTTTTCTCTCAACGCCTGTGTCATGGCTTCATCAGATACCATATCAAAAGCAACTTTCCCAAAGCCAAATGCTTCAAATTGACGTGCTAGATTAGGCAAATGATTTTTACGGAAATGGTCATTATTAACAAATGCTGGCGCTTCAATCAAAATAGTATTGCCATCATAAGAAACCTTTAATTTGCTAAACGATGCCTTGAAGCTAGCGCTATTACATGGTGCATGTTCAAACGCTTCTTCATAATAAGCCTGCAATAATGGTTGTGAAAAATCAACCGTTTCTGCCTGAATATCAAAAGTCGCCTTAATATCAGCTTGTTCAAATGTATTCACCAAACGATATGACAATTCACGATAAATCTCAATTGGCAAAATCTCCGCAAATGAAAAATGGAATTCCCAAAGACGTGAGACAGAATGCACTTTGACTTCACGAATATCTGCAGATGAAAAAGCACTTGATTGGCGCATCTCAAGCGGCATCTCTATCTGCTCCATCAATTTTTTAAATAACTCTGACATACTGCGTAGACTACCTCAATTCCAAAAACTATACTCATATATTCTTCGCAAAATCGTGACTTTTATCACACGATTTGCTTTTTTATATTTATTGATATTATCATTTAATTTTATCATAAAAAGGCGCTTTTTTCGAGATAAAGCAAATCCACTCAAAAGCCCATTGATGCCTAAACAGTAGTAAATTCAATCTTTAGAGTGTAAAAATTCAATTTAAATTTTATCATCATTACAATTTAAACTCAGAAAATATCTTTTTCAGCAAAAAAGGTCAGAACAAACTGTCTGACCTTTTAAAAATTAATTTTCTTTTGTTAAGATTTCAAGTGTTTCAATAAGGTTTTCAGCATTCACTTCGATAGTATCGCCTGTTGCTTTAATTTTCACTTCAACAATACCATCAGCAGCTTTTTTACCTACTGTCACACGGATTGGAAGACCGATAAGGTCGCTGTCTGAGAATTTAGAACCGACACGTTCGTTACGGTCATCAACCAAGACTTCGTAGCCTTTAGCAACCAATTCAGCTTCAACTTTCGCTGTTAAAGCTTGTGCTTCTTCGTCTTTCACATTAACAGTGATAACGTGCACATCAAATGGTGCCAATTCTTTAGGGAAGTTAATACCCCATGCAAAGCGGTAAGCACCTTTTGGTGTTTTAGAAACGAAGAGACGAGCATGTTGTTCGATAACAGCTGACAAGATACGGCTAACACCGATACCATAACATCCCATAACGATTGGAATTGCACGACCGTTTTGGTCAAGAATTGTTGCTCCCATGCTTTCTGAATAGCGAGTACCGAGTTTGAAAATGTGTCCGATTTCGATACCACGAGCAAATTTAAGAACACCTTTACCATCTGGTGAGATTTCGCCTTCTTTAACTTCGCGAATATCAACGTATTCAGCTTCAAAGTCACGTCCTGGGTTAACACCTGTCAAGTGGAAACCATTTTCGTTGGCACCAACAACAGCATTTGCCACATCTTGAACTTTGCGGTCTGCAACAATGCGAACATTTTCTGGTAAGTTAACTGGACCAAGTGAGCCAAAGTTAGCTCCAAAGACTTTTACAGCATCTTCTTCAGTTGCTGGTTCAAGGAAATCAGCACCAAGATAGTTTTTCAATTTAACATCGTTAACTTGGTCATTTCCGACAAGAAGAGCAACAACAGGTTCGTTATCAGCGATAAAGAAGAGCGTTTTGATTGTTTGTCCTTCTTCAACATTCAAGAAGGCTGCAACATCATCAATTGATTTACAACCTGGTGTTTCCACACGTTTAACGTCTTCTTGAGCAACAACTTTAGTTGTTGGTTTGTATTCGTTGCTTGCCATTTCAAGGTTAGCTGCGTAGCTTGATTCTGTTGAATAAGCAATTGTATCTTCACCTGATACCAACCATGAAGACAATTCTTTTTTGATTTCTTCTAAAACATCAGCTGGGATTTCATCGATTGAAGCGATTGATTTATCAAGAACCAACCAACGGTCAAGGTCTGTACGGTCTGGAGTGATAGCCATAAACTCTTGAGAGTCTTTACCACCCATAGCACCACCGTCACCAATGATACCTTTGAAATCAAGACCAGCACGTGTAAAGATAGCTTCATATGCTTTACGGTAATCTTCGTAAGTTGTATCCAAACCTTCATAGTCAGCGTGGAAACTATAACCATCTTTCATGATGAATTCACGTGTACGAAGAAGTCCGTTACGAGGACGTTTTTCATCACGGTATTTAGATTGGATTTGGTAAAGGTTTAATGGTAATTGTTTGTATGATTTAACAGCATCACGGATGAGGCTTGTAAATGTTTCTTCATGTGTTGGACCAAGGATAAAGTCAGATTTATCACGGTTTTTAAGTTTATAAAGGTCTTCACCATAAGTTTCGTAACGACCTGATTCACGCCAAAGGTCAGCATTTAAAAGTGCTGGAGCAAGCATTTCAACTGCACCAATTTTTTCAAATTCTTCACGCATGATAGCTTTGAATTTTTCAATTGTACGGTTAGCAAGTGGCAAGTAAGCATAAATACCTGCTGAGACTTGACGGACATAACCAGCACGCACCATAAGGGCATGGCTGATAACTTGGGCATCGCTTGGCATTTCGCGAAGCGTAGGGATAAGCATTTGTGATTGTTTCATAACAAATTTTTACGGTCAATCATGAAAATAAGTAAGCTCTCTAAATAAACAAGTAGCTCACTTATCATCATTTTCTTATAAAGGCCGTATGAATTCCTTTCTAAAAAATAGTGTTCTATTTATAATATGTTGTACAAAATAATTAAAGAATCATCTAAAAGAAGACACGCATAATATCATTCCATGTAACGGCAATCATCAAGACAAGCATGATGACAACACCAACTAGAGTGACATATGTTTCAGTTTCTTGTTTCAATGGTTTACGGCGAACAACCTCAATCAAGTTCATCAAGATTTTTCCACCATCCAAGGCTGGAATTGGAATCAAGTTAACAATACCTAAGTTCATTGACAACAATGCCAACAAATAAAGAATTGATGTTAAACCATTTGATGCTGCTTGGCTTGAAGCTTGATACATGGCAACAGGACCACCTAATTTATCCAAACTGAAGTTTGAAATCAAGCCTTTCAAAGCTGTTACAATGGCTGTCGCGCTTTGCCAAGCTAATTGGAAGCCACCTGTTATCTTGTCTTTCAAACTTGTTTTCAACACTCGAGTGACACCAATGTAGTAACTTCCGTTATTTTCTTGTGGTGTGACCTCAAGCGTTTCAGTTTTTCCTGAGCTTGTTTTGACAGTTACTGAAATCGTATCGCCACTTGAAATGTTTTTAGTCGCTTTTGAGACAGCTTCTGTCAAGTCAGACCAATTAGATACTTCGTAATCTTCGATAGCTAGGACACGGTCGCCACTTTTGACACCAGCCGCTTGCATCGCACCACCATCCGTAACTTGGATAGCATTGGTTGAATTATCTGGCATACCACCTTGCATGAAAACAAGAAGAATAAAAACAAGCGTTCCTAAGATAAAGTTGTTTAGTGGACCTGCAAAGTTTGTGATTAAACGTCCCCAAACTGTTGCATTTTGATATTGCACATCTAGCGGCGCAATACGAATTTCTGTGCCATCTTCTTCAATGATTGTAGCATCATGGTGAACAGAATAAGTTTTCGTTTCATCAAGCACAAGACCTGTGATTTCCAACTTGTCCTCTAAATCATATGATGTCACATTCATCGGAAGGGCTGTGTTATCTAATTGTTTCTGCGATAGATTAATACGTGTCACCACACCATCTTGATTTAATGTCAAGCTAGCTGGTGTCCCCGTTTTGATTTCTGTGGTATCATCGCCCCAACCAGCCATACGGACGTACCCACCCAAAGGTAAAATACGAATCGTATAAGCGGTACCTTCTTTATCAATATGAGAGAAGATTTTCGGGCCCATCCCAATAGAGAATTCTCGTACTAAAATTCCAGACTTTTTAGCAAAATAGAGGTGTCCAAATTCATGGACAATAACTAAAATTCCAAAAACGATAATAAAGGTTAAAATTCCGAGCATGTTACTCCCTTCTATACCAGTAAATTTTATTTATCCTAATAACCATTCACTAGTAACTAAGCTCCAAGAGCAGGTTGTCATATAACTCACAACCAAATTAGAAAAGACCGAGGAGATGCATAATCGGGAAGACAAAAATCATTGAATCAAAGCGGTCCAAAATACCACCATGACCAGGGATTAATTTGCCTGAATCTTTTACGCCGAAGTGACGTTTGATAGCACTCTCAACCAAATCACCGAATTGACCAAAAATACTAAATAACACAACATAAATAAGCATTGCAAAAAGATTATGCGGTGTATAGACTGCCTTGTCAACAATCATGAAAATCAAAGCAACAATAACAGCGCAGACAATTCCACCAAGGCTCCCTTCAATTGTCTTATTTGGAGAAACTTTTGGCAACAATTTACGACGTCCAAAACGACGTCCAATCATGTAAGCACCAATATCTGTTGCCCAAACAATGAACAAAGCAAATAGCACTTTATCTAAGCCGCTAATGCGGGCATTGACAAGATTTTGGAAACCAATCCCCACGTAAAGGCTAGCCGCAATCGGATAAGAAACATCATCAAATGAGTAATCATCACTATTTAATACTGTTCCAGCCAAAAGAAGAAAGACTAGCAAGCCATAAACTGAAAAGCTTGAATCTAACGGTAGAGATGTAAAGTAGTTATCCAAAGGTACTGTGAGAACAAAAGCTCCCAACATCGCCAAAACACCTTCAATTGAGAAGAATTCTAGACGTTTCATGCGTAACATTTCTGCCACACCAATCATTGCTAAAAGACCTGCAAATACTTGGAAAGATAAGCCTCCTAACAACAGAAACGGCAGCAAGATGGCTAAGGCAATCGCCCCCCAAATCACACGTTGTTTCATGACATTTCCTTTCTATATTCCACCAAAACGACGATGACGTCGATTGTATTCAGCAATTGCCTTAATCAGCTCATCTTTTTTGAAATCAGGCCATAGAACTGACGTGAAATAGAATTCACTGTAAGCTGATTGCCAAGGCAGAAAATTACTAAGACGAAGCTCACCGCTTGTTCGAATAATCAAATCAGGATCACGATACAAATACGGCAAGTGATTTGTCATCAAGTGATTTGAAATCACATCTTCTGTAATATCATCAGGATTAATCTTAGCTTCTAGTACTTCTTGAGCAATGTTTTTCACGGCTTCTGTGATTTCTGAACGTCCACCATAATTAAGCGCAAAATTCAGAATCAAACCAGAGTTGTGTTTGGTTTTCTCACAAGCACGTTTCATCGCATCAAAAGTATCTTTCGGTAAACGGTCTGTTTCACCGATTACTTGAACTTTAACATTATTGGCATCTAGTTCGGGGACGTATTTATCAAAGAACTCAACAGGAAGATTCATGATGAACTTGACTTCGTCTTCAGGACGAGACCAATTTTCAGTTGAAAATGCATAAACTGTCAAGACTTTGACACCAAGTTCAGATGCGGCAATTGTCACATCTTGTAAAGCATCCATTCCTGCTTTATGTCCCATGACACGTGGTTGCATGCGTTTTTTCGCCCAGCGACCATTACCATCCATAATGATTCCAATATGTTTTGGAATCTTTTCAAGGCTTACTGCCTTTTCTTTTTTTCTAAATTTAAACATAAAATTTCCTTAAAAGCATACTCGTTATAATATTTTACCATAAAATGGTGATTTTTTCTCCTCTTATTACATGCTTTTGGGTAGATTATACTGGAAAACTTCCCCAAACATTCTGTTCAAAAAAAGCAGGAGACAAATAAAGCTTCCAATTGATGCCATAACTCGACAAAAAAAGAAGCTGAGAACTTTTGGTCTCAACCTCTTCATGTATTAATCATTGCTTTCAATAGCAGTGTCAGTTGCTGCTTCTTCAGTAGCTTCTTCAACAACTGCTTCTGTTTCTGTTGCTTCTTCGATAGCAGCTGTTTCAGGTTCAGCAGTTTCTTGTTCTGCTCTGTTGATAACGCGTTTCAAAGCGCTCAATTCAAATGTCAAGTAAACACCATCGATATCTAAAACCATTTTTTGGCTATCTTCATCTACTTCGTCAACAACTCCGTAAAGACCACCGATAGTAACAATTTCATCACCTTTAGCTAATGCTTTAAGCTGATTTTGACGTTCTTGAGCTTGTTTCTTTTGTGAGCGTTGCATGAACCAAATCAAGCCAACCAACACAACCAACATAATAATCGTTCCCATATGTTTCCTCCAAATTTATAAGGTCAAATTTTACTATACCAAAATTAAGTTCTCCGTGCAAGAATTGACCGTTAAAACACCCTAAATTCAGGGCTGTTCGGTCGTTTTTCCTTTTGAAAATCGCAGAGCAGCTAAGCTTTCTTGACATAAAACACTTGTGTCTGTTCTTTAAAGCCTAGTTTTTCGTACAAACGTTTGGCTGCTAGGTTATCTGATTCAACAGCAATTTGAAAAGCTTTCTCATTTTCAGTAATCAATTGATTTATTAACGCCTTCATGAAATACGTTCCAATACCTTGACCACGATAAGCTTCAACCACCGCAAAGCCATAAAAATAGTTATAATCTGTGCTAAAATCAGCCGTGCAAGAAGCAATAACCTCATTGTCTCTCATAACAATGTATAGCTTGCCATTTTCATCTTCTAAAGCGCCTTTGGCATACTGAAAAGCCATGTCCTCTGTTTCATCAAAAGTTGTCATTTGAAAATTAGCAATAGCTTGGAGATGTTCTTGACTTGCCTCAAGAACTTGCAAATCTGGACGTGTCTCCAAAGGATATTGCAGTCGGTCACGTGTTAACCAATACTCAAAATCAGGCTCCAATGTCATGCCTAAATGACTGATTAAATCAGGATTTTTAGCTAAGAATGGCTTTTCGGTCATGATTGTCGGTTTTAATTGATAAGCCAGCATAACTTTGGAGAATTCCTGCCAAAGCTCTTTTGCATAGCCTTTTCGGCGATAGTCTGGATGAACTAAAATAGCAATTTCAGCATCCTGACAATCTGCATAAACAGTTAACAAAGCTATCAATTTTTCCTTATCATAACCCAAGATAAAAGCTGGCATAGTCTGATTAAAATTAAGCTGATTAGATAAATACGGCGTACGATGCGTTTGGTCAAATGCTTGAACAATCTTGATAAGTTCATTAGTCGCCAATAATTCCTCATCAGTTAAAACATTCGTCCTAATAATTTTCATTTTTTCTCCTCTGTAATCCCAGATAAGGCACCAAGTAATACTTGATGCCTTAATTATTATCTATCGTTGTATCCTTTTGGATGACTTGAATGCCATGCCCATGCTGAAGCAATAATTTTTTCAATATCGTCAAATTGTGGTTTCCAACCAAGGATTTCACGCGCTTTATCAGATGATGCGATAAGAGTATCTGGGTCACCAGGACGACGGTCAGCTAGTTCTGCTGGAATTTCTTTGCCAGTCACCTTACGAGCTGCTTCGAGAATTTGAAGGTTTGAAAATCCTGTTGAAGAACCAAGGTTGAAAGCTGTTGATGGATTGCCTTCACGAAGATATTTAACCGCAAGCAAATGCGCATCTGCCAAGTCAAATGGGTGAACATAGTCACGAACATTTGTGCCATCTGGTGTATTGTAATCATTACCGAAAATCATGATTTTTTCACGCACACCTTGTGCCACTTGCAAAATGATTGGCAACAAATGTGTTTCTGGACCATGGTCTTCACCGATTGAACCATCTGGTTTAGCACCAGCAACGTTGAAATAACGAAGTGGTACAAATTTAATACCGTAAGCTTGGTCAGACCATTTCATGATTGTTTCCATCATGAGTTTGCTTTCACCATACGGATTGATTGGACGTTGTGGTGTTGTTTCTTTGATTGGAATTTCATCTGGAATACCATAAGTTGCTGCTGTTGATGAAAAGACAATGTATTTCACACCAAATTCATTCATCACTTCAAGCAATTTGACCATACCAGCTGTATTGTTATCAAAGTATTTTAAAGGTTTTTCCATTGATTCAGCAACCAATGAATAAGCCGCAAAGTGAATAACCGCATCGATATCTGGATTTTCTGTAAAGACTTTACGCATAAAATCTTGGTCAGCAAGGTCACCTTGATAGAATTTAGCATCAGGGTGAACCGCAGCACGGTGTCCTGTCACCAAACTATCGACAACAACAACCTTTTCTTCACCTTTTTCAACCAAACGGTCAACCATGTGAGAGCCAATATAACCAGCTCCACCAAGCACTAAAATTGACATTTATTTCTCCTATTCTAACCCCACGCTGTCCACAAAACGGTGAAAGGCTGCTTGACCTTTTTCATCACGTTTGTAAACACCTGCGTCTTCTAAAACACGAACAAAAACTTGTCCGACTTCTTCTTGTACAATATCATGCACTGTTTCTGGCGTAATATCCGTACGTTTTTTGATATTATCTGCCCAATCTTTGTGATAGTCAGCGATTTCATTATACTGGTTCAAAAGATATTTTTCAACTTCTGACAGTTCATCTTTCAGACGCGGAGGCAAAATAGCTAAGCCCATAACTTCAATTAGACCAATATTTTCCTTTTTGATATGTTGCACATCAGCATGCGGATGGTAAACACCATCAGGAAATTCAGCTGTTGTGTGATTATCACGGAGCACAATGTCAAGTTCAAACAAACCACGACGTTTACGAGCGATTGGAGTTACAGTATGGTGCGGTGTGTCACCTGTGTAAGCAACAACGTCAACACTATCATCTGAATAATCACGCCAAGCCAAGCGAATTTTCTCAGCCAATTCAACCAAACGATTTTTATCTGCGCTACGCAAACGGATAACAGACATTGGCCAATTGACAATACCAGCTGTCACATCAGAAAAGCCTTTAAAATGAAACTCACTATCCAGCTCTGCTATTTCCATTGGAAAAATGTGACGCCCACCTTGATAGTGATTGTGTGTCAAAATTGACCCACCAACAATTGGCAAATCTGAATTTGACCCTGCAAAATAGCCTGGGAAAATATCAACGATATCAAGTAGCTGCGCAAAAGTATCCTTGCTAATAACCATCGGCACATGCTCAGTATTTAAAATGATACAGTGCTCATTGAAATAAGCGTATGGCGAATATTGGAAGCCCCATTTTTCATCGCCCAAATTCATACGGATAATGCGATGGTTGGCACGTGCAGGGTGGTTAATCCTACCTTGATAACCTTCATTTTCCATACAAAGTTGGCATTTTGGATAAGAGGAAGCTTTTACCAACTTAGCTTGAGCAATAGCTTTAGGGTCTTTTTCAGGTTTTGATAAATTGATTGTGATTTGAATATCGCCATATTGTGATGGTGTTGTAAAAGCAATATTTTTAGCAATTGCAGCCACTTTAATGTAATCGTTGCGTTTGCTGAGGGCGTAAAAATCTGCGATAGCTTGTTGAGGAGATTTTGCGTAAGTATCCCAGAATTCACGGTTCACCTGACTTGGGACAGGTGTGATAAAATTCATTAGTTCAGCACCCAAACAATCTTTTTCTGCTGCTAATTCACCAACTTTACCATTTTGCACAGCCAAGTCAACCAACTCATCTTTAAGAGCGATTAACTCTGTTTGCGTAGTTTCTTGCTGCGCACCATCCTCACCAACAAGGGCAAGGACACGATTGCGCAAGTAAAAAATATCATCTTCTGTGTAGTCGCTAACTGCAATGACTTTAGCGACAAAAGTATCTAAAAGTTTCATTTTTCTTCTCTAATCTTACTTATTTTCGAGACAAGACACGTGAGCCACCTGCAATTTCAGCAATGTAAAATGCTGGAGCGTAGCCGATAGTTTCTGTGTAAACACGACCAACATTTTCTGTAAAGGCATCAACTTTATCCTTAGCGACAATGGCAATACCGCAACCACCAAAGCCCGCTCCTGTCATACGAGCTCCAAGGACACCTTCTTGTTGCCAAGCAGTATGAGCAAGGGTATCAAGTTCAATACCAGTTACTTCGTAATCATGCTCAAGTGACACATGTGAAGCATTAACCAAACGTCCAAATTTTTCAAGTTCACCTGCTGTCAAAGCTTCTTTTGCTTGAAGGGTACGTTGATTTTCCCAAACAGCGTGACGAGCACGTTTGAGACGATTATCATCCTTAATAAGATAACTATACTCATCAAAAGCTTGCAAATCAAGTTCACCAAGTGTTTTGATATCAAGGACTTGATTCAATTCTTCAACAGCTTTTTCACATTCCGCACGACGTTCATTGTATTTTGAATCAGCCAATTCACGGCGTTTGTTAGTATTCATGATAACAATGACATTGTCACCAAGGTCAAGTGGCACAAGGTCATATTCTAAAGTATTGGTATCAAGGTAAATAGCTTGTTTTTCAGCTCCCATACCAATAGCAAATTGGTCCATGATACCTGAATTAACGCCGATAAATTCATTTTCTGTTTGTTTACCGATTTTTACCAAGTCAAGACGTTCTAGTTTAAGGTCAAATAATTCTTCAGCAACAATGCCTACCAAGAGTTCTAGCGAAGCTGATGATGACAAGCCTGAACCATTTGGAATATTCCCGTTGACGTAAAGTTCAAAACCAGCATCAATGGTATGCCCTGCTTCTTGCAAGAATTTGATGACACCTTTTGGATAATTCGTCCAGCTATCTTTCTTATCGTAGACAAGATTGTCAAGGTCAACTTCGATAATACCTAAATCATCAAAATTCGCTGAATAAAAACGAAGTTTCTTATCATCACGTTTACGAGCTGCACCGTATGTTCCAAGAGTAATCGCCGCTGGGAAAACATGACCACCATTATAGTCTGTGTGTTCACCAATTAAATTAATGCGACCTGGTGAGAAAAATGTTGCATCTGCTTCATTGCCAAATACGGCTGTGAAGGCTTCTTTTAATTCTGTAACTTTCATGAGGGTCTCCTTTTTACTTCTTCTATGATTACGGTTTCATTGTACACCCACTAATGTTCCAAGTCAATAAAATTTACTAAAGTTTTACTTAATATTTTTCTTTTTACTAATTATGTGTTATAATAACGTCAAGAAAGAAGGGATGACTTATGGCTACATTAAAAGACATTGCAAAGTTGGCAAAGGTTTCATCAGCGACCGTTTCACGGGTTCTTAATAAAGATGCTACCCTCTCTGTCAGTGAGGAAACACGGCATCGTATTTTAACCGTTGCTGAAGAATTGGGATATGAAAAGCACAAACGTAGCACAAACGTCTTGCAAGAACGTCAAAAAATTGCGATTGTACAATGGTACAGCGAGCAAGAAGAACTCAACGACCTCTACTACTACAGCATTCGTATCGGACTTGAAAAACGTGCTCAAGAGTTGGGGTATGATATTATCCGTTATTTTAATAACGATATTTTAACCATTTCAGAAAATATCTGTGGCATCATCGCTATCGGAAAATTTTCTAATGAACAGATTGCAACATTAGAAAAAGTATCACAAAACCTTGTCTTTGTTGACAGTGATACTCTAAATGCAGGACACCCTTGTGTAACCACAGATTTTGATAATGCCGTTGTCAAAGTCCTTGATTATTTTATGGAACAAGGATTTACCAAAATCGGTATGATTGCTGGCGAAGAACGTACAACCGACCAAAAAGAACTCATCGTCGACCAACGTTTCCGCACTTACAAAAACTATGCTTATGAAAATAATCTGTACAATCCTAAATACATTTTTGTAGGTGAATTTTCCGCACAATCAGGTTATGATTTAATGAAAAAAGCCATCGCTGAACTCGGCGATGACCTGCCACAAGCTTTCTTCGTCGCCAATGATACACTCGCCATTGGCGCCCTTCGAGCTCTTCAAGAAGCAAATATCATCGTTCCAAATCGCGTTAGCCTGATTTCATTTAATGATACTGCTCTTACCAAACAAGTTTTCCCAGCCCTATCAAGCATCACCGTCTACACCGAAGAAATGGGACGCACTGCCGTTGACATCCTAAACCGCCAACTCATCAACCATAACACCATCCCAACAATGACAAGACTCGCAACCACATTAACGTTGAGAGATAGTACGAGATAAGGAGAACTCTTCTTCCACCAATCAAAAAAGCAGCTCAATAAAGAGCTGCTTTTTGATTATCCGACTTTAACGCAAAAGGCGTCCCATGGTTGGAGTTGGTGTTTTTCAAAGTCGGCGAGTTCTGAAGTGTTGCTGATAATGGTTGCTTGATAGGCTAAGTTTATTTCAAAAGGTTGTGGCTCATCTGACAAGTTAGCAACAACTAAGTAAGTCGCTGTTTTCGCCTTTCTGAGATATGCAAAAACCTTATCTGTCGTGTCTAATAATTCAAATTCAGCATCAATCAGCCAATCATTTTCTTGACGAAGTTTAATAAGTTTTTGATAAGTATAGAAAATTGATTCAGGATTGTCTAAGGCAGCTTGGACATTGATTTGCTGATAGTTTGGATTAACGGGCAGCCACGTCTTATCAGCTGTTGAAAATCCTGCATTTTTACTATCATCCCATTGTATTGGTGTTCTGGCATTGTCCCGTCCAATCATACGGATATTGTCCATCACTTCTTCTGACGTCTTGCCATTTTCCAAAGCTTCTTTGGCAAAATTTAACGATTCAACATCATCAATCTCACCTAAATCTCTAAATGGATAGTTCGTCATTCCGATTTCTTCACCTTGATAAATATAAGGTGTTCCACGCATCAAATGTAGGCAAATTGCAAAAGCTTTTGCAGATTTTTCGCGATAAATCGTTGTATTTCCCCAAATGGATAATACCCGAGGTAAATCATGATTATCCCAGAAAAGCGAATTCCAACCTTGACCAAGTTTAAGCTCTGTCTGCCATTTGTTAAAAATAGCTTTGAGTGCTGGAACATTTAACTCTTCTTCGTAATCCCATTTAGAAGCTTCTGGCTTGTGTTGCAAACCAATATGCTCAAATTGGAAAACCATGGACAATTCTTTTTCGTCTGGTGATGAGTACTGTCTAGCAATTTCTGGTGTTGCACCCCAAGTCTCCCCAACCGTCAACAAATCCTTGCCAGCTAAGGTTGCTTGGTGCATTTCTTTGAGGTAGTCGTGTAATTTTGGACCATTATTTGAAATGAGTTGGTCAGGAATTTTGCCAATCATGTCAATCACATCCATACGAAAACCTGAAATACCTTTGTCAATCCAGCGATTCATCATGTCGTAAACAGATTGACGTAGCAATGAATTTTCCCAATTTAAATCAGGTTGTTTTTTGGTAAAAAAGTGTAAATAATATTGACCACTTTTGCTGTCATATTCCCAAGCAGAGCCACCAAAAATAGAATCCAATTCATTAGGTTCATCACGCCAAATGTAAAAATCGCGGAACTGGCTGTCAGGATTTTCACGCGCTTCAATAAACCACGCATGCTCATCTGATGTATGATTTACCACCAAATCCATGATGATACGAATGCCACGCGCTTTTGCCTGCGCTAGCAATTCTTCCATATCGGTCATATCTCCAAAAATATCAGCAATCGCTTCGTAATCAGAAATATCATAGCCATTATCATCCATTGGCGATTGATAGACAGGTGATAGCCAAATCGCTGTGATACCAAGCTTTTGAAGGTAATCGAGTTTGCTAATAATTCCTTGCAAATCTCCAACACCATCACCATTTGAATCCATGAAAGACCTAGGATAAATTTGATAAATAGTCGCTTTATGCCACCAATGCTTTTCCATAGTGCACCTCTATTTTTGATTTCTATATCTCTTATTTTAACGCTTTCTCGTTGTTTGTGCAAGCGTTTGCGTTACAAAAAAATAAAATGGAAGCTAGGAGCTCGTCCCGCTTCCTTTAGCTTATAAGAAAATAACCTCTTCCCCGTTTTCTTTAACTATGTAGTTTAAGTCTTTTAAATTGATTTTGGCTTCTGCAACCACACTGCTACCTTGATTACGGCGAGTGATTACAAGCGTATTTTCATCTAATACCTCTACATCAATACTGCCATCTAGGTCAAAAGCAGCCGATTGATTTCGGAAAGTAAAGAGTTTAAGCAAGGATTGAACCACTGGTCGCTTGACTTCTTCAGCAATTTCTTCACTACTGTAATAATGACGATTGATGTTGCGACCTTCTTTTGTTTTTTCTAACAAATCAAGGTCATTTTTCCCTGCTAAAAATCCAACATAATAAACTTGTGGAATACCCGGGGCAAAAACCTGAATCAAGCGTGCTAAGAAATATTTCTTATCATCATCACCAAGTGCAGAATAATAAGTCGAATTAATCTGATAAATATCGAGATTATTGTATTCAGCAGATGAATATTTACGTTTGACATTAGCACCAACTTTATAGAGTTCATTTGAAGTGTAGTCAATTTCCTCATCTGTCAAAATATCTTTGACATCAACCACACCAATTCCATCGTGTGTATCAAGCGTTGTAAATTGTTTCATTGGCGACATTTTCAACCATTTTGCCAAGCGGTCAACTTTACCACTATATAAGCTATAAAGTGTTACCATTGGAAGTGCAAAATCATAAACATAATAGTTATGCTCAGCAATCTTAAACTGGATTGAATAGTGCTCATGAATTTCTGGAAGCAATTCTGTGCCAGATTCTGCTGCAATGCTACGCACTTTATCAAGTAATTCCCAAATGTCTGGCTCCACAAAGAAATCATTAGTATCCAATTTCTTAACCGCATAAGCAAATGCATCTAGACGAATGAGGTCACATCCATTTTCTGCTAGGTGTTTGATGGTTTTTCGAATGAAATCCATGGTCACTTCTTTGGTCACATCAAGGTCAATTTGTTCCTCACCAAATGTATTCCACAAATGCTCAACCGAACCATCTGTAAAATGAATTTCTTGTTTTGGTGCGCGGTCTTTACGTTTGTAAATCAAGTCCACATCAGCTTGTGTCGGACGATTCTCTGGCCAAAATTTATCCCAGTTAAGAAACATATCCTTGTAAGCACTAGCTTCGTGTTTTTCTTGATAATCTTTGTAATATTTTGATTGACGAGAAATATGGTTAATCATGAAATCAAACATAAGATAATAGTTTTCACCCAAGCCTTTCACATCATCCCAAGTACCAAAATCAGAATCAACTTCGTCATAATCAACAGGGGCAAAACCACGGTCACCAGTTGACGGAAAGAATGGCAAGAGATGGATACCACCAACTGCCTCCCCGAAATACTTATCAAGATTTTGTTTAAGTTCTTTTAAATTTTTACCCAGACTATCCGAGTAAGTGATTAACATTGTTTTATTTTGAATTCCCATAGTTATTCCTTTGTTTTATTTTCATCATTTATATTGTGATGTCGTTGAGCACGGGTTTGGTGAAAAATTGTGTCTTAATGATACTGTGTCACTTCCTTATTTTTTTCACTGTGCCCGCTATACGCCTCTGTATCCTTACTTCACTGCGCCGTTGCTCATTCCTGAGATGATGTGTTTTTGGAAGATAAGATAAACAATTGTGATGGTAATAATACCGACGACATATGAGGCAAAGCTTGGTCCGTAATCGCTGAGGTATTGTCCTGTGTAGTTGTATTGGAAGAGTGGCAATGACCATGACTCTGAAGATTTATTCAACATTAAGAGGGGGAGCATAAAGTCATTCCAGAACCAAAGAGCATTGATAATCAAAGTTGTGGCATGCATTGGTTTTAGCATTGGAAAGACAACTTTGCGGTATGTTGTAAATTTATCAGCTCCGTCAATTTCAGCAGCTTCATCCAAACTATCAGGAACACTTAGCTTAATGTAACCAACATACAAGAATAAAGTTTGCGGTACAGCATAAGTCAGATACAAGATAATCAAGCCCCAAATATTTGTCAACCCAAGTCGGCTCATCATAACTGTGATTGGAATCATAATAACTTGAAATGGCACGAAGATTCCTAAAATTAGCAAGCTATACATGATGTTAAAAGCACGTTTTTTGCTCATGTTACGCGCAATGGAATACGCTGCCGCAGGAATAAATAAGGTTACCAAAATCACTGAAACGACTGTAATAATCGTTGAATTCCAAAAATAATGCCCAATACCGTCTGCTAACAAACGTGTATAGTTACTCAAGGTAACAGGATTTGGAAAAGCAAAGAAATGTTGCATGATGTCCTTAGTTGTCTTAAACGAACTAAAGACTGTTGCTAGCAATGGAATCAAAATCAAAATTGATCCCGTGACTAAGAGCACATATTTCCAAAAAGTATGATAACGTTCTTCTTTTTTCATATTTCACTCCATTTATACTTCGAAACGACTTGATAATTTCAATTGCAACATTGATACCAAAACAATAATAGCAAAGAGAATCAAGGCAATGGCGTTAGCATAACCATATTGATTGCTTGAAAAAGCATAATTATAAACTAAAAGCCCAATTGACGTTGTTGAATTACTTGGTCCACCACCAGTCAGAGCAAAGATTTGGTCAAAAGCTGTCAAACCAGCTTTAAGTGCCATGATAAAGACCATTGAAATACTAGGTAATAAATAAGGCAACTCAATATTCCAGAACGTTTGTTTGCTATTTGCTCCATCAATCGCTGCTGCTTCTGTGATTTCACTTGGAATAGTTTGAAGCCCTGAGAGGAAAAGGATAATTGGCATTGCGACACCTTGCCATAGCATGACGAAAATTGCTGCAAAAACGGCACCACCAGATGTCCCTAGAAGACTTGTTTTCAAGAATTCAATGTTCAAAACTTCACCAATGGCTGGTAATCCATAATTAAAGACTTGTTTGAAAATCAAAGATACCGTCAATCCTGATAAAACTGCTGGGAAAAAGAACCACGCTCTAAAGAAAGTTTGTCCTTTGATTTTAGCATTCAAGGCTCGAGCTACCCAGATACCAATGACAATTTCTCCCACAATTAAAGCAAGAGTTAAAATCAAAGTAAAACCAAGTGCCTTAAAGAATTTGCTATCAGTCATCAAAATTTTATAGTTATTAATACCTACAAAATCAAAGTTATAAGTCAATCCAGTCCAATTTGTAAAACTATAAAAAGCTCCTTGAAGCATTGGAAAATAGAAGAAAATAGCTTGTAACATTAAAGGAACAATCAGAAATGTCCAACCCCAATACTTATTTAAAAATTTTCGCATTCTTTTATCCTCCTATTTTTTTACGTCAGCTTTCATTGGATTGAAGAATGCATTTAACTCGCTAACATATTGATTAGCATCTTGATTTAAAAGATAATTAGTTGTTAAACTAAAGAAATCTTCTTCGCTTGTCCAATTTTCACCAAGCCAAACATAGTGTTTATCTGTAAATGCTAGCTGATAAAGTGGAGCAAGTGGAGAATTGTCGTCTTCAACCACACCCTCCACAGACACTGGTGAACCGTCAACATCATAATATTTTTGCATAGCCTCAGCTGACGCCATATAAGAAACAAATGTTTCACATTCTTTTTTGTGTTTTGTTGATGATGAGATAGATAAAGCTAAATCTCCTGCACCAACTGTAACTTCCTGACCAGCTTTTTCACCAGGAAAGGCAAATGTTGAAATTTCAAAATCAGGATCTTGTTGTTTAATCGCTGCTAATACCCATGAACCACCTGGTAACATCAAGGCTTCTTCAGTCGCAAATGCTACAACAGAATCGTTGTAAGAAGCCCCTTCCCAATTACTTTGTTGGTTCCCCTTATCAGCAAGTAAATCCAAACGAGTTAGAACTTCTTTAACTTCATTATCAGAAGTTGAGATAGAATTAACGGGAGAAAAACGAAGGTAATCATTTGCCTTATCACCACTACCAGTCACGCTAATGTAAGCCAGTTGATGATAGCCATTTAAAGTCCAACCTTCACTACCAGCAAGCGCAAACGGTGTTTCACCGTCAGCCTTGATTTGTTTTACCAAAGTTTCAAATTCATCCCAAGTTTCTGGAACTTTGAGTCCTAATTCGTCAAATTTTGTTTTATTAAAGTAAATTCCTGAAACATTAGCTGATAAAGGCACACTATAAATTTTTCCATTTACTGCATAGTTTTCTGCATAGTTATTTTTGATATTCTCAAGGTAAGACTTACCTGTCATATCTTCAAAATAACCAGCTTTTGCCCACTCTTTAAAATCTACATTCTGAGGATAAATGTTAATGACATCTGGGGCGTCGCCTGCAAGCATACGTGTTTTTAGAACTGTTCCAGCACTTGGAACGCTTGTCATTTTTACGTGAATGTTAGGATTTTCTGCTTCAAAATCCTTAATAATTTCTTTTAACGTATCCACCATTTCTGTCTTTTGATTGAAATATTCAATAGTTACCTTGCCATCAGCCGATGTATCATCCTCTTTTGAACACGCCGTCAGTATTAAACCAGCAATGGCAGCTAAAACTACTATACCAGCAGTTATCAATTGTTTACGCCATTTCATTGAAAACCTCCTTATTGTTTCACAAAATAGTACTGTTTACTAAGATAATCACCTTGTGGGAGAGTTATGGTCAAACCTGCATACATGAGTTCAGCCCCTGAGAAAACTTGTCCTGTTTCTTGTAGGCGATAAGTAGCTGCTTCCTCCAAACCTTTCAGCTTGAGCGTCGTTTCAATTGTTTCAATCGTTGAAAGTGTGCGAACGTAAGTTACAACTGTTTTATCTTTATAAACAAATTGCACAGCCGCTTCATTTGCGTCTTGTTCTGGATTAATAAGACGATAATGCTTCCCAAATTGGACAACTGAACGAATGTCTTTGTAGTGAGAAACCTGAGTAGCAATCACTTCTTTTTCACTTTCTGGCAGGCTTGTCAAATCAAGTTCGTAGCCAAGATTTCCCATCATAGCAACATTTCCACGTGTTTCAATTGGTGTTGTGCGTCCCATTTGGTGATTCGGGCTTGCTGAAACATGGGACCCCATAGAAATAGTTGGATAAAGATAGCTTGAACCGTATTGAATTGGTAAACGAGAAATGGCATCTGTATTATCACTAGCCCAAACTTGTGGAAAGTAGCGCATCATCCCAAGGTCGTTTCGACCACCACCACCTGAGCAAGATTCAAAGAGAATATTGCTATGTTTTTCAGTTAAATAAGATACCAATTCATACAAACCTAACATATATGCATGAGATTGCATCTTAGTAGCAAGAGCTGAGTCGCCATTTCCGATATTTGTGATGTTACGGTTATAATCCCATTTGACATAATCAATAGCATTTTCTGTCAAGATATTATCGATAGCTAATTTAATATAGTCTACCACATCAGGGTTGGCAAGGTTAAGTACCAATTGATTACGAGAATAAGTATGAGTACGACCCTCAGCTTGAATAGCCCAATCAGGATGGGTACGGTAAAGGTCACTATCTACAGAAATCATTTCCGGTTCAAACCACAAACCAAATTTCAAGCCTTTAGCATGAACTTTATCAATCAAATCACTCAATGGTCCACCGAGTTTTTCTTCATTGACACTCCAGTCACCAAGTGCACGATTATCGTCAAATCGATTTCCAAACCAACCATCATCTAAAACAAAGAGTTCAATACCAAGTCTGCTTGCTTCATCGACTAAATTAAGCAATTTTTCTTGCTTGAAAGCAAAATAAGTCGCTTCCCAGTTATTGATAAGAATCGGACGCTCAACATGAGCAAATTGTTTTGGCATGATATGATTTTGTACAAACAACTGGCTTTCTTGGCTCAAGTGTGTCAAACCTTTTGCCGAATAAGTCATCAAAGCCACTGGCGTTTCAAAACTATCTCCAGCTGCCAATTGCCAAGCAAAGTTATCATCATTAATACCAATCCCTAAGCGAACTTCATTCAATTGACTTTTTTGAACAAAAGCTTGAAAATTACCACTATAAAGTAGCTGTAAAGCAAGAACACTACCAGCATCCTCCGTTGCTGTCCTATCACACAAAATCATAGCTGGAGTCTGAGCATGACCAGAAGCTCCGCGATTTGAAGCAATGCTAAAGATACCTTGCTCGACCATTTGACGACGAACTGTTTTCTCACGCGCATAAGCTCCTTGCAAAGTTACCACATCATAATTTCCAGCAGGTACATCAAGCATAGTTGATAAAGCTCGGTTGATGACAACAGCTTTATCGGATAGATTACTAATCTTAGCAAAAGTTGAAATAGTCGCACGGTCTGCATAAGCTGTGTAATAAAGCGTTAGACGCAACTTAGCAAATTCATCTTCTAAGATAAACACTAACGTTTCTGCACCTTCCATTGAATGTGGACTAGGTAATCCTGTTGCCTCAACAACTCCGTGTAAAATATGACTATCTTTTAACTTAAATTGTGTTAATTCATTGTTATCATGTTGAATTTTAAGTGATGGGCAACGAAAATCACCAAAGCCATGCACACCAAATATTTGACGTTGGGTATCATAGCTGAACGTACGATTATCGGGAGTTGGATTGCCTGAAAAAGCATGATCTTTCTCAAATATTGCATTTGAACCGTGATAGTTAGCGATTTTACCTCCAATATGACGAAGAAGCAAATCACCTTCTCGATTCTCAATAATCATTGACATCTCTTTACTTTGAATGTAGAAAAGATTTCCTTTAATTGTAATTCCCACAAGCTTTCCTCCTCTGTTTTTACTAAAATTTTACCATCATTTTTTCCCTTATTGAATGGTAGGATGTTGGACAAATATGGTAAAATGTTGCTTATAGAGGAGATGATAGTTTGAACGTTCTAAATACCTATAACGAATTTGATACCAATAATTTTGATCTAAATGTTGACCACTATGGGGCTGAAATTTGTGATAAGAACTACTCTTTCGGTCCAACTATTCGTGATAATTTTGTTCTACATTTTATTGTTGATGGCAAAGGAAAATTTACTATCGACGAGCAAACTACTGAACTTGGTGTTGGTGATATGTTTATCCTTCCCAAAGGAAAAGTGACCTTTTATCAAGCCGATAAAGACCATCCTTGGACATACCTCTGGGTCGGTTTTAGCGGTTCAAAGGCTGAAAGTATTTTAAGTAAAACTCAACTACTAGAACAATACTTCTGCCATTCAACGCTTAGGTCAAAGGTTCTTGATCAAATCGTCAAATTAACTCAATTTCGCGACCAAAAACTTGATGACGTGACTGAGCTCCAACTGATTGCTGAACTTTATAAACTACTTGCTTACCTGATAGAAGAATCTCCCAGCAAAGCAGTTTCTGATGGTAGTATTCTTATTCAAAATTATATTAGACAAACTAAAAAAATAATTCATTCACAATATGGAACTTCTTTAAAAGTGGGAGAAATTGCTGATAAACTCAATCTCAACCGCAGCTATCTTTACAAGATTTTCAAAGAAGAAACTGGCTATTCAATCAAAGATTACATCGTTCAGGTTCGCATGGAAAAAAGTGCTGATTTACTTACCAGCACTACTTTTCATATCTCAGAAGTAGCTAACGCCGTAGGATTCACAGACGCCCTCGCATTTAGCAAAGCCTTTAAAAAATACTTCAACCAAAGCCCAAGCAATTACCGCAAAACACTAAAAAATAAGCAAAAGCGTTAGGAATCTCTTACCTAACGTTTTTTACAACACCCAAAAAATCCCCCGAGAGCTTAACGCTTCGGGGGGTGAAATGAAATGTATAACTAATCGACTTTGACAAGTCTGACGTTATCGATATTTAGCCATTTGTTAGCAGATGATTTGACGTACACGCCGATTTCACATTGTCCACTTGTGATTGGGATGTTGTCAATCGTGTAAGTTTTCCATGTGCTTGAATCTGCCAACGAGAGATTTTGTTCGTTGCCGCCGTAGTTCTTAATATAAACTTGCGCGGTCTCAATACTTGTGTCACCCATTGCATCGATACTTAATTTGTAAGTACCTGAGCTGAGGTTGCTGATATTTTGATAAATAGAGCTTTCAAATGCTGAATCTGACCAGAAGGTGAGTTTATAGCGTGTGTCATCATAAACTTCGGTCTTAATTCCTGCATTTTGGCTATTTGTCCACACGTTCCAAGATGATGGATTTTCAGTATAACCGTCCCATTCAAAGCTGTTATTAGCAACGACATTTGTTAGATTAGAGTAATTAAAGGCTTTTACACCACGTAAGGCATTTCCTGAGAAATCAAAGACTGCTTGGTTTTCCCATTCGTTACCTGTCACGTCTGAAACGCCAAGGTAAGACATTCCAGCTTGTGTTGCCCATGAGACATTACCGTTATACCATAGTGGTTCCCAGTAGAAGAAACCAAGTCCATTATTATTTTTGACGTCTTTAATCTTATCAACTAAATCTGTCAAAAATTCATATTGCCCATCTTGGGTTGCTTTGTAACCACCAGCTGTTTCTTCAGTTGCTGTGAAGGCATTTGTTTTTTGGTCAACATTATCAAGAGTATGAGCATACGCTGTTTCGACAACAACAACTTTTTTATTGTAGCGTTCGCTGATATTATCCATATTTTCAGAGAGTTCTGCCAAAGTGCCATGCCAATATGGGTAATAAGAAATGCCGACAATATCAAAATCAACGGATTGATTGGTAATTTCATCTAACCACCATTGGAAAGCTGATTTATCACCACCATCTGCCAAGTGAAGCATGATTGGAACATTGCTTGTTTGCGTATCTTTGACAGCTTGAACCCCTGATTTTAGGAAAGTTGCGAGGCGGGTAAATTCTTGACCATCTTCGCCCCAGCTTTTTCCGTACGGCCATAGCATACCGCTGTTCAATTCATTTCCGATTTGAACCATATCAGGGTAAACACCGTTTGATTTCATCTGATTAAGGACATCAGCCGTGTAAGAATACACTGTTGAATTTAATTGTTCAAAAGTCTGATTTTGCCAAGCTTTTGGAAGATTTTGTTTTCCAGGGTCAACCCAGAAATCACTGTAATGAAAATCTAGTAAGACTTTTAAGCCTTTATTTTTAGCACGTTTGGCTAATTTTAATGTTCTGTTTAAATCATTGGTTCCTGCACCATAGGCATTTCCTGAACTATCATATGGGTCCACCCATAGTCGCAAACGAACGTAGTTAACACCATTTTCTTTTAGAATAGTTAGCGGGTCTTTTTGAGTGCCACTACTTTTGTAAATCGCTCCGCTTTGTTCCATTTCATCAAGAATCGAAATATCGGCTCCGTTGATAAAGTCGTCTGCTTTAATCACGGTATTTCCAAGAGCAACAAAACCAATGAGTGCAACAGTCGTCAAAAAAATCTTTTTTAGTATTTTCATAATCTTTCTCCCTAGCTTTTCTAGAATCGGTTAGGCAAAGTAAGACATTACAAAGGCTACAGCCCCTTCAGGATCACGTGTTAATTTGATGTATTCAGCACCTTTTGTGGCTGCTAACTTGATACCAAGAGCATCTGTGTCTTTCTTGATATCTTCGTAGAATGAATTAACTTGTGGAGCAAGTACAATCATGTCAAAATCTTTCATGATTTCATAGTGTGAACCATAAGCACCAGCTGATGCTGTAATATTGGCACCTGTGGCTGCTGCTCCTTCAGTAAGAGCATTGGCAAGCATTGCACTTGTACCAGCACCGGCACAAAGTACTAAAACATTGATTGGTTTATCTGTTGTAACTTTAACAGCAGATTTTTCATCAGCAACTTTTTCTTCTGATGCTTTTGCAGGAGCTGCATTTTCAGCTGCAGTTTCTTGCGCAGCAATTTCAGCTTCTTCTTCAAGAAGTGATGCGTCATAAGCTTTGATGAATGGGAAGTAGATAATCGCATCAACAACGATTAAAACAAGGACAAGAACAACTGCTAAGAGACTAACACCTGTACCAAGAATAAGTCCGATTGGCGCTGGAGTTGCCCAAGGAAGAACATACATAAAGCTGTTCATTTGAAGCACATCAACGAAGAATTTGAAAATCCAAACGTTGGCAATTGGAGCTAAAAGGAATGGAACAAAGAAATATGGGTTAAGGATGATTGGCGTTGCAAAAAGCAATGGTTCGTTAACGGCGAAGCTGACTGGGATAAATGAAGCTTTACCAACGGCTTTCAATTGTTTTGATTTTGCAAAGAGTAAGAAGAGATATGGAACAACGAGTGTCGCACCAGTACCACCCATAGTACCAACGAAATTACCAAGACCAACAGTCAAAACGTTTGAAGCATGTTCACCAGCTTTGAACAATTGAAGGTTTGTTTCAACATTAGCATAAATAATAGCTGCGATAGCTGGTTCTACGATTGATGGACCATGCACACCAACGAACCAGAAGAGCGCCATTGCACCCCAGATAATAGCAATTCCAAGATAACCATCTGCTGCTGTGAACAACGGTTGAAGAAGGGTAATAACAGCTTCAGCAAATGATGTGCCAAAGAAATAACGAATAACAGTATCAATGATGACAGCTGCAAATACAGCAAATGAGAATGGGAAGATATCACGGAATGTTTGCGAAATTGTTCCTGGCACTTCTTTTGGCATCTTGATAGTGATGTCTTTTAAGACGCAGAATTTATAAACATTAACAGTGATAAAAGCTGCTACAAATGCTGCGAGGATACCTTTTGTACCCATGTAGCCACTAGCAAGACCACCATCAAGTTCGTCAGCACTCAACATTAAGAAGCTGACGATTGAGGCAAGCATTACAGAAACCGCATTAATTTTCTTATTGCCTGGCATCTTACGGTTTACAGATTCTGCCAAGCAACGTGCTGTTGTCGCTGATACAAGAAGAGCTACAACACCCATTGAGTAGTTATAAATTTTCCAGAGCCAATTTGAGAAATCTTCTGGTAATGAAATTCCCAAAACATCTGGAATAGATGCAATCAAGATAAAGATACTAGAGAAGAGAATAGCCGGCATCGCCGCAAGGAAACCATCACGGATGGCACCTAAATAAATATTACGAGACACTTTTTCAAAAAAGGGTTTTCCTTTTTCGATTTGTTGAATGAGTTTGTTCATGATACAACTCCTAAAGAACCTAGGCTTGGCTAGCCATTTCTAACATATCTGAGGGGTAAATAGGACATATCAGAAATGACTATTGAGAGGAGATTTTGCTTTTACCAAGCCAAGTTCCCTTCCTTTCTTCAAAATTAATGATTTTTATATAATTCAATAAAATCCGAAATGAGATCGCGTAACAACAATGTTGTCATCAAGTGGTCTTGACCGTGAACGAAGATAAAACCAAGTTCCAAATCTTCTCCACCCGCTTCTTGTGCTAACAATTGAGTTTGAGCATTGTGGGCTTTTGCCAAATTTTCATCCGCATCTTTAACAGCTTTATCGACATTGTCAAAGTTGCCAGAGCGAACTTCTTTGAGCAATTGAAGAAGTGTGCTTCGTGCATCACCTGAGTAAGCTACAATTTCAAAACCTAACATTTGTAATTCTTTTTTATCCATTTTCTAAATCCCCTATTCTACAATTTTTGTATCGCTGATGTGTTTGTACCAATATGCTGACGCTTTTGGATAACGTTTTTGCGTTTCAAAGTCCACATAGAACAAACCATAGCGTTTATTATAACCATTTGACCATGAGAACAAGTCCATCAATGACCAAAGGAAATATCCCTTAACATTAACACCTGCATCAATCGCTTTAGCAAGAGATTGTAGGTAAACTTTCAAATAATCAATACGCGGTTGGTCCATGATGATACCATCATCAAATTCATCTTTATACCCCATACCATTTTCTGTGATGTAGATTTTATTATAGTGTGGGTAATCTGCTTTGATACGAAGAAGCAAGTCATACAGACCTTCTGGGTAGATAATCCAGTCCCAATCTGTTCTTGGAATACCTTCTTTGTAAATGCGTTCGCCGATACCTTTGACTTTGTAAACAGATGTTCCTTTGTCACCTGTACCGTTGTGATGAATGGCATTTTCACCGTTGTAAGCTTTAACAAAATGACATTGGTAATGATTGATACCAAGATAATCGTTGCGGTGACTAGCTTTTTTCATTTCCTCAAAGTCGCTGTCAAGGAATTCGTAGTTAGCATTGTTAGCTGCGCAGATTTCGTTAAGCGCTTCCATTGTTTCGTTTGAATAATAACCTAGATAAGTTGCATCCAGTAAGAAACGAATTGAAAGGGCATCATCTAAGAAAGCAGCGTGTTTATCTTCTTCACTATCTGTCGCTGGGTATTTTGTTTCAAGAGAGTGAACCACACCAATCTCACCTTGGTAACCACCATCTTTGAACAAATTAACCACACGCGCATGTGCATACATCATATTATGCAAACATTGGATAACTTTTGAAAGGTCGTATTTGATACCTGGTGGGAAAATACCAAGCAAATATTGATTAGTTGCGACTGGGTAGATTTCATTGAAAGTACTCCAGTGACGAACTTCTGTAAATTCTTCAAAACAGAATTTTGCATAGTTAACAAAAGCTTCAATCGTGTCACGGTTTAAGAAATCACCATTGTCAAATAAAACTTTTGGTGTATCAAAGTGATGAAGTGTGACAAAAGCTGTAATGCCACGTTTTTCACATTCCGCAAACACTTTGTGGTAGTAATCAACACCTTCTTGGTTAACTTCACCAGTACCATTTGGGAAAATTCGGCTCCAAGCAATAGATAAGCGAAGCCCGTTAACACCAAATTTTTCACAAAGTTCAATGTCTTGTGGGTATTGATGGTAAAAATCACTGGCAGGGTCTGGGCTAAAACGTCCTTGCTCTGCTAAGAAATCATCCCAAGCTACTGGACCTTTACCGCCTTCTTTAGTAGCTCCTTCAACTTGGTAGGCTGCTGTTGCACCACCGAAAATAAAATCTTCTGGTAATTTATACATATTTTTCTCCTTATTTCAATAAACGTTGAATATGAATCACAAGGTAAACACGTTCACTTCGTGATAAATCTATTTTTAATTCTTGTTCAATCAAATCATAGATTGATTGCCCAATTTTATAGGCTTCTGGATAATCTGATTTCACATATTCTTCCAAATTAACCAAGGATGTATCGTCTTGTTGATTCATCTGTAATCGATTAATTAGATAAGTTAAGTGAATCATCAAGCGGTCGTAAAGATTACTATTTTCTGGGCTACGCTTGATGTTATTTTGTAGTAACTCTTCTTCAATCAATGTCAAAACGGTCTTGGTTGCGCTTTCTTTTTTGTCATCAGAAACTTCATAGTCTCCTTTGGCATTAATGAAATGCAAAGCCATTCGTCCGACTTCATCATCTGGAAAAGTTACCGATAATTTTTGACTTAAAATCTCAACCGCTTCTTTTGCCATTTTAAATTCAGTAACATATGCTGCTGAAATATCTGGCAAACGGCTTTCTTGATAAGCCCCTTTTAACAATTTCTTATATACTGAATAAACATGGTCAGTAAGGGTCACATACAAGTATTCCTGAACAGGAAATTGATATTTGGCTACCAATTCATCAATCATGTCATAGGTCACTGTTAAAATATCTAATGGAATATTTTTCAAAAGGGTTAAGAAATTTTCTTTTGATTCCTCCGTTTTCAAAAGGAAAACTTTCTCAACTTTACTTGGTGTAATTAAATCACCTTTTTTCTTTTGAAAGACTATTCCTAGCCCCATGACAACGGCTTGTTCATCCTGCTCATTTTTTACCAGAGCGACATTATTGTTGAGCGCTTGTACAATCCGAAACATTCTACTCTCCTTCGTGGTTCTAGACAAATAAAAAACCACAAACAAACTAGAATCCTCCCTTCTAGGTCATTTGCGGTCTTGCCTAATGTCTTAGTTACAATCCACTCTATTAATTTCTACGATTATAATATAGCACACAATTTTAATTTTGTAAACCCTTTCTTTGTATTTTTTTGATTTTTTTTGTTTATTTTAAACATTTTCAAAAAATCGTAATACTGAAGGATTTTTCACTCATGTCACCACTTGCTACAAAAGTCACTTGACGTTTATCCTCTAAGATATCACTTTCTTCAAGCGATGTTGACAAGCCACTCCATGGCTCCAAGGCAATAAACGGACTTTTATTAACTGTTGACCATAAAATCAAATTTGGAAAATCATCAAAATCCAAACGCAAGCCTTTATCGTGTTTATGAGATTTCAATGATACGCTACGCGAAGCCAATTGGTCCAAAGTAATGGCATCCTTAGCAAACAAGGCATAGTCCAAATCTAAGATTTTTTGGTTTTCCAAAAATGGCGTGCGCTTCTTCACATCAAGAAGTCCAGTTTCTGGAAAAGTCTCTGGCGTCGAGCAAGTTTCTTCTTTTTCAAATTCAAGATAATAATCTTCGTAATGTTCATCCGCAAGCAATGGGCAATTAAAGCCAGGATGTCCTCCGATAAAATACGGCATCCGTTTTTCTGGTTCCCGATTCGTCACTTGATAAGTTGTCTTGATTGTCTTTCCTGTCAAGGTATAAATGATTTTTAACTCGAAATCATAAGGATAATTCGCTAACATTTCCTCATCAGGCGTGATTGAAAAAGCAAGGCTATTATCTGATATCGGTTCATAAGTGAACATTTTCTTACGCACCAAACCATGTCGTGGTATCACACCAGTAAAATGCGGACGGCTGCTTGGACGATAAATCGCCTCATCATCACGCAGACTGCCACAAATAGGAAACAATACAGGTGCTTGAGAACTCCAATACTCTGGATTTCCTTGCCACAAATATTCAGTACCATCTTTGTCTTTAATAGAAGACAAAGCCCCACCGAATTCCTTAAACTGCACCGTCAAGAAATCATTTTTTAATTCAATAACCATCATTTTCTCCTAAATAAAATGAGAATGAACAGCTTTTGAACTGCCATTCTCATCACGCGTAAAAATAAATTATAAAAGAAGTTTTAGTCAAGTTAGATAAGATGTATTACTATTTGGCTTCTTGGTAAGCTTGATTACGTTTTTTCATTTCTCCTTTATACCAGAAGAATAATAATGTATAAATAACTAAAGCAATAGCTGCATAAAGAACGTAAGTCAAATCACCAGTTGAAGCTTTACCAACAAAGTATGCCAAGAATTTTTCGATTGGACCTTCCATTGTTGTATGAGAAATCATGGTTGATGTATCTAAACCACTAGGGAAAGCCCCAACATTTTTAGCTGTTTCTGTAATAAATGGTGCAATCAATGTTCCTGACCACAAGAATAATGGTAATTCAATAGCACCAATAACAATCATGCGAATTAATTTACCACGTGTAACAACTAACAAAGCTGGAGTAACACCCATCGCAATAATACCTGCGAGTGGCAATAGTTTATTTCCTGGTAAAACAATCGCTTCTAACAACATAATTGGAGCCAAAATATTAGCGGCAGCCCAAACTTCTGCACGACCTGCAATGAATGGCCAGTCCAAACCAATATTTAATGTGCGTCCTTGCAATTTTGAAGAAGCAAAATCAGTAATACCTTGAGAAAGTGGTTCAACAGAAGCAATAAACCATGAACCAATCAATGAGAACAATTCCAAGCAGACAGCTGCTGTAAAAGCTAAAGAAGCAATTTCTGTTGGTGTTTGACCTGCCAACAAGCCAACAAAGATTCCTAGATAAATACCAATTGCAAATTTTGAACCCCAGAACCCAATTTTTGCATTCAATTTAGCAGCATCGAAATCATATTTATCAAGCCAAGGGAAAAGCTTATCAAAAATTTTATCGAATACCATGATAATTGGATTCATCATGTAGTTCATGTGAGTTGTTGTCATCGGATTTTCATCACCAGCCCCCAATAAGTCATTAAATGTAGGCTTCATAAGGTCTGAATTGATAATTTTTAAAATACCAATGAAGACAACCAAAATCGTTGCAATCATAAGATTTGCTCCACTATAAATAGCAAACAAACCAACAATTGATAAATGCCAAATATCGAAAATATCAACGTCAAGTGTATTCGTTTTATTCAACACCAACATAATGATATTTACAATGACCATTATCATCAAAAAGTATAGTGTGTAAGGCGAACCCCAAGTAATTGTAGCAAGAGGTGCCCAACCAACGTCAGTGATATTTAATTCCAAACCAGTTCTAGCAACAAAGTCAGCCATTGCACCAGAAAATGCTGTTGATAAGATATTAATAATAGCACTAATACCTGTTAAAGCAATCCCAAGTTTAATACCACCTTCTAAAGCTTTAGTGAATTTCACTTTAAAGAAGAGGGCAATGACAGTCAAGATGATTGTCATCAATGGAGCTGCACCAAGGTCAATAATTGGTTGGAAAATCGTATTTGCAAAGTCGATAATTACATTCATTTCATTTCTTCCATTTCTTTCGAAAGCGCTTTAATTTATTTGTTTAAACTATTAATAACGTCTTCCATTTTCTTATAAACGGGTTCTGCCATTGCTGGGATACGATAAAGAATAGCACCAGCATCGACAACTGGAATCTTAACATCAAAACCTAAATCAGTTTTAGAAATTTGTGCAAAAATATCATAATGTGATAACAATTCTTCATTGATATCTTTAATCATGACAGCATCACATGATACTTGATAACCACGTTTAGTCAACTCTGTTTCTAAAGCATTTTTAATTTGGTGACTTGAATTAACACCTGCTCCACACGCTGCTAAAATTTTAATCATGATAAATTCCTCCTTAAAAATTATTTTCCAAAAATTGATAAATTCTTTCTGGATTTTCAGAATTAAAGAATTTAATTAACGCTTCTTTATCTTGTCTATTAATAAAATCCATTATTGCTGCTAACAGTCCAGCCTGTTCTTTTTCTTCATTATTTAAAATCATAAATAAGAATGAAACATCCAGTTTTTCATCTGGCAAAATCATATTATGAAATGTTATCGCATGTTCCAGTTTAACTGGAACAATACGAGTAACATTTACAAACTGACTTTCTGTATGCGGAATAGCAATATTGGGAAGACTCGAATCAATTGGACTTAAAGGCAAGGCTGTTGGATAATGTTCTTCTCTTTCAATCAAATTATCCAAGTATTCTTCTGTTACAAGACCTTTTTCAAATAATTTACGAGCGATTTCTTTGAAAACACCTTTTTGGTCTTGCTGTTCAGAAATATACACCGTATCTTCTGCAAATAATTGAGTCATGATATCACCTTCTTACACTTTTTCACTCCAAGAGCTGGCTGTTGTGGCAAGGACTTTGTTAAGGTCTTCGATATTTTGGCGACCTTCTGTTTGAAGCCATTCACGCGCAGCAGCTTCGCCTTTTTCAATATAGACTTGTACAGAACCTGCCCAAGTAGCACGTCCACAAAGGACACCATTGAATTTAGCACCTGATTCAGCCGCAAAGGCTAATGTTTCTTGGAAAAGTTTTGCTGAAACACCTGCACTAAGATAGATGTATGGCAAATGACTTGCAGCTTCTTGGTCTTTAAAGGCTTTAGCAGCTTCTTCTTTTGTATAAACCACTTCACCATCCGCAAATCCTTCAACATATTTCATGTTAACAGGGACTTCAACCTTAAGCACATCGATACCAAAACGGTCATCAGAGAAAACTTTCATGGCTTCGTTAACTTTGTGAGGTTTTACTTTGGCAAATGCTGCACTTGTATTATCAGAAATGTTTTCATCATATGTCAAAATTTCAAGGAAGAATGGCATATCTTCTGCTTTACATTCTGCACCAATACGTTCAATATAAGCTTGTTTTTGAAGGTTAACGTATTCGTCACCGTCAACATCATAGTAAAGCAAGAATTTCACTGCATCAGCACCTTCTTCTTTAAGACGTTTAGCTGACCATTCTACCAAGCAGTCTGGCAAGCGACTAGTTGTTGTTGCATCGTAACCTGTTTTTTCATAAGCTAACAATAAGCCTGCATTTGCATCACGAACTTTGCTAGCAGGTAAGCCATATTCAGGGTCAAGAAGAATAGATGACGCATATGGTGTCAATTCTTCTGAAACCAATGCTTTCAAATGTTCAATTTGTTCAACGCTTGGTTCTTCTGGTTGATATTTTGCCATCATACGTTTTAGTGCTCCACGTTGGTCAAATGCCAAAGCAGAAATCACACCGTCACGGCTAAGTTTCTCAAGCAATCTGCGTTTTTCTTGTGTTAATACCATTTTTTCTTATACCTCTTCTACCTGAATTTGATTAAATAAATTATCGTAATTAGCCATATTGACATGACCAGTCATTTTTTCTTGCGCATTAAGCATGCCAAGAGCATTTGCATGACGTAAGAAATTTTTATCTGAAAGCTCATGGATAATCGCTGACGCAATACCAGCTACCGTTGAGTCACCAGAGCCGACAGGATTGACCACGTCAATTTTTGGAATGGTAACACGATAAAACTTGTCACCGTGCTTTGCACAAGCCCCTTTGCTACCTAGTGAAACAACTACCCAATCAATGCCTGCAAACAAATCGTCTTGGAGAATTGATTTCAAATCATCCACATCATCTGTCACTTCCCTACCAACAAGTTGTGATAATTCTTCTGTATTTGGCTTGATGACAAATGGTTTTTCATCACCTGTTAAAACGGATTCCAAAGCCTTACCAGAACAATCTAACACCACTTTTTTGCCTTGTGAGTTAGCAAGTTCAATAACCTTTCGGTAATAATCTGACTCAAGACCTGCTGGGAGACTTCCTGAAATTGTCACGACATCATACGATGGACAAAGGTAGCGAAAATGATTGAGAAAACCATCTGCCTCATCTTTATCAATCATCGGACCTGCTTCTAAAACCTCAGTCTGTAAGCCTTCATGCAAAATAGCAATACAGTTGCGAGTTTCTCCGTGAATAGGGAAGAAACGATGTTGAACCTTATTTTGGTCAAGGCTACTTGTTAAAAATTCACCTAGCTTGCCACCGATAAAGCCCGTTGCAGTCACATTATCACCAATTTCTGACAGCACACGAGTGACATTCAAGCCCTTGCCCCCTGGTGTTTTTTTAACTTCTGAAACACGGTTAACCGTATCTAATGTTAAAACATCAAGCGGATAGGAAATATCGATGGATGGATTCAATGTTACTGTAAGAATCATCTGAGCTTCTCCTAGTCGTGATATTCGCCGCGATCCCATTTTTCAAGAAATTCATCAAAGAAATCTGGTGATGTTTGGTCTTCATTGACCGTTTCAACTTGTGCAATTTTTTCAATCAATGCTTTATTTTCATCGCTTGGTTTGTATTCGGCATTGATGAAAGCTTCGATAATATCGCACATCAACAATTCACCTGTGATTTTGCCACCAAAACCGATAACGTTAGCATTTAATTCTTCCTTGGCATAAATCGCTGTTGTCATATCACGAACCAATGCTGAACGAATACCAGGTACTTTATTAACAGAGTTGTTAATACCAACCCCTGTACCACAGATACAAACACCTAAATCAGCTTGACCACTAACGACTGTTTCACCAACTTTTTTACCAAAGATTGGGTAGTGAGTACGTGTATGGTCATAAGTTCCGCAGTCAATGACTTCATAACCTTTTGATTTCAAAAAGTCTGATACAGCCATTTTTTCAGTTGTTACGATGTGGTCACATCCAATTGCAATTTTCATTTTCTTCTCCTCGCTCCTAGCACATTTTATTCAACATATCAACACGGATTTGGTGACGACCACCATCATAGTGACCTTCCAAGAATCCTTTAGCAATATTTTTAGCTAATTCAACGCCGACAATTTCTGACCCCATGGTAATCATGCGAGCATTATTGTGAGCACGTGTCATATAAGCTGAGCGTTCATCTGAAACTTCTGCAGCAACCATACCTTTGATTTTAGTAGCAGTCATAAAGCTTCCTGCACCATAAGCATCAATCATAATCCCAAGATTATCATCAGAAGCATTAACACCAGCTGCTACAGCAAGTGTATTGTCAACAAAATCTTTTTCTACATCTGTGACGTCATTAACGTCGTAACCATTTTCTAACAAGTAAGCTTTGATAATTTCTTTCAAAGTTTCACCTGCAGCATCTGCACCAAGAATAACTGTCATTTTAACACCTCAAAATTTTTCTTTTTATCTAGATAATTTTTTAAAAACGTTTTTTTATGTTTATATAATAAAACTAAAGCAAACATTTGTCAACATTTTTGTTCAATATTTTTTATTTTTGTTTGTTGTTTTATGTTTATCGAAACCAAACAAATTCCTTTCGAACCGTTGATACTATTAGAGTTGTCAGCTTTATTACAATTATGTTTCATAATGTTTCTTTTTTTTCTTATTTGTTGAGTTTGTCTTTTTTTTATGATAATATAAAGTTAGGATGACAATTATAACGACAAAAGGAAGGAGATTACTATGCTGAAAAAAGAACGCCTCCAGTGGATTCTTGACCAAGTTAATGCCAAAGGTGTCATCACCGTCAATGATGTCATTAAAGAACTTGGTGTTTCAGATATGACTGTTAGACGTGACTTAGATGAGCTTGATAAAGACGGCTTACTTATCCGCATCCATGGTGGTGCACAAAGTATCGATAGCCCAAGACTCAAAAGCAAACACGAAAAATCAAACACTGAGAAACAAGAACTCCAAATTGAAGAAAAACGTGCTATTGCAAAATTTGCTAGCCAGCTCGTTCAAGAAGGTGAGACTATTTTCATTGGTCCTGGAACTACATTAGAACATTTCGCCAATGAACTAGTCGCTAAAAATATTAGGGTTGTAACAAACAGTTTGCCTGTTTTTAATATTTTGAACGAAAATAAAAGCACCGATTTAATTTTAACTGGTGGAGAATATCGTGATATTACAGGTGCCTTTGTCGGGTCTTTGACTGCCAACTACTTACAAAATCTTAAATTCTCAAAAGCTTTTGTGAGTGCTAACGGTGTATTCGGTGATTCCATCGCCACATATAGCGAAAGTGAAGGAGAAATTCAACGCATTGCTCTTGATAATGCTATTGAAACTTTCTTGCTTGTTGACCATGAAAAATTCGACAAATACGATTTCTATGATTTCTATCGCATCAGCGACATTGACCACGTGGTAACTGACTCTGCTATCACAGCAGAAAACAAAGATAAATTCGGTCAATTGACAGATATTATCGTATCTGACTAAAACAAACAAAAACAATCATTTTGTTAAAACTAAGCAGAAAAACACCTTACATCAATTGTGATATAAGGTGTTTGTTTTAATATAAAAAATCCCTACATCAGTAATGTACCGCACCCCAAAAGTTAGACACAAAATCTAACGATTGGGGTGTTTTTTTGA
>CAVAFU010000003.1:0-21490 GCA_963588325.1 Oribacterium sp.
TACCGGAAGTGGTCAAAAATAGCTGATGCAACACCATGGTAGCATCCGAAATGTTCTTAACATTCGTTATTAACATCAGTCCTTTGTAATCGCTTAACAACCTGTTTAATTCTGGATATAAATATTTATCTTGTCGATTCCAATATAAACTATATAAACGTTTAAAATTATCTAGTTTTTTGTCCCTTATAAATTCTGCAAATATGCTTGCATTCTGAATTTTTTTATAGCCAGTAATGTCAGCTTTTTTATTTATACGAGCCATTTGGGCCATAAATGGCGATAATCTATCAAATGGATTTTCTCTTAAGTACAATTTTCGAGTTGGAAATTCCATAGAAATTTCTAAGCACCATACAGGAAAGTCCGTCAATTTATCATAATTAGGAACATCTTTATCAAGAATTTGTGCGTTTGTTATAGTTATACCAAATGGTTCAAATTCAACTCTACCAGTAATTTCTGTTTTACACTCTGGACAATTTAAGGCAAAATCAACAGGAAAATTCCCCATCTGAATTCTTAGGTTAATACATTTCTTACAAGTAGAACATAAAATAAATTCATTATAAGTCATGTCAAAAATCCAGTCCTTCTCCCATTTCCGCAATGGTATCTGGTTCATCACTAAACAACGTAATATGTCCCATTTTGCGGTTATGTTTTGCCTCTAGTTTACCATAAAGGTGGAGGTGAGCGCTAGGATTTTCTTGCACATAAGCTTGTGCTTTTTCCATGTGTTGTCCAAGAACATTTAGCATAATAGCTGGTTGATGTAGATGAATAGTTGGAAGTGGCAAACCAAGAATTCCTAAAATATGTGTGTCAAATTGTGAAAAATCACAAGCTTCAATTGAGTAGTGTCCAGAATTATGCGGACGTGGTGCAATTTCATTGACAATAATATCATCAGGTGTCGCAAACATTTCAACGCAAAGTGTACCAGACAATTCCAATTTTTCAGCAATTTGAACCGCCATCGCTTGAGCTTTTTTAGCTAGCTCATCAGAAATGCGAGCTGGTACGATTGTTTTAGATAAGATATTATTACGATGAATATTTTCTTGGACTGGAAAAACAGTCATCTCCTTACCATTACCTGACACAATCACTGAAATTTCAAGGTCAAAATTCACAAATTCTTCCAAAACACATTCACAAGAATTGGCTAATTTATTAGCGTCAGCTAAGTTATCAGCTGATTTAATCACGATTTGTCCATGTCCATCATAACCGCCAGTTGCTGTTTTTAAGACATATTTTTTAGATAAATCAATATCTTCGAGGTCAAGACTTGATGTGACAACCTTATATGGTGCCACTTTAACACCTGCTTTTTTAGCTAGAAAGTCTTTTTCAAAAATACGATTTTGCGAAATACGAAGCAAATCCGTTCCTTGAGGTAATTGACCAACTTTTACAACAGCATCCAAAGCGTCAGCATCAACATTCTCAAATTCATACGTGAGAACATCGCAGCGTTCTGCCAATTCACGCAACGCTTCGACATCATCGTAAGAAGCTACAATCATATCACTCACACGTGATGCTGGACAGTCAGCTGTTGGATCAAGAGTAACCACCTTATGCCCCATATAAATTGCTGAAATAGCCATCATTTGACCAAGTTGACCACCACCGATAATACCGATTGTTTTAGTCGAGTTCATCTGTTGAAGCCTCCGCAACTTTACCTTGTTCAAGAGCAAAGTTTTCCAATTTTTCTGCTAACTTTTCATCCTCAATCGCTAAAATACGAAGGGCTGTTAGAGCAGCGTTCGTAGCTCCTGATTCACCAATTGCCATAGTTGCAACAGGCACACCGCCAGGCATTTGAACAATTGAATAAAGAGAATCAACTCCACTAAGAGCACGTGATTTTACAGGAACACCAATAACTGGAAGAGTTGTTTTTGCTGCAACCATACCTGGTAGATGAGCAGCGCCTCCAGCACCAGCAATAATTACCTTGATTCCACGCCCTCTTGCTTCTTCGGCATGTTTAAACATCAAATCTGGTGTACGGTGAGCAGAAACAACTTTCTTTTCATAACTAACACCAAATTGATCGAGTACTTCTGCTGTTTTTTTCATGGTAGCCCAATCAGATTTACTACCCATGATAACTGAAATTAATGGTTTCATTATTTTCCTTCCAATTGATTTATATCTTCGACATCAAGAACTTGATAACCACTTGCCTTTAATTGCCGTGCAAAAAGTCCGCTGCCTGCTATTTTATTTCCCGAAAAACTCCCATCATAAATCTGATTAACACCACATGATGGGCTTCGTGATTGCAAAATAGCTAAGTCGATTGGTCTCCCAGCAATCTTATCCATACATCGCCTAACACCTCTTTTGAAAAAGTCATTGTAGCAATTTCCTTTTTTATCAAGAACATCTTCATGAACTAATTCAACAGGTTCTCGCGGTGTGGGAAGACCAGCTAAAACTTCTGGGCAAATAGCTATCACTTCTTTGTCAGCAACATAGTCAACAAGGGCTTGATTGTAATTATGACCGCCGTTATATTTACATTTTTCACCCAAAAGACAGGCACTGACCAAAACACACTTGGGGTTAACGTCCAATAGCTTTGCTTCCAATGTCATATCGGTAAAAAAGACCAGTTGTGTCTTGTTGTGATAATTGAGCATATATGCTGTCTTGCGCAGCTTTAACATCATCTTTAGTTGTTACCAACATATAAACACGACCACCATTTGAAAGAAGTGATTTATCGTCAGCAAATTTAGCCCCTGCATAGTAGGTAATGATGTCACCTGAAGTTTTCTCAGGTAGGTGAACACCTTTTTCATAGGCAACTGGATAACCTTCTGATGCAACAACAACACCTAAAGTCACCCCTTTATCTGTCCAAGTAATTTCTGGAGCTTTCTCATCTAAAATATCTGTGATATTTTGAGCAAAATCAGATGTCAAACGTGGCAAGATAACTTGCGTTTCAGGATCGCCAAAGCGAGAATTAAACTCAATAACTTTAGGACCATCAGCTGTCAAAATAAGTCCAGCATAGAGTACCCCTAGATATGGACGCCCCTCAGCAATCATACCATTGAGAACTGGTTTGACGATTGTTTCAATAGCAGTATCAACAACGCTTTGTGGCAAATGTGGAACAGGTGCATAAGCTCCCATGCCACCAGTATTTGGTCCTTTATCATCATCAAAAGCACGTTTGTGGTCTTGTGCAGTTGGCATGATATAGAATTTATCACCATTAACAAAAGCAAATAATGAGAATTCTTCACCATCAAGAAATTCCTCGATGACCACACGTGCACCAGAGTCGCCAAATTTATTATCAAGCAACATTTCGTGTGCTGCTTCGATAGCTTGCTCTACTGTTTCAGCAACAACAACACCTTTACCAAGTGCCAAACCATCAGCTTTGACAACGATTGGTGCTCCATGTTCTTCAATGTAGCTCTTAGCTTCCTCAAAATCTGAAAAAGTACCGTAGGCAGCTGTCGGAACATGGTATTTAGCCATAATTGATTTCGCAAAATCCTTAGACCATTCAAGCTCTGCGGCTGCTTTACTTGGTCCAAATGCTTTCAAACCAGCAGCATTAAAATCATCAACGATTCCTGCAGCCAAAGCATCATCAGGTCCGATGAAAGTCCAAGTAATATCATTAGTTTTCGCAAAATCAATCAGCTTAGAATGTTCGGAAATTCCGATGTTTACCAAATCAAGTCCATCAAGTGTCATACCATCGTTACCAGGTGCCACAAAAACTTGAGTGACTTGAGGAGACTCCAACAACTTCTTAGCAATAGCGTGCTCGCGCCCACCAGAGCCAACAACTAAAAGTTTCATAAGTAAAAATACCTCAATAAAAACATTAAAGGAGATTATACTCCAAAATCAACAAAGTACGTAAAAAAAGATTTTTACGAATTATACATTTACATTATAACATATTTGTTCGGAAATTATCGCGATTCATATAACAAGTTTGTAAAAATCCCATAAAAATATTAAAAAATCCCAATCTAGATAGATTAGGATTTCTTGGGGTATGAAAAAAAGTTTATTTAGGAGTATCTTTAGTATAGTTTGCCTTACTTAAGAGAGACTAAAAAATTTCTTTCAGAAAACTTAAACAAAATGAAGGGACTTCATTAACGAAGCCCCTTCTGGAGATTATGAAAAAGAAAAGTTTTAGGATTGTTTATAGTATAGGCAGACTTGCTTAAACTTATCTTAAGTTTAAAATTTATTTTTCAGTATAAGGATAACCTAAATGTTTATAATGCCAGTCAGTAAAACGATCATTACAATTCTTGGTCATATTTTATCTTAATGACGGAAGTGACGAACACCTGTGAATACCATGGCAATGCCGTATTTATCAGCCATATCGATAGATTCTTGGTCACGTACTGAACCACCTGGTTGGATGATTGCTTTCACACCTGCCGCAGCAATTTCTTCAACGTTGTCCGCAAATGGGAAGAAAGCATCACTAGCAAGAACTGCACCATCAAGACGGTCTTTGGCTTGATCAAGGGCGATACGAACAGAAGCTACACGGTTTGTTTGACCAGGACCAACACCAAGTGTCATATGGTCATTTGTCACAATGATACCGTTAGATTTCACGTATTTGATAGCTTTCCATGCAAATTCAAGCGCTGTTTTTTCTTGGTCGTTTGGTTGACGTTTTGTCACAACTTTCCAATCAGCTGGATTTTCTTCGATAACATCTTGGTTTTGAACCAAAAGTCCACCGACAACACCAGTATATTCTTTTTCAACTTGGCTAGCTTCTTGAGCTTCAAATGGCAATTGAAGAATACGCAAGTTTTTCTTCTTAGTTGTCAAGATTTCAAGGGCTTCTTCTGAATAACTTGGTGCAATGATGATTTCAAGGAAAATAGCGTGCATTTTCTTAGCTGTTGCGGCGTCAACTTCACGGTTAAGCACAACAATTCCACCAAAGATTGAAACTGGATCTGATTCATAAGCGTAGTCCCAAGCTGTTTCAATATCGTCAGCTTGTCCGATACCACATGGATTCATATGTTTAAGAGCAACAACAGTTGGACGGTCTTTGAAATCACGGATAATGCGAATTGCAGCGTCAGCGTCACGGATGTTGTTAAATGACAATTCTTTACCATTCAATTGTTTAGCAGAAGCAATTGAGTAATCTGTTGGCAAAGCTTTTTGGTAGAAATCAGCGTCTTGTTGAGGATTTTCTCCATAACGCATTGGTTGTTTCAAATCGTAAGTGATTGTGAGTTTTTCAGGTTTTGTTTCACCAACTTGTTTTGTGAAGTATTCAGCAATCAACGCATCATAAGCTGCTGTGTGACGGAAAACTTTCGCTGCCAAACGTTGGCGAGTTTCAAAGCTTGTTTCGCCATTAGCTGACAATTCATCCAAAACAACAGCGTAATCAGCTGGGTCAACAACAACTGTAACACTAGCGTGGTTTTTAGCAGCAGAGCGAAGCATTGAAGGACCACCGATATCAATATTTTCAACCGCATCAGCGTAAGTCACTTCTGGTTTCAAGATTGTTTCTTTGAATGGGTAAAGGTTAACCACAACAAGGTCAATCAATTCAATGTGATTATCTTTTGCAGCTTGAAGGTGGCTGTCAAGGTCACGACGAGCCAAAAGACCACCATGAATATTTGGGTGAAGTGTTTTCACACGACCGTCCATCATTTCTGGGAATCCAGTCACATCATCAATCGCGATAGTGTCAACACCTGCTTTATCAAGCGCAACTTTTGTTCCACCAGTTGAGATAATATCCCAACCAAGTTTTTTCAATTCTTGAGCAAATTCAACAATGCCCGCTTTATCAGAAACACTAATTAGTGCACGTTTTGTCATTTCAGTCCTACTTTCTATAAAAAATAAACCAGTCAATCATAATGCCAGCAATAAGCCCGATAGCTACGCTATCAAATACGCTGACTACTTTTTCTCAACTCCTAAGCTCTCTAAAACTTCTGGGTAGAGTTTATACTCATTTTCATGAATGCGAGCTTCAAAACTATCAATAGTATCCTCAGCCAGACGAGGCACACGGACTTGTTTAATTACTTTTCCTGTGTCAACCCCACTGTCAACCCAGTGAATGGTAACACCAGATTGGTCAACACCTGCTTCCCAAGCATCATCAATACCATGAGCGCCTGGAAATTCTGGCAGATAAGCTGGGTGAATATTGATAATACGCCCCTCGTAAGCTTTTAACAACGTTGGACCAACAATCTTCATATAACCAGCTAGGCAAACCAAGTCAATGTCATATTTTTCAAGCAAAGCAACAATAGCCTCTTCGTAAGCTGCTTTATTGTCAAACTCTTTGAGTTCAAAAGCATGAGCTGTCACACCGAGTTTTTCTGCACGTTCTAAAACATAGGCATCTCGGTGGTCTGAAAAGAGAAATTCAACAGGAAATTGCTCTGCAATAACTTGAAAATTTGACCCGTTACCACTCGCAAAAACCGCGATTTTTTTCATTATTTAATCACCACACTTGCATCAGCTTTTTTGACGATACGACCAAGTTCGTAAACTGGTTCGTCAAGAAGTTCTTTCACACGTTCAACTTTGTCAGGACTAACTGCCAACATCAAACCAATACCCATGTTGAAGATTTCAAACATTTCTTCGTGTTTGATGTCACCGTATTTTTCAAGAGCTTTGAAAATTGGAAGAACAGGAACTTTATCCTCTTCAATTTCAGCAGCTAAATCATCTGCAAACATACGTGGAACATTTTCAATGAAACCACCACCAGTGATGTGAGCAATACCATTAACCAATTCTTCTTTGATAAGTGGAAGCACCGCTTTAACATAGATACGTGTTGGTTCAAGAAGAACTTCTTTTAATTTTTTGCCTTCAAGTTCTGGAAGCACTTCTTCACCTGTATAATCTGCAAAAACACGACGAACAAGTGAATAACCATTTGAGTGAATACCGCTTGAAGCAAGTCCAAGAAGAATATCACCATCAGAAACTTTTGAACCATCAATGATTTGTGATTTTTCAGCAACACCTACTGCAAAACCAGCCAAATCATAATCATCTTCACCATACATACCAGGCATTTCAGCAGTTTCACCACCGATAAGAGCTGCACCAGATTGAACACAACCTTCGGCAACACCTGCAACAACTTGTTCAAGTTTTGCAGGTTCATTTTTACCAGTCGCAATGTAATCTAGGAAATAAAGTGGTTCAGCACCAGCTGCAATGATGTCATTAACACACATGGCAACACAGTCTTGACCAATTGTATCGTGTTTATCATATTTAATGGCAAGCATGAGTTTTGTTCCCACACCATCAGTTCCTGAAATCAAAACAGGTTCTTTCACGCCAGTTTTTGTAAGGTCGAACATACCTCCAAAGCCACCAAGAGCTCCCATAACACCTGCACGTTCAGTACGAGCAACGTGTTTTTTGATACGTGCAACAACTTCATAACCCGCTTCAACATCAACACCAGATTGGGCATAAGCATTTTTAGTCATAATATTTTTCTCCTTTTGGGAAATAGCAGAGCTATTAATTAAGCTCACTACTTATTCTCATTAACTTCGTGAATATAAAAGCTTGTTTTTTCTTCTAAGCTCTTGAGGTATGGTTCTTCATAATCGTAAAGCGGTGTTGGGTATTTACCATCAAAGTAAGCTACACACAAACCACCATTTGGTGCATCTGTATCAAGTCCAATTGATTCAATCAAACCGTCAATTGACAAGTAAGTCAAGCTATCAGCACCGATAATCTCACAAACTTCATCTTTCGTATGATTAGCTGAAATTAATTCACGACGATTTTGAATATCAATTCCATAGAAACATGGGTATTTCAATTCAGGACTACCGATTGCCACGTGGACTTCGGTCGCACCTGCTTCACGAAGCAAACGAACGATACGACGTGATGTAGTTCCACGTACGATAGAATCATCAACCATGACCACGCGCTTACCTTTAACAACACCAGATACGGCTGAGAGCTTCATGCGAACACCTTGTTCACGGAGTTCTTGTGTTGGTTGGATAAACGTACGTTGTGTGTATTGGTTTTTCACCAAGCCCATTTCGTTAGGTAGACCTGATTCTTCAGCAAATCCCATCGCTGCTGAAAGTGATGAATTCGGTACACCAACGACAATATCAGCTTCATGTTGGAATTCTTGTGCCAAACGTTTTCCCATATTTTTACGAGCCGTGTGAACGTTAACACCGTAAATATCGCTATCAGGACGCGCAAAATAGATATATTCCATTGAACAGATAGCAAGTTGAGTATCATTTGTGTAAGTGTCATACTGGATGCCATTGTCATCAATAATAACAAGTTCACCAGGTTTTACATCGCGAACCCATTTCGCACCAACCACTTCAAAAGCACATGTTTCACTTGATACCACCCAAGCACCATTTGCCATTTGCCCAATTGACAACGGACGGAAACCATTTGGGTCAAGCGCAGCAATCAATTTATCCTCTGTCATCAAGAGATAAGCAAAGCCACCTTTGACAGTATTCAACGCTTCTTTGACTTTACCGATAAATTCAGGATTATGGCTACGGCGAATCAAATGCATTAGAATTTCAGTATCAGATGATGCATTAAAAATAGCACCTTGATCTTCCAATTCTTTTTTCAATGATACTGCATTGGTCAAATTACCATTGTGGCAAAGCCCAAATTGCTCGTCTGTAAAGTTGTAAAGAAATGGTTGAATATTATTAATAGATGCAGAACCAGCAGTCGCATAGCGAACGTGACCGATTGCTGCAGTTCCTGTTAATTTTTCCAAATCAGCAGGATTTTTAAACACTTCAGAAAGAAGACCTGTATTACGGTGTTGAAGGAGTTTGCCGTTATCGTTAGTGACGATACCAGCTCCTTCCTGACCGCGGTGTTGAAGACTGTGAAGCCCAAAATAAGTTACTTGAGCCGCTTGAGGATGTCCCCAAATCCCAAAAACGCCACATTCTTCATTTAGAGATTTAACTTCGTATGTCATTATTTTTATTACCTAGAATTAAATTGTAAGGATTTTTTCTCCTTTTGATAAGCTGACAAAAGGTACTAACGTACCTTGTCAATGTCATTTCTATAAAATATATTTTGAAAACTTTATTAACCTTTAGTGAAATATTCAACAGCGCTACGGAATAAGTGTTGGTCTTTATTTCCTGGAATATTTTGGAAAAGACCATCTTCGTAACGTTCTGAATGTCCCATCTTACCAATGATTTGACCGTTCTTGCTTGTGATACCTTCAATCGCATTAACAGAACCGTTTGGATTGTATTTAGAATCCATACTTGGTTTACCGTCAAAGTCAACATATTGACTGAAGATTTGACCATTGTCGCGAAGTTCTGCAAATTCAGCTGCACTCACAACAAATTTACCTTCACCATGTGACACTGGAATAGCATGAATATCACCCACTTTAACACCTGCAAGCCATGGTGAATTAGTATTTGCGATACGTGTTTCAACCATTTTCGCAACGTGTTGGTTAGCATCATTGTAGAAAAGAGTTGGACTTGTTTCAGTTGCATCTTCAAAGTTACCGTATGGAAGCAGACCTGATTTAACAAGCGCTTGAAATCCATTACAGATACCGATAATAAGACCACCTTTTTCAATAAAGCTGTCAATAGCTGCGCGAACTTTTTGGTTCAACAAGATGTTGACAATGAATTTAGCAGAGCCATCAGGTTCGTCTGCTGCTGAGAAACCACCTGCAAAGAAGATGATATTAGCTTTACTAATGTTGTCAACCATTGTGTCAACCGATGCTTCAATAGCTGCTTCATTAAGCGTTACAAATGGTACTAGATTAACTTTTGCACCAACTTGTTCAAAGGCTTTAGCTGAATCATATTCTGAGTTTGTACCAGGGAATACTGGAATGTAAACCAATGGTTCAGCAATTTTTTCTTTAGCTTTAATCACAGCATCTGAAGCAACCGCAGGAACTGCTTCTAACTCTTGACTTTGTTCAAATTCAGTTGGGTAAACCTCTTCAAGAGTTCCTTCAAACGCAGAAAGAAGTTTGTCACCAGAAAGATTGACACCATTGACATCAAGTGTAAAGTTAGCAGTTGTTTCCCCGATTTTAACTGCGTCAGCAATTTCTTCAGCAGATGTAAAGATGAAGCCACCGAGTTGTGCTGTCAAGCTAGTTGCAAGCTCTGCCAATTCTACTTTAGCTCCGATATGGTTACCAAAAGCTGCAAGTGCCAAGCTTTCAATCACACCACCATATTTAACAGCAGATGCTGATGTGATATGGTATGCTTTTTGAATCGCTTCAAATTTAGCAAAGTTACCTTTGATTAAGTCAAAATCAATATCTTGTGAAATAGCTTGACCTGGAATATAGTAAACATTTTCTCCAGCTGCTTTAAATTCTGGTGAAAGAACTTTACGGCTATCAGCTGTTGTCACACCAAAGGCAACCAATGTTGGTGGTACTGTCAACTCTTCAAACGTACCAGACATTGAGTCTTTACCACCAATTGATGGCAAACCAAGTTGTAATTGCGCTTCGATTGAACCAAGAAGGGCTGAAACTGGTTGACCAAAACGTTCAGCTTGTTTATCCATACGTTGGAAATATTCTTGATAAGAGAAACGAGCTTTAGACCAATTAGCGCCTGTAGCAACCAAGCGAGCTGTTGCTTCGATAACAGCATAAGCTGCACCGTGGTATGGTGACCATTCAGCAATATAAGGATTGAACCCTTGTGCCATGACTGACGCTGTTGTTGTCACACCATTTTGAACAGGAAGTTTTTGAACAGAACTTTCGGTTGGTGTGATTTGATAACGTCCACCAATCGGATGATTGACCGTTGAACGACCAACTGAGCTATCAAAGATGGTTTGTAAGCCTTTTTGGCTAGCATGGTTTAAGTCTGAAAGAACATTTACTGTATCAGCTTCAAGCGTTGCTGCTGAAGTTGTACGTTGTTCTGGCATGTCAACTTTACTGTCAACAACATTAGCATCAACCACCACGCGCACACCATTTGTATCAAGGAAACGACGTTCAATATCAACGATTGTTTGACCATTCCAAGTCATAACAAGATTTGGTTTTTCAGTAACTGTGGCTACTACTACCGCATCAATGTTTTCTTTATGACATTCTGCTACGAAAGCATCAACATCTTTCGGACGAACCACAACTGCCATACGTTCTTGTGATTCAGAAATAGCAATTTCAGTTCCGTTAAGTCCTTGGTATTTCAAAGGCACTTTGTTAAGGTCGATTTCAAGACCATCAGCTAATTCACCGATTGCCACACAGACACCACCAGCACCAAAGTCGTTTGATTTTTTAATGAGGCGAGTCACATTACCATTACGGAAAAGACGTTGAATCTTACGTTCTTCAATGGCATTCCCTTTTTGAACTTCAGCACCTGCTGTTTCAACAGATTCAACCGTTTGAACTTTAGATGAACCAGTTGCACCACCGACACCGTCACGACCAGTTTTACCACCAAGAAGGATAATCACGTCACCAGCTTCTGGTTTCTCACGAACAACATTTCCCTTAGGAGCTGCACCGACAACGGCACCGAGTTCCATACGTTTAGCAACAAATCCTGGGTGGAAATATTCTTTGACATAAGTTGTGGCAAGACCAATTTGGTTACCATATGAAGAATAACCATGTGCCGCTGTTTTAGAAATCACTTGTTGTGGCAATTTACCAAGACGTGTTTCTGAAATTGGTGTTGTAATATCACCAGCACCTGAAATACGCATTGCTTGATAAACATAAGAACGTCCTGACAATGGGTCGCGGATTGCACCACCGATACACGTTGCGGCACCACCAAATGGTTCAATTTCTGTTGGGTGATTGTGTGTTTCATTCTTGAACATCAAAAGCCATGGTTCTTTAACACCATTGACATCAACTTCAATCTCAACAGAACATGCATTAATTTCATCTGACACTTCCATATCGTCCAAGCGACCATTAGCACGTTCATAACGACCAAAGATAGTTGCCATATCCATCAATGTTTGTGGTTTTTCAGAACGTCCTAATTCATCACGCATAGCAATATATTTATCATAAGTCGCTTGCAATTGTTTTTGGAATTTAGACGCTGAAAAATTAATATTTTTAAGTTCAGTTTCAAAAGTTGTGTGACGACAGTGGTCTGACCAATAAGTATCCAAAACTTTTAATTCTGTTTCAGTTGGCACGCGCCCAATTGATTTGAAATAATCTTGGATAAAGACAAGGTCATCAACTTCCATTGCCAAACCTTGTTCAGCTTTATATTCAGCAAACTCAGCTGCTGTATAAGTTTTGAAGAAATCAAGATTTGGAATTGTTTTGTCTGATTCTGAAAATGCTTGTGGTGCAATTCCTGTTGTGATGTCTTTAAAACGAGAATCAACTGGATTAAGAAGATAGTTTTTAACCGCATCAAGTTCCGCTGCATCAATATCTTTGTTAACAAGATAAAGTTGTGCTGTATTAACCGTTACATCATTGCTGCTACCAAGAAGAAGCAAAGCTTCTTGTGATGATGCTGCACGTTGGTCAAATTGACCTGGTAATGATTCGATAGCAAAGAAAGCATAGTTAGCAAGCTCTGCAACCACATCACTTTCAACCAAAACATTATCTGTCACTTGTTCAGAAAAAATATGTTTTTCAGCACGTTCAAAAAGCGACTCAGCTAAATCAAAAACATCATAGACTTGAATAATACGCAAATCTGTCAAAGTCTTTAGTTGAAGATTATGTTTAAGTTCTTTAACAAGCGCTTGAGCTTTAATGTTAAAATTTGATTTTTTCTCAACGAAAATTCGTTTATTCATTTTTTACCCTTTTTAGAATTCTTCTTTCTACTACTTAGAAAATATAATCTCTTAGTCAAGTCCTTTTAATTTTTCAAGAACGACTTCGTATACATCTGTCAAACTACCTAAATCACGACGGAAAACATCTTTATCCATATGGTGACCTTCAGCATCCCAAAGACGGCAGTTATCTGGTGAAAATTCATCCGCAAGAATGATGTTGCCATCTTTATCTTTACCAAATTCTAATTTGAAATCAATCAAGTTCAAACCAATTTGATTAAACCAATCTTTCAAAAGTTCATTGATACAACGTGTTTCAGCTTTGATATAAGCAATATCTTCATCACTAGCAATACCAAGGAATTTCACGTGTTCATCATTGATGAATGGATCATCCAAATCATCATTTTTGTAGTAAAATTCAACAATCGGAATATCTAATTTAATACCTTCTTCAACACCAAAACGTTTTGAGAATGACCCTGCAGTAACATTACGCAAAACAACTTCAAGAGGAACAATATCAACTTTTTTGTTCAATTGTTCGGTTTCTGACAATTGTTTAACAAAGTGTGTTTTCACACCTGCCTCATTCAATTTTGTAAAAATTAAAGATGAGATTTGATTATTAAGAACGCCTTTACCTTTAATAGTCTCTTTACGAGCACCATTGAGCATTGTTGCTTGGTCTTTATAGACTGAAATAATCAAATTCTCATCTTCTGATGTTGTGTAAATATCTTTAGCTTTTCCCGTATAAATAAGTTGTCGTGACATGTTTTTGTTCGCCTTTCGCTTTTATTCTACTAAATTTTAACATATGATGTTATCAATTTCAATATTTAACAGACTTTTTAACGAAATAAAAATAAAAACGTTCGATTTCAACGAACGTTTTTGCTTAATTTACTCTATTATAGAGGTATTCCATCATTTCTCCCATACATTTCATGTCTTCGACATCTTCGTCAGGAATTTCCAAATGAAATTCATCTTCCAAATTAATGATAAATTCCATAAGAGCAATCGAATCAACTCCCAAATCATCATGCAAAGTTGTCTCTTGCGTAATATTTAACTCTGGTTTGTGCAATTGCTCCTTAATAATGAAGCAAATCCTTTCAAAAATAGCCTCTTTTGTCATCTCTTTCTCCCCCTTATCAATCTTTTGGTGTGAAAGCTTCTACTAATTGACCAACAACGTTAGTTTCTAACATTGTACGCACTTGTCTGATAGTATAGTAAACAGCTTGCGCATCACTTGAACCATGACATTTCACAACAGGTGCTTTAAGTCCAAAAAGAACAGCTCCACCTGCGCTTGAATAATCCATAGTATCTTTTAATTGATACAAACTATCTTTTAATAGAAGAGCTCCCAATTTTGCTTTGAAGCCACCTGACTTAATAGAAGATTTCAATCCTCCCATGATATTGAGAGCAGTTCCTTCCATTGTTTTCAAAACAGCGTTTCCCGTGAAACCATCCGATACCACAACATCTGCAACACCGTTCATCAAATCACGCGCTTCAACATTTCCTACAAAATTCAATGTTTCATCTTCAGCTAACAAGGCATAAGCTTCTTTATGAAGTGGGTCACCTTTAGTTGCTTCAGTTCCGTTATTAAGCAAACCAACACGCGGATTAGCAATACCACGAACATTCTTCGCATAAAAAGACCCTAAGATAGCATACTGATGTAAATGTTTAGGAGTATTTTCAGCATTAGCCCCTAAATCCAACATATCATAGCCCTTGCCATCAAGCGTTGGCAATGTGGACATTAACCCAGGACGGTCAATTCCCTTGATACGTCCAACCACAAAAAGCCCTGCAGCAAGCAAAGCACCTGTATTCCCCGCAGAAACCACAGCATCTGCTGTTTTTTCCTTAACAGCTTGTGCACCAAGTACCATACTCGCTTTTTTCTTACGACGAATAGCTTTAGCAGGCTCATCATCTGAATTGATTTTTTCATCTGTATGGATAATTGAAACACGTTCACTCGCAGTCAAATATTTCTTGATTTTAGACTCATCTCCATAAAGCTGAATTTCAATATCTGAGAACTCTGCTAATGCGCGATTAACCCCTTCAACAATAGCTTTAGGGGCATTGTCACCACCCATAGCATCAACAGCAATTTTTTTCATATCAATTTTTCCCTCACAAAACATTATCACTTCATTATAGCATGATTCACGATTTTTTTCAGTCCTAGAAAATATCACAATTACTTTTCAAGTAAATGTCATCCTGTAATGTAAAATAAAAAGCTGCTCGTACTGAAACAATCAGCACTAACAACTTTATTTCATAATATTTCCCCAAGTTCTTAAATCATCAATGAATTTTTTACTTTTCAAACGAAGCCCAACATAATTATCATAAATATCATCAATGAATAAACGCAACTTTCGCTTCATTTCTGGCTTAACCGAAATTGTCTTTAATTCATCAAAATGAATAGCTTGAAAACGATCCACCAGATAAAGCACATTTGGGTCAAGATGACTACGATGCTCATCCTCAATATAATGTTCTGGGCAAAGCATACCAGAATATTTATGAGAAAAATCAAAGGGCAGACCCACACGATGGCAAAAAGCACATTCATGAAAATTTAGACTAACCCCAAAACGTTCCAAAACTTGAATTTCAAAAATGTTAGTCAAAATTTCGTAGTCAAGTCCCTCTTCCATTAAGGAAAGCGTCTTGTTCAAAAAGGCAAATAATTGCGGATCTGCCACATTATCTGTCAATGCAGCATCTGCCAAAGCCGTTATATAAGAAGCATAGGATAACTTAAATAAATCCGCATTAATTTCCTTAAAAGACTCAACCTCTTTATAATCTTCAATGAAAGACAGACCTGTATCATTAATTTTCAAAATAAATTTTGCAACAGTCAACGGTTGGATAACAGCGTTAAATTTAGACTTCCCAGCATGTTTAACAAAAAACATATGCTTACCATTTGTCTCAGTAAAAATTTTGACTAACTTGTCATCCTCGCGATAATTGCGGTTATAAAGGACAAGACCATAAGTTTCCTTAGTTTGCATGTTCTTCCATAAATTCTTTCAAGCGATTCATCGCTGTTGTGATAGTTTCCATGCTAGCAGCATAAGAAAGACGAAGATAACCCTCACCGTATTTACCAAAAGCTACACCAGGAATGAAAGCAACTGCTTTTTCACGTGCAAAATCTTGACAGAATTTAAACGAATCTTGCTCATAACCATCAGGAATTTTGGCAAAGATATAGAAAGCACCATCTGGTTTAATAATTTTAAAGCCAAGTGCTGACATCTTATCGATGATATAATCACGACGTTTAACATATTCTGCCTTCATTGGAAGCGCATCGTCTTTACCAACAGATAATGCTTCAATTGCCGCAAATTGAGCCATAGTGGCTGCTGCAGTTACTAAATATTGGTGACTCTTAATCAACTGTGCAGTGAAAATAGCTGGCGCAAAAATCAAACCAATACGCCAACCAGTCATCGCATGAGATTTTGAAAGTCCATTAATCAAAATTGTTTGCTCTGGAAGATATTCAGCAATTGATACATGTGGTTCATCATTATAAGTCAATTCAGAATACACTTCATCTGAAATCACAAAGATATCATATTTTTTAAGAACTTCAGCCAAAGCTTTAATTTGCTCACGTGAATAAGTCACACCAGTTGGATTGGTTGGGTAATTAAGCAAAACAGCTTTTAATTTATCACCTTGCTCCAAAATCGCTTTTTCAAGCATTTCTGGTGTCAAAACGAAATCATTAGCCGTTGTATCAATTTCAACAATTTCAGCACCGACAAGATTTGCAATCGGTTCATAACCAGGATAAGCTGGCGCTGGCAAAAGCACCGTATCTCCAGGCTCTAAAATCGCTGTTAAAGTTGCCGACAAAGCTTCAGTTGCTCCGATAGTAACCAAAATTTCATTGTCAGGATTGTAAGACAAATTGTATTTTGACTTCACAAAGTCTGCTGCCGCTTGACGAAGAGCAGGTAAACCTGCCATACCAGTATAATGAGACTGATTAGCATCAATAGCTGCCTTAGCAGCTTCCTTAACATGCTCAGGAGTTGTAAAATCAGGCTCACCCAAAGTTAATTTCATAATTCCTGGCACATCTGAAATCGATTGGTCAAACTGACGAATCAATGACACTTCGATTTTATCTAAGTTTTTATTAAAACGGTCTGTTAAACTCATACTCTCACCTCAAAATCTAATTACATCTATTATACATAAAATTCAGATAATTAAACAGTCTTTTTAGACTTATCCACAACCTAATTTTTTATCAATACTTATCCACATGTTAATATCTTGCCATCGCATTTAAAATTTATCAACACTAAAAAACCGCTGGAGCAAATCCAACGGTTTTAGAAACAACTCTTGTGAATTGTTATTATTTTGCAGTTCCCATTTCAAACAATGGTGACAATGGACGTTTTTCATGAATACGAGTAATTGCTTCCGCAATTAATTCAGCAATTGAAATTTGTTCAATTTTATCAATCAAACGTTCTTCAGGTAAATAAATAGTATCCAAAACAACTAATTTCTTAATAGCTGATTTTTCAATATTTTCAAGTGCAGGACCAGAAAGAACAGGGTGAGTACATGAAGCATATACCGCTGTTGCACCAGCTTCTGCAAGAGCATCTGCTGCGTGACAAATAGTACCTGCTGTATCAATCATATCATCAATCAAGATACATTTTTTACCTTTAACATTACCAATGATATTCATAACTTCACTGGTATTCATTTTAGTAACACTACGACGTTTATCAATGATAGCAATCGGTGTTTGGAGGAATTGTGCCAATTTGCGAGCACGTGTCACACCACCGTGGTCAGGACTAACAACAACAACATCGTCTCCAACCAAACCATGACGATCAAAGTAATCAGCGATCAATGGGGCACCCATCAAATGATCAACTGGAATATCAAAGAACCCTTGAATTTGAGCGGCGTGCAAATCGACAGTCAAAAGACGGTCAACTCCTGCAACTTCAAGCATATTAGCTACTAATTTAGAAGTAATCGGTTCGCGTGAACGAGCTTTACGGTCTTGACGAGCGTAACCATAATAAGGGATGACCACGCTAATTTTCTCAGCACTAGCACGTTTAAGCGCATCAACCATAATTAAGATTTCCATCAAGTTATCATTAACTGGTGAGCTAGTTGACTGTAAAATAAAGACATGATGTCCACGAATTGATTCTTCAATGTTGACTTGGATTTCACCATCAGAAAATTGACGAACAGTCGATTTTCCAAGTTCAATACCCATAGCCGAAGCAACTTTTTCTGCTAATTCTTTGTTTGACGATAAGGCAAACAATTTTAAATCAGAATAAGACATGATTTCCTCCAAAGTTTTTATCCTATACCATTTTAACGTTTTTTTAACCATTTTTCAATGACAAATCCGTTAAATCCCCATAAATACAAGGAAATTAGAATCGAAGATAAAAAAAGAGAAGGAATAAATCCTTCTCAAATTATTTATTATTCGTAGATGTAGTATACAGTACCGCCACCCCAAGTTGATGAAGTTGGGTCAAACCATCCACGGTAGTTACCGATAGATGAGTTACCTGCATAGTTAGCTTCCATAACTTGGATACTTGTTGAGCTTTGAACTGCTGTTACATATGCAACGTGTCCATAGCCACCACCATCATAAGGCCATACAGCTACCGCACCAACTTTTGGTGTAGTACCTACAGAGTGACCTGCAGCTTGCGCACTAGCAATCCATTGGTTAGCATTACCCCAGTTGTTTCCAACCCATGAAGCAAGTGATTTAACACCCCAAGTACATTGACCAACTGGATATGTGTTTGTTGAACTTGAAGAGCTTGATGATGAGCTGCTTGAAGATGAAGTTGATGTAGTTGAGCTAGTAGTAGATGCTGAACTACTTGAAGTTGATGAACTACTTGAAGTTGATGAACTGCTTGAAGTTGATGTAGTAGTAGCAGTTGGAGTAACTGTAGCAGCTTGTTGTGTTGAAGATGTATCTTCAGTAGCTGCTGAAGTATCTGTAGATGCAGATGTATCAGTTGAAGTTGAATCTGATGAAGTATCTGTAGTTGTATCAGTTGTAGCTGTACCATTTTCAACAGATTCTTGTGCTTGTGCTACAGATGCAGCTTGTGCTTCTGCCTCAGCTTGTGCTTGCGCTTCTGCGGCAGCTTGTGCTGCAGCTGCTTCAGCTGCTGCTTGTTCAGCAGCTTCTTTTTGAGCTACTAAGCTTGCTTTTTCATCTTCTGCAGTCGCCAATTGAGCTGACAAGTTCAATTGTGCTGCTTCCAATTCAGCTTGTTGTGTTGCTAAAGCTGCTTGGTTTTGTTCAATAGTTGCTTTGTTAGCAGCTACTGTATTGATAGCTTCTTGGTTTTCAGCTTGTTTTTGTTCGATAGCAGCTTTATCTGCTTCTTGTTGTTCTAACATTTTTTCATTTGCAGAAACAACTTCACGAACAGCAGCTACACGGTTAATAGCATCCGAAATTGATTTAGAATTCAAGATAGTATTGATGTAGCTTGTAGCTGTACTGCTTTTTTGTGCACTACGTGCTTGTTTTTTCAATGATTCATTACGAGCAACAATCTTGCTTGAAAGAGTTTGAATTTCTTCGCTCAATTTTTGAGATTCTGCTTCGAGTTGTGCGTTTTGTGCTTCTAATTCATCTTGTTGTGATTGAAGTGAAGTCACTTGTTCTTGAAGTGCATCAACTTGACTTTGAGCAGCTGCTTGCTCAGATGTAAGATTACTGATTACTGCATCCTGTGCAGCGATTTGTGTATCATAATCATCCGCATTTACTGTAGCGGCTGCCGTTCCAAGTGTTACACCACTGACAAGAACAGCTGATAAAATTCTTTTTTTCATATTAATTAAACTACTCCTTTTTGATAAGACATTATTATTTTACCAAAAAATCACGCAATTAATATTACGTGATTGTTACATTTGTGTTTTGTTATGTAATCTAAACTTCTAAAAATACTTTTTTAAACAACTTTTGAAAGATTAAATACGCTAAAATATTGAAGATAAGCGTTGGTGCAAAGCAATAAGCTATGAAATACGTGATTGACATCGTTGTCATTCCAAGTAAAATCGCTCCTAATTCCCCAACAATTTCAAACAAAAACAAAACTATAATATAAAAAATTAATGTTTGAAAATTGCTTGCAAAGAAACTTTTACTAATTTTACTAGTAAACATTACAAGAATAGGGAGTAAAAAGAGAACTAAACCAATTCGATTTAAATAATAAATATCAAATAGTCCCCCTAGAACTGCCGAACTAATGACAACAAAATATTTATTCTTATCATGATAAAAATACAAAACTGCTAACAATAATAAATGACTAGAAATTGCTAAATGATAAGAAAAGATTGAACTTACCAGAAAAGATAACTGACCATCAATCAACATTAGCAGAAAAAGTAACAATAGCAAAAAATATTTATTCTTAAAAAATTTCACTTTAATCACCAACAATTGTTACATAAGAGATATCAGAGAAGTCTGCAGTTGGAGTAACATACACAACACGTTCCAAACTTTCTGAACTATCCTTAACACTAGATACTGTACCAACAGGAATATTTGCAACCGTATCACCATCTAGACCACTAGTCACAACAGCATCTCCTTCTTGAATATCTACAGAAGAATTCAAATTCGTAATGATAAAACATTTCTTATCAGAGTCATATGATTCCAATAATCCATAAACTTCTGATGAAGATGTAGTGATTTTTATTGGAATATCAAATTCTGAACCATTAGATAGAAGAGTTATACTAGAAGTTGTCGAATCTACATCAGATACTGTACCAATCAGACCACCACCTGACAACGCTAGCATTTTTTTCGTTATATTATTCTTTTTACCTAGTTTAACTGTTAGAGAATCATACCAAGAAACTGGGCTTCTAACAATAACTTTTCCGATAGCTGAAAACTGTGATGTAATCGAAGACGATGCACCAATTTCACTATTAAGCTCATTGTTCTCTTCAGTTAAAGAATCAATCAACTCGCTCTGATCTTCCAATTCCGCAATTTTCTGTTTCAATTCCTTATTTTCAGAATAAGTATCAAAAAGTTCCTGAACTTCCTCATTAACAGAATTTAAAAACCTAAAAGGAGTAGAAACCACAGAATCTACGCGAGCAACAACACTCCTAATAGGAGAAGAAACTGCAGAAACAATCCCAGAGTTCCTAAATACAAAAACTAATGATGCGCATAAAAGCAATAAAATTAAAACAGCGAAAAAAACAAAACGAGAGATTCTTAATTTTTTCAAGACCTTGCACCAACTATCCTAGAATATAAAAATAAAACGAGATATCCAAAGATAATCTCGCTTCAAAATAGCACGGAGAATAAGGGATTCGAACCCTTGCGCCAGTTACCCGACCTAACGATTTAGCAAACCGTCCTCTTCAGCCTCTTGAGTAATTCTCCATTCCATGTATGGGCACAAGTGGACTCGAACCACCGACCTCACGCTTATCAGGCGTGCGCTCTAACCAGCTGAGCTATGCGCCC
>CAVAFU010000004.1:0-14759 GCA_963588325.1 Oribacterium sp.
GAAGGAATGTATTTTATTAAAAAGAGTCCGTTATTAGCTTCGACTACAGTAGTATTATTCATTATTAATTTCTTTTATGCCATTCAATTAGTAGCCTTGCCTATTTTTTCAAAATTGTATTTTGATGGTGCTATATTTTACGGTCTCGTTTTAACAATAAATGGTTTTGGTGGAATGATTGGAAATGCGCTAACGCCTATTCTTGTAAAATATTTAAAACCTTATCAGTTAATAAGTGCTTTTATCTCGTTAAATGCTATTTCTTGGATAGTTGCTATTTGGGTAAGAAATTACGCGTTAACGTTGGTTTTGTTATTTATAGCCTACTTAACCAGTGGAATTTACAACGTTATTTTTGCTAGCCTTTATCAACAAATTCCACCAAGTCATCTTTTAGGGCGTGTCAATGCGACAGTAGATTCTTTGATTACACTTGGTATGCCACTGGGAAGTTTAATTGGTGGTATTGTCTTAGAGAAAAATCCTTATCTAGTTATGTTAGTGATTGCTGTTCCAACGTTGTTATCAGGGTATTATTTCTATCAAAGTAAGTCTTTAAGAGCTTTTGATTTTCATGAGTGAATTTATCCCTTGAACTAAGTTCAAGGGATTTTTTAATGAAAATAACATAAAATTTTACTCAAAGTATAGACTTAATAGGTGTCTGGTGATAGAATGGAAACAATTGAAAAGACTGAAAATTATTAGTTTTCTTTTATCAATATGGTATAAAAAGATAAAGTATGGGAGATTTAAGATGAAACATTTAGGAAAATTATTTAAAAAATATCGTGTGTCACGAGGATTGACATTGAGAGATGTTGCTGAAGCAGGCATTTCAACCTCGCAATTATCACGTTTTGAACAGGGAAAGACAGATTTGACTATTACAAAATTTGCTTTAGCCTTGGATGAAATTAATGTACCAATTGATGAATTTATGTCTGCTGTGTGTGATTCTTACCCAGTAGCACTGCATGAGTTATTAGAAAAATTGTATTCAATGAAAGAAGTAGCAAGCTTAGAAGATTTACTCGTTGAAGAGCTTAGCAAAACGGATGTTAACCAGACCTTTCAACGTTTAAATACCACTTTAATCAAGCTTCAATTACAAAGGGTATCAGGAAAATCATATAACACAACGGATGATATGACTTATTTAACTGAATACTTGTTCAGTGTGGAAAATTGGGGCTGCTATGAATTGCTTATTTTCATGAATGCTTTAGATGCTTTTAGCCACAAAACATTGATGGCTTTAGCTGAAGAATTGAATCAACGCACAGCGCTTTATAAGGAGATTTCAGAAAATCGCCGTTTAACATTATTAGCGCTATTAAATGCATATTTGATTTGTATTGAACGTGACGAATGGACCGATGCCCTTTTCTTTGAAAAAGCATTAACCAATATGGCTTTAAATGAAACCGAACTTTATGAAAGAATTGTCTTTCACTATGCCAAAGCTTTGTATCAATTTAAATATGCGCAAGATAAGAACGCCATTTCTGAAATGGAAAGCTGTATTGCTATTATGCGACTCGTTTCCAGCGATAAATTAGCCCAAAAATTTGAAAATCACCTTACCCAGACTCTAGCATTAAGTGGAGAGTAAGTTTTTAGAGTTTCAATGAAAGGAATAACAATGTCACATAATCGTTATCGAGCTTTGTTATTGATGAATGTCTTTAGTGCGAGTTTGCCTTATTATTTTATAAGTCTTTTGCTGTTAAGACAGCTTGGCTTTTCATATACGGTCATTGGGACATTATCTGTAGTGACCGAACTTTTTGGAACAGTTTTTGATTTGCCCTTAAGCATTTGCGCTCAAAAATTTGGTTATCAACGATTGTTGATTTTGTCACATATTTTTTTGTTAATTGGTTTTGGGGCTTTGATGAAGGGAAATTTAACGTTTGCCTTTTTAGCAGCAGCTTTTTTAGGCTTATCCGAATCCTTATCTTCAGGGGCTTTGGTTTCTTTTAATTTTGAATTATTGGCTGATGAGCAGAAGTACGCTAAATTTCTTAAACAATCAAATACAATAAAATATGTTTTTATTGCGTTTGTGACCATCGTTTCCCCTTTTTTGCTAAAACAAAATGTTCGTTACCCGCTATTGATATCAATCCTCTTTGTGGTTTTGAGTTTGGGATGTTTATTAAAGCTACCAAATAAAATAGCTAAAGCAGAAAAGGTCGAACGCTCTAATTTATTATCAGGACTCCGCTTGGTTCCATGGCAATTAATCGTATTAGGAGTTGGTTTTACCAGTCTGATTATGATTAATAATTCTTATGCCAGCCTTTTATTGACTGATAAAGGCATTTCTCTGGATGTTTTGGGAATGATTTTATTCTTGTTCAACTTGGGAATGGCACTCGGAAGTTATTTGAAAATCAAGTGGGAATTGACGTTAAGTTTACCAGTACTAGTCGTGTTGGTTTCTCTCCAAAAGCAAGCCTATATAATGATAGTTTTATTTTTGATTATTAGAATGTTAAATGCTAATTATAATAATCAATTTATGTTAAAAATGAATCAAAGCATCAAAGGAAATCGTGCAATTGCATGGTCTTTGTATAATTTTGCCATTTCAATAAGCTTCATGTTAACAGACTTTTTATCAGGAATTATCGCAGATAAATTTGGCTTGTTAATGGTATATAGACTTTTTGGAACAACAGTTGTCTTTTACTTGATATTTTATATTTGGCAAACACATCAAAATAAAGCAAATAAAAAAATCCTATGAACCATTGATTTCATAGGATTTCGTTGTCTTAAAAAGATAGAAATAAATTTTTGTGAGAAAAAAGCTTGCAAAAAACTTAAATTATGCTATACTTAACCAGTAAACTATTAACTAGTTAAGAAAAGGAGTTGTCATGAAGAAGAAATTTCTTTTATTGATAAATTTAGTTGCACTTTTGTTTGCTTGGCAAATGAGCCACATCAAGCAAGTCTCAGCAGATGACAAGATAAATGTCGTAACGACTTTCTATCCTGTCTATGAATTTACCAAAGCCGTTACAGGAGATACGGCAGATGTGACTATGTTGATTAAAGCAGGTACTGAGCCACATGACTTTGAACCATCTACCAAAAATATTGCAACGATTTCAGATGCTGATGTCTTTGTTTATATGGATGATAGCATGGAAACATGGGTTAAAAGTGTCAAAAAATCAATCAATTCAGATAGTCTGACAGTTGTCAAATCAACAGGAGATATGTTATTAATGGCAGGAACAGCAGACGAAGATGACGAAGATAGTGATGATGGTCACACTCACGAATACGACCCACACGTTTGGCTTTCACCAAAACGAGCTATCACATTAGTTGAAAATATCCGTGATGCTTTTGTTGCAAAATATCCTGATAAAGCCGATACTTTCAATGCTAACGCTGCTGCCTACATTGAAAAACTAAACGACTTAGACGCCGAATATACAGAAGCTTTGTCAAATGCTAAACAAACAAGTTTTGTCACACAACACGCCGCTTTTGGTTATTTAGCCCTTGATTATGGCTTGACACAAATCCCAATCACTGGTGTATCAGCTGAATCAGAACCTTCAGCAAAACGCTTAGCAAGTTTGGCAAAATACGTTAAAAAATACGACATCAAATACATTTACTTTGAAGAAAATGCGTCAAGTAAAGTGGCTTCAACTTTAGCAGACGAAGCAGGTGTTAAAACCGCTGTGCTAAATCCAATTGAAAGCTTGACAAGTAAACAAATCAAAGCTGGTGAAGATTACTTCTCAGTTATGGAAGAAAACTTGAAAGCTTTGCAATTGACAACAGACGTTTCTGGTAAAACCATCAAAGCAGAAACAGATACTACGAAAACTGTTCAAAACGGTTATTTCAAAGACAAAGATGTTACTGACCGCTCATTGAGTGACTGGTCTGGTAAATGGCAATCTGTCTACCCTTACCTTCTTGATGGCACATTAGACCAAGTTTGGGAATACAAAGCTAAAGCCTCAAAAGGTGAAAAAACAGCCGAAGAGTATAAAGAATACTACACAACAGGTTACAAGACAGATGTCGAACAAATCAACATCAGTGGTAAAAAGAATACCATCACATTTATCAAAAATGGTGAAAAATATAAATTTACTTACAAATATGTTGGTTACAAGATTTTGACTTATGAAAAAGGTAACCGTGGTGTTCGTTACTTATTTGAAACAGACGATGAAAATGCTGGTGAATTTAAATATGTTCAATTTAGTGACCACAATATCACGACAACAGATGCCGAGCATTTCCACATTTTCTGGGGTGGCGAAAGCCAAGATGCGCTTCTTGAAGAAATGGATAACTGGCCAACCTATTATCCAACTAGCTTAACAGGTCAAGAAATCGCTCAAGAAATCGTTGCTCACTAATCACTAACCAATCAAACATAGCAAAAAGAAATCTGAGACATTTGTTTCAGATTTTTTGTTATGTTTGAAATATGATACCTGTTACCACTTTGTTGTCCTTTGTTAGTAAAAGAATATCTTATTTTAATAAAAAAATAAGGAATGTTCAGTAAAATGGCTACATTATGGAAGGGAAGTGACTGGGAAATTTATAAGAAGAGGTGCTGAAATGGTTAAAGCATTGGAGACTAGTTTTAAACGCATTGAGAAAAAGTATGTTTTGGATAAAGAAAAACTAGAAGCTATTTGGGATGATTTTAAAGAATACCTTGTAGAGGACGACTATCCAACGTCAACAATTACGAATATTTACTTTGATACGGCAGATTTTCAAGTTATTCAAGATTCGATTGCCAAGAAAAATGGTCGTGAAAAAATTCGTATGAGAACTTATGTAACGAATCCGACAGAAGCCAGCCAAGCCTTTTTGGAATTAAAGAAAAAAGATGCTGAAGGCGTGGGGCATAAGTTCCGTCTTGTTTCAGAAATTGGAGCAATTAAAGATTTTATCGAAAATGGCAAATTAACGCATGCCACAAGTGAAGACCAACTTTTAATTGATGAATTGAATACGCTTAAAGAACGATATGGCGATTTAAGAGCACGTATGTTGATTTATTATGAACGTTCTTCATTTAAAGAAAAACATCATATTAAAGGACAGCCACAAACTAAAATCCGCGTGACTGTCGATGAAAATGTTACTTATCGTGATTACGATGTTGAAAAATCGGCTGGCAATTACGGAAATGAATTGGTCGGTGATGGTAAAGTTATCATGGAAATTAAAACACCAGGAGAACAGCCAGAATGGCTTAAAGGGATTTTGATGAAACATGGTATTGAATCAACATCATTTTCAAAATATGGAACAGCTTATCGCAAATCACAAGGAATTATTTAAGAAAACAGCTAGTTAGGAGATGATTAATGTTTTGAGTTTATTTAATAGTGTTTATACAGGTGCCAGCGCAACGGTGAATCCACTGATGGTTGCCTTATCCATTTTTGTTAGTCTTTTATTGGGTGGTGCTTTGGCTTGGGTTTATCGTTATCGCACACTCTATACAAAAGAATTTGTCATTACATTGACAATCCTTCCTAGCTTATTGTCAGTGATAATTTTCTTGGTAAATGGTAGTCTTGGGACAAGTGTTGCGGTAGCTGGGACATTTAGTTTAGTACGTTTTCGTTCAGCAGCTGGAGGGGCTCGTGAACTTTTGGCGCTCTTTTTAGCGATGACAATCGGCTTGAGTACAGGAATGGGATACCTGACTTTGGCGATTTTGACAACGCTCGTCTTTTTGATTATCTGGATGGTACTTGAAAAGATGACCTTCTTTAGTTCTGGGCAAACCGTTAGACATTTGGTGATTGATGTTCCAAAAGACAGACGAGATGAAAAATTAATCCGTCATATTTTACATCAATTTTGCCGAAATATTGAATTGGTGTCATTAAAAAGTAGCCATAATGGCGAACATTTGACGCTTACTTATCAAATTGACTTAAATTCAGATGACGATGATGTGTTATTGACAGATGAATTGGTCGAAAAAATTGTTGACATTGATATTTCAATGACCAAATTAGCTAAGAAAAAGAAAAACTTATAAAAGCAAATGCTTTTTAGGCTATATTTAGGAAGATAACATAAAAGCTAGAACTTCGGTTCTGGCTTTTTTGACTTTTTATGTGCGTTGCCAGCTCCTGAAAACTTTGTTATAATGAACTAAGATAGCACTTACATTTTAAGGAGGTCCCGTGAAAGAAAAGCGTGTTACAAAGTTCTTTTTAGCTTGTGCGACCGTGGTTACTTGTATTACTTTGGGCGTTAATCTTTGCTTTCAACGTTCGACAAAAGCGGTTATTGCGGAATCTTCTGAAAACTCAGATACTGTAACAGCTGATTTTATTGCGAGTATCGGTGAAACAGCACGTCAGATTGGACAAGAACGTAATTTATATGCTTCTGTAATGATTGCGCAAGCTGTCTTAGAATCAAGCAGCGGGCAGTCTACACTTAGTCAAGAACCTTATTATAATTTTTTTGGTATCAAAGGAAGTTATAACGGTAATTCCGTCACGATGTTGACTTGGGAAGATGACGGAAACGGCTACACTTACGAGGTTGATCAGGCATTTAGGTCATATGATAGTCTAAGCGACTCACTTAATGATTATGCTAATTTATTAAGTTGGGACCTTTATTCTGGAACATGGAAATCTAATACCAATTCTTACCAAGATGCGACAGCAGCACTAACAGGTCTGTATGCAACAGATACATCTTATGCTGATAAATTAAATGCTTTAATTGAGCAGTACGGCTTGACAGCTTATGATGAACCAGCAAGTACAGAAGAAGACACTAGTGACGATACTGATTCTGACCATGTTTGGAATGAATATCGCGGTTCTTATACAACAGCTGCGGTTCTAGCAGAAGATGAGGCATGGATTACATTTATAAGTCACTAAGAAGAGGAGAATTTCTCCTTTTCTTTTTTGTATTTTGAAAAACAAAAAAGCCATTTCGATTGCTCGAAATAGCTTTTCTCGTAAAATGCGGTTTATTATTTTGTGAAACCGTATTTTTTGTTGAAGCGATCCACACGACCATCTGCTTGTGTGAATTTTTGGCGACCAGTGTAGAATGGGTGAGAATCTGATGAGATTTCCACACGTACAAGTGGATAAGTAGCGCCTTCAAATTCTACAGTTTCGTTAGAAGCTTTTGTAGAACCGCTAAGGAATTTGTAACCAGTAGTTGTATCCATAAATACTACTGGACGGTATTCTGGGTGGATATTTTGTTTCATTGTTAAAAGATTTCCTTTCTGCCATAGTGTTTTTTCACACCATAGTTATTTTAACTTCTATAGTTTATCAAATAAAAGCTGATTTGACAAGACTTTTATTTAAATTAATTGAATTGAAATAAAAGTGTCATGATGGTTGCTACCACACACTTTTTCTTAGTTTTTAGGAGCGAGTAAATCTTTGATTTCTTGGTAGATTTCGTCGTTTTCTTCAAGGCTGTAAGAATTTGCTCCGCTTGCTAGTGGGTGTCCACCGCCACCATGTCGTTTAGCAATTTCGTTGATGACGTGTGATTTGCTGCGCAAGCGAACACGGTAGTGTTTATCTGCTTGTTCGACAAAAATTGCCCATGATTTGATGCAGTCGATTTTTCCAGGAGTTCCAACGATAGCAGAAGTTTCAGCATCTGTCACATCAAAGGCTTTCATAGTTTCTTGTGTCAATACCACACGAGCTGCACCATTTTCATCAACTTCGAGGTTATCAAAAACATAGCCTTGAAGTTTAGCAATTTTAAATGAAAATGAATCCATTTGACGCGCCAACGTTGAAAAGTCAAAATCATATTCACGTAATTTGCTTGCGATTAACATTGTTTTGCTAGTTGTTGCAGGGTAAAGAAAACGTCCAGTGTCACCAACAATACCACAATAAAGCAGACGCGCAGCTTCATTTGAGAGTGATAGGTGAGTTGAAAGAGCAAAATCTGTGATAATCTCGCTAGCGCTAGAAGCAGTTGTATCAACGTAAAGCAAGTCACCATAAACGTCATCATTCGGATGATGGTCGATTTTAATCAGAAAATCACCAGTTTGATAGCGGTCATCGTCAATACGTGGCGTATTAGCGGTATCAGTAACGATAACTAATGCCCCTTTGTAGTCCTCATCAGAAACAGTATCCATTGTTGTTAGCCATGCAAGGGTTGGCTCATCTTGACCAGTAGCCAATACTTTTTTATTAGGAAAATTATGTCTAATAATTTCACGCAATCCAACCTGGCTACCAAGAGCATCAGGGTCAGGACGTTGATGACGATGGATAATGATGGTGTCGTAAGCTTTTATTTTTTCTAAAATTTCTTCAAAAGTGTTCATGATTAATTCTCCAGTAACATATCAATATGTGGAATATTATCCTCTAAGTATTCATTCGAAATAGCTTTAAATCCGAAAGAAGCGTAAAATGGTTTTAAATAAGCTTGTGCTTGTGCAAAGACAGATTGGTTTGGAAATTGTTCACTACAAATACCAAGAGCTTTTGTAATCAATTGCTTGCCTAAACCTTCTTTGCGAGATTCTTTATTGACAAGGACACGTCCAATTTTTACGTATTTATCCTCTGGAATAATACGACAATAAGCTTTGATAATACCATTTTCTTCATTAAAAAGATGTAAAGCTAGTAAATCGGCATCATCAACTTCAGGGTACGGACAGTTTTGTTCAACAACAAAAACATCAACACGTGCTTTATAAATTTTAAAAAGTTCTTGTGTTGTTAGCGAATCAAATTTTTTTAAATACCACATACAGCACCTCTCGTTTTTATAACCTCTATTATACCATAGAAAAATGCGAATACTTGCAAAAAGGAACCGTTGTTTCTTTTCATTACAAATGAGTTGCCTAAAAAATAAAACAGGTCTGTAAATTAGTAATAAAAAATAGCAATAAGTTATAAGAAAAATCAAAAAATATCGCAAAAGAAAGCGTGCACAAAAACGTGTAACTATTGAAATAAAAATGGGTTTATGCTATAATCATGTCTTGTAAGGGTTATCATATGATAATTCGAAAAAACACAAATAAAAAAGGAGAACCATAATATGGCTTCAAAAGATTTTCACATTGTTGCAGAAACAGGAATTCACGCACGTCCAGCTACTTTGCTTGTTCAAACAGCTAGCAAATTTGCTTCAGACATCACTCTTGACTACAAAGGTAAAGCTGTAAACCTTAAATCTATCATGGGTGTTATGAGTCTTGGTGTTGGTCAAGGTGCTGACGTTACTATCTCTGCTGAAGGTGCAGATGCAGACGACGCACTTGCAGCAATCGAAGAAACAATGACTAAAGAAGGATTGGCTTAATAAAATGACAGAAATGCTTAAAGGAATTGCCGCATCTGATGGTGTAGCTGTTGCTAAAGCGTATCTACTCGTTCAACCGGATTTGTCATTTGAAACTGTTACAGTTGAAGATACAAGTGCAGAGGAAGCTCGCCTAGATGCCGCATTAAAAGCATCACAAGACGAGCTTTCTGTTATTCGTGAGAAAGCAGTAGAAACTCTTGGTGAAGAAGCAGCTGCCGTGTTTGATGCACACTTGATGGTTCTTGCTGACCCAGAAATGATCAGCCAAATCAAAGAAACTATCCGTGCAAAACAAACTAATGCAGAAGCAGGTCTTAAAGAAGTGACTGACATGTTCATCACTATCTTTGAAGGAATGGAAGACAACCCATACATGCAAGAACGTGCAGCGGATATCCGCGACGTTTCAAAACGTGTATTGGCACACCTTATCGGTGCTAAACTTCCAAACCCTGCAACTATTGATGAAGAATCAATCGTTATTGCACACGACTTGACACCATCTGATACTGCTCAATTAAACAAACAATTTGTAAAAGCCTTTGTTACTAACATTGGTGGACGTACAAGTCACTCAGCTATCATGGCACGTACTCTTGAAATCGCAGCTGTTCTTGGAACAAACGATATCACAAGCCGTGTTAAAGATGGCGACATTGTGGCAGTAAATGGTATCACAGGTGATGTAATCATCAACCCAACAGAAGAAGAAATTGCTGAATTTAAAGCTGCTGGTGAAGCATATGCTAAACAAAAAGCTGAATGGGCTCTTCTTAAAGATGCTGAAACATTAACAGCTGATGGTAAACACTTCGAATTGGCAGCTAACATTGGTACACCTAAAGACGTTGAAGGTGTTAATGCTAACGGTGCAGAAGCAGTTGGTCTTTATCGTACTGAATTCTTGTACATGGATTCACAAGATTTCCCAACTGAAGATGAACAATATGAAGCATACAAAGCAGTTCTTGAAGGCATGAATGGTAAACCAGTTGTGGTTCGTACAATGGATATCGGTGGGGATAAAGAACTTCCATACTTCGACCTTCCAAAAGAAATGAACCCATTCCTTGGATTCCGTGCACTTCGTATTTCTATTTCAGAAACAGGAAATGCAATGTTCCGTACACAAATTCGTTCACTTCTTCGTGCATCTGTACACGGACAACTTCGTATCATGTTCCCAATGGTTGCTCTTCTTAAAGAATTCCGTGCTGCTAAAGCAATCTTTGATGAAGAAAAAGCTAACCTTAAAGCTGAAGGTGTTGCGGTATCAGATGATATCCAAGTTGGTATCATGATTGAAATCCCAGCTGCAGCTATGCTTGCTGACCAATTTGCTAAAGAAGTTGACTTCTTCTCAATTGGTACAAACGACCTTATTCAATACACAATGGCCGCTGACCGTATGAACGAACAAGTTTCATACCTTTACCAACCATATAACCCATCAATCCTTCGTTTGATTAACAACGTTATCAAAGCAGCGCACGCTGAAGGTAAATGGGCTGGTATGTGTGGTGAAATGGCTGGTGACCAAAAAGCTGTTCCGCTTCTTGTCGGAATGGGACTTGATGAGTTCTCTATGTCAGCTACATCAATTCTTCGTACACGTAGCCTTATGAAGAAACTTGATACAGCTAAAATGCAAGAATACGCAAATCGCGCTCTTACAGAATGCTCAACAATGGAAGAAGTTCTTGAGCTTAGCAAAGAATACGTTGATTTCGATTAATTGTATTTAATGTTATATAAAAAGTAGAAATGTTTAACATTTCTACTTTTTTTGAACAAAACACTTGACTTAGAGTGGACTCTAAGTTGTACAATACAGTAGAAATTCGTATTTATCACACAAAAAAATTAGTCATTAAATTTTACTATTCTAAAAATTTGATGCTGCAAAGTATTTGTCTTAATTTTCTGAATTTTTTCGTGCTAAGATATTGAAAAAAGCAGAAAAAGTGATAAAATGGAGTTATCACATTTAAAAGGAGATATAGCTTGACTAAACAATATAAAAACTATGTCAATGGAGAGTGGAAACTTTCTAAAGAAGAAATTAAAATTTACGCTCCTGCCACAGGTGAAGAACTTGGTTCTGTACCTGCAATGAGCCAAGAAGAAGTTGACTACGTTTACGCTTCTGCAAAAGCCGCTCAAAAAGAATGGCGTGCGCTTTCATACGTAGAACGTGCAGCTTACCTTCATAAAGCAGCTGATATTTTGGTACGTGATGCTGAAAAAATCGGTGCTGTTCTTTCAAAAGAAATTGCTAAAGGTTACAAATCAGCCGTAGGTGAAGTTATCCGTACAGCTGAAATCATTAATTACGCCGCTGAAGAAGGTGTACGTCTTGAAGGTGAAGTTCTTGAAGGCGGAAGCTTTGAAGCAGGAAGTAAGAAAAAAATCGCTATTGTTCGTCGCGAACCAGTAGGATTGGTACTTGCTATCTCACCATTTAACTATCCAATCAACCTTGCAGGTTCTAAGATTGCACCTGCCCTTATTTCAGGGAACGTTGTTGCCCTTAAACCACCTACGCAAGGTTCTATTTCAGGTCTTCTTTTGGCTCAAGCATTCGCTGAAGCTGGTCTTCCAGCTGGTGTATTTAACACTATTACAGGACGTGGTTCAGTTATTGGTGACTACATTGTTGAACACGAAGCTGTTAACTACATCAACTTCACAGGTTCTACACCAGTAGGTGAACACATCGGTACATTGGCTGGTATGCGTCCAATTATGCTTGAACTTGGTGGTAAAGACTCTGCTATCGTTCTTGAAGATGCTGACCTTGATTTGGCTGCTAAAAATATCGTTGCAGGTGCTTACGGATATTCAGGACAACGTTGTACAGCTGTAAAACGTGTTCTTGTTATGGATAGCGTTGCTGACGAATTGGTTGCTAAAGTCTCAGCACTTGTTAAAGATTTGACTGTTGGTATGCCTGAAGATGATGCAGACATTACTCCGCTTATCGACACTAAAGCAGCTGACTATGTTGAAGGTCTTATCAAAGATGCTCAAGATAAAGGTGCTAAAGAAGTTATCTCATTCAAACGTGAAGGTAACCTTATCAGCCCAGTATTGTTTGACAATGTAACAACTGATATGCGTTTGGCTTGGGAAGAACCATTTGGTCCAGTCCTTCCAGTTATCCGTGTTAACTCAGTAGAAGAAGCTATCGAAATTTCAAATAAATCTGAATACGGTCTTCAAGCAGCAGTATTCACAAATAACTTCCCATTGGCATTCAAGATTGCTGAACAACTTGAAGTGGGTACTGTCCACATTAACAACAAAACACAACGTGGTACAGATAACTTCCCATTCCTTGGTGCTAAGAAATCTGGTGCTGGAACACAAGGTGTGAAATACTCTATTGAAGCAATGACTACTGTTAAATCTACAGTATTTGATATTGCAAAATAATATGTTTATAAAGGTTAGAACAATCGTGTTCTGACCTTTTTTGATTGAAAAATGAGGAAAATAATCTTTTTTGGGTTCTTCATGAAAATTTTTATAAATTTTTTCTTTTTTGCAATGGTTTTACACTTTTAATTATGAAAGCGTGTGCAATTGTGATAGAATAAGGGTGACCATACAATAGGAGGTAGAAAATGGTAACACGTAATCAATTTTCAACTTTGGAAATGCGCAAAGCAAGTCCGTATTTTTCTGCATTAAAAACTATTGTCGAAACAGCGTTTTATGAAAATCAAGTCACTTCCATTAAGACTCTAGAAGAGGCTTATCAATTGGCATCGAATGCTGCTGGAACAGTGATTTTAGATATGCCTGTTATTCACACGAAAGAGCTAGGATTGCCATCCTATGCGCGTGTTTTATTGACTAATTCGGGAGCAGTTGTTGGTAGAACGGCTAAGGCGCGCCGAATTTATGGCTTGAATCCAGATGAAGATGAGCGTTTGTTATCTATTGTGAGAAGTGCGGTTTATCAAGCACATAATCGCAAATTCTACAAAGCTGATGCTGTTGTTGGGTTAGACGAAGACTTTATGGTACGTGCACATTTGATGGTACCAGAAGAAGAAACAAACAACCTTTATTCTTGGTTGCTAAATTTCCAAATTTTAGATGAAGAATTCAAAAATCGTTTAAAGATTTCTAAGCGTTATGATGAAGATGATATTTTTGTTTTCTTTGATCCTAAATGGTCTCATCCAGATTATCCAGATGGTTTAGCTTATTTTGATACCAATCATAATTGTGTGGCGATTTTGGGATTGAATTATTTTGGAGAATTGAAAAAAGCAACCTTAACCTTGGCTTGGGGAACTGCAGCGCGTAATGGCTATGTTTCTTGCCATGGTGGTCTAAAAATTTTCCAAGGAAAAGAAGAGAAAAAAGATTATGTGGCTTCCTTCTTTGGTTTGTCAGGTTCTGGAAAATCAACGTTGACACATGCTAAACATAATGGAAAATATGATATCAAGGTTCTGCATGATGATGCTTTTATCATTTCTGAAAAAGATGGTTCATCAATTGCCTTGGAACCTTCGTATTTTGATAAAACAAATGATTACCCAACGGGACATCCTGAGCAAGACTTTTTTGTTACGGTTCAAAATTGTGGAGTGACTTTGGATGATAATGGTCGCAAAAAATTGATGACGGAAGATATTCGTAATGGTAATGGACGTACCGTAAAATCACGTTTTGCAACTCCGAACCGTGTTGACCATATCGAAGAGCCGATTAATGCTATTTTTTGGATTATGAAGGATGATTCATTGCCACCACTTATCAAAGTTAATGATCCTCTTATGGCGGCGACAATGGGATGTACCCTTATGACAAAACGCTCAAGCGCTGAAAATATCGAGGGTAGCAAACAAAATTTGGTTATCGAACCATTTGCTAATCCGTTTAGAGTCTATCCTTTGGTAGAAGATTACCAAAAATTCCGTTCATTATTTGCAGGGGGTGTTGATTGCTATATTATTAATACAGGATTTTATTTAGAAAATGGTATTCCAAAAGAAGTGTCTTTGGATATTATTGAAAAAATCGTTGATGGTAGTGCTGACTTTAAACCTTTTGGTCCAATTGAAGGGTTTGAATACTTGGAATTGCCAGATTACCCAGTGCATCGTTTTGATGCAAAATACAAACAATTGATTCGTTCACGCATGCAAGTTCGTTTGAATTTCTTATTATCTTTCAATCAAAATAATCCCAAACTAGCGTTGCCTGTTGAGGCGATTTCACGTTTGGAAAGGGTTATTAATAACTTGAAATAAATATATTGCTTTTTTGCAATCTCACCAAGTTTGTCTTCTTTTTAGACATATTTGGTGAGATTTTTTTACTTTATTAGAAAAATAAATGGTGTATTCTAATGAAAATATATTTTTATTTTAATGTCAAAA
>CAVAFU010000005.1:0-23293 GCA_963588325.1 Oribacterium sp.
CGTCAATTTATTGTGCTTAATTTTTTGAATTTTCTGTGATAAAATAAAGGCATGAGGGATGGATAAGAGTATCAGTAAACTCGAGTGCCACGGTAAATTTTGCATTTTAATTACGGTATTAGCTGGTATATAGCGATGCCTGTTGTTTTGCTTTATTGCGCTTTCCTTAATCTATATTGTAACATGGTCGTAGTTTTCTCGTGCTCTTTCACTCTCGTATACATTATTACTTTCTAGAATCTATGATGACAAAGAGACTGTTGTCATGATTTGAAACTTTTAGTAATGATTCTCTTCTAAAATTTTTGAAATAAAGTAGCTATAGTACGGGCTACTTTATTTTTGCGAGCTATTAGTGAGAATTTTGTCTGACTAATCCAATATTTTGTAGCGGTTTCGTGAATTTTGTGCTACGATAAAGGTATTTAAGGGGAGGTAATTATGAAAAAAGTGATTAATGTTCTTAAGGTTTTTGGGATTATCTGTCTGTCTCTTGCTTGTAATATCATTCCGTTAGTGTTGCTGCAAGTGCAGTCTAAATGGTCAATAACCGTTAAATGGGTAGTGGGAATCGTCTATCTAGCTTTTATTTTGGCAGTTATCTTTTTGCTCTGGAGAAGGCTATCAACACATGACAAGGAAGGATTGTTAAAACAAAAAATCACTCTTAAGGATTTTGGTTTTATAGTTCTTTACTGGTTAGCTGCACGTGTCATTGCTATTGTAGGAACAGTGATTATTAATGCTTTAGCAGGTACAACGAGCACAGCTAATGATGCTGCTTTGCAAAGTATGACCAATTATTTTGATGGTGGTTTCTTCTTTTTCACTTTGTTGTACTGTTTGTTAGTTGGGATTTTTGCACCTATTATTGAAGAAATGGCTTATCGTGCCTTTCCGACTTACTTGCTCTTTGATGGAAAATCAGGATGGCTAACGGGTCTCGTTACCACAGCTATTTTTGCTTTACCTCATGCAACAACTGTTCTTGAGTTTATCTTGTATTTTGGTATGGGGGCTGTCTTTTACCTAGCTTATCATCGTCGTGGCAATATCAAAGATTCTATGTTGGTACACATTTTAAACAATCTGCCATCAGCACTACTCTTTTTGCTAATGGCATTCTAGATATAATAGATAGAAGAGATTTGGTTCTGAATGTCAGGACTAGGTCTTTTTTTAGTTTGGATGACGTTACTTGAGATTGTCATCTGAAAACATTTCTAAAAAAGCTAAAGAATAGATTATTAACAAGAAAATTGTAGTATTTTTTGATAAAATAAAGTTATGTAATTCTTTAGGAGTATAAAATTATAATGGTAAAATTAGTTGCAACAGATATGGATGGTACGTTTTTAACAAGCAATGGCTATTTTGACAGTAAGCGCCTCCATGATGTGCTCGAAAAATTTGAAAAAAATAATATGTTATTTGTAGCTGCAAGTGGACGTTCACTTATGGCTTTGGAAAAAATGTTTGCTGACCATGCTGACAAGATGGCGTTTATCGCTGAAAATGGGACGCTTGTAAAAGTTGGTAAAGACATTGTTTTTGAATCTGGTTTGAGTAAAAAACAATATTTGGAAGTCATTGATACTCTTCTTGAAAGCCCATATATGCTAGGGTATGATTTCCTTTTATCAGGTGAAAATGGAGCTTACTTGCATCCAAAAGCTAGTGATGATTATTTCAACTTTATTAGCAATTATTATGAAAATGTTCAACGTGTAGCTGATTTGGCGCAGGTTGAGGACAATATTTTAAAAGTGACAGCAAACTTTTCAGAAGATACTGTTCGTCAAGGGGAAGCATGGTTTAATGAACGTATTAGCTATGCACAAGCCGTGACAACAGGATTTAAATCGGTAGATATTGTCATTCGTGATGTTAATAAAAGAACAGGTTTAGAGGCACTTTGTCGAACTTTTGACATGGATAGTTCTGAAATTGTAGCCTTTGGTGATAATCTTAATGACTTTGAAATGCTTGATTTTGCTGGAGTTGCTGTGGCAACCGAAAATGCAAGACAAGAAATCAAGGACATTTCAAATGAAATCATTGGGCATTGTGATGAAGAATCTGTTATGACTTACATGGAAGGATTGGTAGGCTAATGGCTGATATTAAATTATTGGCGTTGGATTTGGATGGCACACTTTTTAACAGTCAAAAAATTGTTTCAGCTGAAAATAAAAAAGCGCTGAGAGCGGCGCGTGATAAAGGTGTTAAAGTCGTTATCACGACAGGACGTCCTTTGAAAGCTATCAGTGGCTTGTTAGAAGAGCTAGATTTGATTTCTGACGAGGATTATATTATCACGTTTAATGGTGGTTTGGTTCAAAAGACCAATGGTGATATTTTGGATAAGAGCGAATTGACACGTGCACAGCTATATCGTTTGTATAGTGCTCTTGAGCCACTTGCTCTTCCATTTGATGTGCTTAGTGATGGTATCGTCTATAGTCTTGCTAGTCAAGGAAATCAGTCACTTTACCCACAAGCTAATCCAAAATTAAAATTTGTAGAAGTGGCGTCATTTGATGACATTCCTGAAAATGTCATTTATAATAAGGTTGTCAGCGTGACAAATCCAACATTTTTAGATGAACAAATTTTGAAGTTTTCAAAAGACTTGTATGATGACTTTGAAATCTTTAAATCACGTGATATTATTTTAGAGATGATGCCTAAGGGTGTTCATAAAGCTGCAGGGCTAAATCAGTTGATTCAACATTTGGAATTGCTTCCTGAAAATGTTATGGCAATGGGAGATGAGGAAAATGACCTTTCAATGCTAAAATGGGCTGGTTTGGGTGTTGCTATGGCTAATGGCGTTGCTATTGCCAAAGAAACAGCTAATGCGGTAACAACACGCACCAATGACGAATCAGGTGTTGCCGAAGCTGTTGAAAAATACATTTTAAAGGTGTAATTAGAAAGGAAAAATGGATAAGGTAAAAAATTATCTTATCGATTTTGGTATCTTAGTATGGGATTATTTGACCGTTTATTTGGAAATAAGAAAAAGGAAACTGAGGAGTCAGTAGCTAAGCAAGAAGAAATTGTCGAGGTTTCAGAACAAGTAGAAAACACTGCTGATACCGTGGAAGAAACTCCAGAAGTTCAAGAGGTCGTTGAGGATAACAACGACGCAGAAGCTGAAGAAGTGGTAGAGACAGTTGAAGAAACTGTTGCTCAATCTGAAAACAGTGAAGCTGATGCTGAAGCTACTAGTCAAACTGAAGAAAGTTCAGTGGATAATGCTGCTGAATCTGACCAACATTTTTCAGATGTTATGGCTGACTATTATGCTAAAAAAGCAGCAGCTCAAGAAGCTATCGAACGTGGTGAAGAAGTCGCTTTTGAAGCTGTAGAAACACGTCAAGCAGAAGCTAAGGAAGAACCAGCAGAAGAAGTTGTCTCAGAAACCGTTGAAACTGAGGAAGAAAAATACAATCGTAGTCTTAAAAAGACACGTACTGGTTTCAGTGCTCGATTGAATGCCTTTTTAGCTAATTTCCGTCGTGTCGATGAAGAATTCTTCGAAGAATTGGAAGAAATGCTCATTCTTTCAGACGTTGGTGTAAATGTCGCAACGCAATTAACAGAAGATTTGCGTTACGAAGCTAAATTGGAAAATGCTAAAAAAGCTGATGATTTAAAACGTGTCATCATTGAAAAATTGGTTGATATTTACGAAAAAGACGGTGTTTTCAATGAAAAAATCAATTTCCAAGATGGGTTAACAGTTATGCTTTTTGTCGGCGTTAACGGTGTCGGAAAAACAACGTCAATTGGTAAACTAGCTTACAAATACAAACAAGAAGGCAAGAAAGTCATGCTTGTTGCAGCGGATACTTTCCGTGCAGGTGCGGTTGCACAGCTTGCTGAATGGGGGCGTCGTGTCGATGTACCAGTTGTCACAGGACCAGAAAAAGCTGACCCAGCTTCTGTTGTTTTTGATGGTATGGAAAAAGCTGTCGCTGAAAATGTGGACATTCTCCTTATTGATACGGCAGGACGTTTGCAAAATAAAGACAACTTGATGGCAGAGCTTGAAAAAATTGGGCGTATCATAAAACGTGTCGTGCCAGATGCACCGCATGAAACGCTTCTTGCACTTGATGCTTCAACTGGTCAAAATGCGCTTAGCCAAGCCAAAGAATTTTCAAAAATCACGCCATTAACAGGACTTATTCTAACTAAAATTGATGGAACTGCCAAAGGTGGTGTCGTTCTTGCCATTCGTCAAGAACTTGATATTCCTGTGAAATTCATTGGTTTTGGTGAAAAAATTGATGACATCGGTGAATTTGATTCTGAAGACTTTATGCGTGGTCTTCTAGAAGGGATTGTTTAATATCTAATGCCAGAATTTGTCAAAGAACACTTATCAACGATTCTTTTAACGAGTTCAACACTTGTCTTAACAGCAATTTATGCCTTCGAGGCTAATTGGACTATCATGTTTATTTGGGCATTTGTCTCACTCTTTAATATTGCTCGTTTAGTATTTGCTTATCGCAAAAAATAGTTGATAATAATCTCATGAAAGTTTGATTTTTCATTATGGTATTGACTTATAGAAAAAAGATTTTGGAATTATTCGTTCCAAAATCTTTTTTTATTTACAATCTGTATGTGTTAAATAATTTTCAAGACGTGCTTTTAGTTGGTCATGTTCTTTGATTGTTTGTTGAAGTTTATCATCAGAGACCTCGATAGCTTTTTTCAGCAAAGCCACACGGTCGTCGATATTGCTAGGATTACAGTCTTGTTCTTCAAAGAAAGCTTTAATTTCTTTGAGTGACATTTGACTTAATCTGAGGAATTTAATGGCATATAGCCAATTAATAGAGGCTTCGTCAAATAGTCGATTGTTATTTTCATCACGTTGAAGAGTTGGAATCAAATCCAAATCACAGTAATAACGGATGGTGTGTTGGCTTAGTCCTGTACGCTCGCTAGCTTCTTTGATGCTATAAGTCATAAAAATTTCCTTTCTTGTAAAAATTAACAGTAAAGAGTTGACTTCGAGTTACTCGAAGAGTATATAATCATGATATCAAAAAAAGAAGATAAAAGAAAAGGAGAAACTTTTATGGCAAAATTAGTTCGTGTCCATGGTCAAGGCATTGAAAATCTAAAAATTGATGATGTTGCTCTTTCAGATTTGGCTGCAAATGATGTCAGAATGACAGTAAAAGCTAGCCGTATTACTGGAGACCAATTAAATTACATTAATGGACGTCGTCTTCCAGGAGAAACGCTTCGTGATATCAGTTTACTTGGGTATGAACCAGCAGGGGTTGTTACAGCTGTTGGAGATGCTGTTGATGATAGTTGGCTTGGCAAACGTGTTATGCCTGTCGGACCATACGATTTTGAAAAATACCCTAGTTTAGGCGATGAGATTATTGTTCCAGCGGAGCGTTTGGTGGAAATTCCAGACAATGTTGATTTTGCGACAGCTGCTAGCACTTGGATACCTTATTTAACAGCGTATCCTGTCTACAGTCACAGTCAATTACAAGCTGGAGACTATGCTTTAATCATTGCAGGAACATCAGCCGTTGGGCAAGCAGCGATTGATTTTGTTCGTGAATTGGGAGCCACTCCGATTGTGACAACACGTTCTCGTGAAAAAGCAGAGCAGTTGCGTCATTTGAAACAAGTCGAACATATTATCATCAGCTCAGAAGAAGATTTAACAGCAGCTGTTGAAACGATTACGGGAGGACAAGGCGTTAAATTCATTTTTGACCCGATTGGTGGCAATACATTGCCTGATTTGCTTCAAGTGGCTAGCCTAGGGGCGAAAATTTACGAATATGGTATTCTTGGTGGCAGTGATTGTCAATTTTCAGCAGGGCTTTTGCTAGGTAAAATGTTGACCCTAAAAGGTTGGACTGTCAGCGAACTTGTAGAAGACAAAGATGCGCGAAATCAAGCTGTTGCACATATTATCCAAAAACTGGCAGCAGGTGATATCAAGCCTTTTGTTGCAAAGACTTACCCATTGAATGATGTCCAAGAAGCGTATCGAAAGCTTGAAAAAAATGACCTTATTGGTACAATTGTTATCGAACCTTAACTAAAAAATCCTCCAGTTTTTCTGGAGGATTTTGTGTTTAAAAGACACGATAAACATAAGGATTATCAGGCTCATCAGTTTCTTTCATTTCAGTAATGTGAAGAACTGGGAGTGTTTGTTCAAGAGTTTGGTTGTATTCAAGGCTAATTGTTCCTGTGGCAGTAATCCAAGTGTTGTTAGCGTAACTTGTGCTATTACCAGTTGTCAATAAACCGTAAACACCAGAGTCGGCAATACAGTGAATGATACCAAAACGGAAAAGGAATTGATAGCCTTCATGTCCAGGTTCGTTATAAACAAAGCCTGTATAAGTGATTTCACGTCCCATAAATTCATCAGGGTAAAGGTAAATGAGTTCCATCACTTCCATGTAGTTATCGGTTGTGATTTTCAAAGCCCCTGAACCTTTGTATTTTTTCAACTCTTTTTGCATTTCTTTTTCGTAAGCAGAAGAGGTGAAGTACAAGCTGGTATCAGGTTTTAAATATTGGACGGTTGTCCCATCATCACTAACTGTTCCAGCAGAACCAGCCGCAAGCGGGAAATTATATCCCTTGGCAGCAACGGTAGTTGAATCAAGGGTTACTGTTGGAACTAGCAATCCAACCAAAACTGGAATAACCAAAATCATCGGACTGGTTAGTTTAGCTATTTTTCCATGTAAATGGCTGTGCAATTTCATGTTTTTCATCCAAATAACTAGCTGAATTATAGCTAAGACAAAGGACAAAACCATAGAAATATAGGCTAAATAAGCATAGTGAGTATTGATGTATTGGTCTAATTTTCCAGAGATTTGAAGGTACATGGTTAATTCAAAATAACCTGCTAAAATCAAAAAGCGAATCATCCAATCACCCCCACAAGTAGACAATAGATAATAATCATTCCAACCGACACGCTAATAAATTGCACAATAAAGCGTGGTTTAAAGGATTTTATCATCATCATCAAGTTTTTTATATCCACCATTGGTCCAATCAATAGAAAAGCGAGAACAGGTGCCGTACCAAAGCTTGATAGCAAAGATGCTCCGATGAAAGCATCGGCTTCACTACAAAGAGAAAGAATAAAAGCAAGTAGCATCATCACTAAAATGGCAGTGAGGGCATTTCCGCCAATTCTTGTCAAAATTCGAGTTGGCAAATAAATTTGCATTCCCGATGCGACCAAGGTACCAAATACTAAATAACGCCCAGTATCAAAAAATTCATCAATCGCATGTGCAAAAGCAAGAAAAATTTTACGATACCAAGTTTCACCAGAATAATCATGGAAATGCGTTGGTTTAGCATTTTCTTTGAGGATGTTCTCATCAACCACAAAACCAAGCATAATCCCGAGTGTAATGGCAACGATAATGGCACCAAGAAGTCGTAAGCCTAAGAAGCGCCAGCTATTTCCAAAAGCTGAATAGGTGGCAAATAGGACGATAGGATTGATAATTGGGGCAGTCGCCAAAAAGGGAACAGCTGTGTAACTAGGAACTTTTTTCTCTAAAAAGCGCGTGATAATGGGAACAATCCCACATTCACAAGATGGAAATACAAAACCAATGAATGTTCCAAAGAGAATCCGTAAGAAACGATTTCGAGGTAGAAAACGTTGCACCAAATCAGGTGTCACATAAACCTCGATGAAACCAGAAAGAATCGTTCCAAGCAAAACAAAAGGCAGTGCCTCGATAATGATTGAAATAAAAATAGCAAACCATTGTAAGACACTAGCAGGTAAATTATTAAAAATTTCCATAAAAATTAATCAGTCGCTTTCTCAGCTTTTTTATCCTTAACTTTCTTTTCTTTTTCAGGGTCGCTAGAGATTTTTGGAATACTTGCAAAGCTTGCAAACATTGACTCTAAATCATCTTGACGTTTATGCGTGATAGCCATGTGGCACCTCTTTTCTATATGTAATCATCCCCTATTATACTATCAATCCTCAAATAGTACAAAAGCTAAGGTGATATTTTTTAGGAATATTAATTTGGGGATTAAATGGCTTAATATCACGTTTTTTTAGAGATTCCAATAATGAGAAATTCTTAAAAATCTAAGGCACCGCTTTCAAAATCAATGAACTTAGCCTGAGTTATGATATAATAGATACACTATGGAAAATGAAAATATCACAAAAATTTCTCAAGATTTAACAATCAAAGAGAATCAAATTGCCAAAGTTCTAGAGCTAACTGCTCAAGGAAATACTATTCCTTTCATCGCTCGTTACCGTAAAGAAATGACAGGAAACCTCGATGAAGTGCAGATTAAAGCTATCATTGATTTAGATAAAAGCATGACAGCTTTAGCTGAACGTAAGGCAACTGTTCTTTCAAAAATTGAAGAACAAGGTAAATTAACAGCTGAACTAAAAAAAGCCATTGAAACGGCTGAAAAGTTGGCTGATGTCGAAGAACTTTATCTTCCCTACAAAGAAAAACGTCGTACCAAAGCGACAATCGCTAGAGAAGCAGGGCTATTCCCACTTGCTCGTTTGATTTTACAAAATAAACCCTCTCTTGAAAATGAAGCCCAAACTTTTGTGACAGAAGGTTTTGAAACAGCAGACAAAGCACTTGCTGGCGCTTGTGAAATTCTCATCGAAGCATTTTCAGAAGATAACAAATTGCGTTCATGGGTTTACAATGAAATCTGGTCATATAGTTCCATTGTATCAACTGTAAAAGATGAAGCTGCTGATGATAATAAAACCTTCCAAATCTATTATGATTTTTCAGAGAAAGTTTCTAAAATCCAAGGTTACCGTATTCTTGCCCTGAACCGTGGCGAAAAACTTGGAATTTTAAAAGTTGGTTTTGAACATAATATCGATAAAATGTTGCGTTTTTTGGCAGCTCGTTTTAAAGATAAAAACACCTATATTGATGACGTTATTGCGAAAACGATCAAGAAAAAAATCGTTCCCGCTATGGAACGTCGAGTTCATAGCGAACTAACAGAGAGTGCGGAAGATGGTGCCATTAAACTCTTCTCTGAAAATCTCCGTAACCTTTTGTTGGTCTCACCATTAAAAGGAAAAATGGTTCTAGGATTTGACCCTGCCTTTCGTACAGGGGCTAAATTAGCCGTTGTTGACCAAACAGGAAAATTGATGACCACACAAGTAATCTATCCTGTCCCACCAGCTAATCAGGCTAAAATTGAGCAATCTAAAAAAGATTTAGCAAAACTTATTCGTGATTATAGCATTGAAATCATTGCTATCGGAAATGGTACAGCTAGTCGTGAAAGCGAAGCTTTCGTCGCTCAAGTCTTAAAAGATTTTCCAGATGTTTCTTATGTTATTGTCAATGAAAGCGGAGCTTCTGTCTATTCGGCATCTGAATTGGCACGTCATGAGTTTCCAGATTTGACCGTTGAAAAACGCTCAGCTATTTCCATTGCGCGTCGTTTGCAAGATCCACTTGCAGAATTGGTTAAAATCGATCCAAAATCAATTGGTGTCGGACAATACCAACACGATGTCAGTCAGAAAAAATTGGCAGAAAATCTTGATTTTGTCGTGGATACCGTTGTTAACCAAGTTGGTGTTAATATTAACACAGCAAGCCCTGCCTTGTTGTCACACGTCTCAGGTTTGAATAAAACAATCTCTGAAAATATTGTTAAATACCGTGATGAGAATGGACGTATTGCTTCACGTGAAGAAATCAAAAAAGTCCCACGTTTGGGTGCGAAAGCCTTTGAACAAGCAGCTGGTTTCTTGCGTATTCCAGGAGCGAAAAATATCCTTGATAATACAGGTGTTCACCCAGAATCTTACAAGGCTGTTGAACGTTTATTGAAAGAATTGAATATTACGGACTTAGATGATTCAGCTAAAATGAAATTACAAGCTATTTCTATCGAAACCATGGCTGAAAAAATCAATATCGGACAAGAAACGTTGAAAGACATTATTGCTGACCTCTTAAAACCAGGGCGTGATTTGCGTGATGATTTTGAAGCACCAGTTCTTCGCCAAGATGTCTTGGACATTTCAGACCTTGAAATTGGGCAAAAATTAGAAGGAACAATCCGCAACGTTGTCGACTTCGGAGCTTTTGTTGATATTGGTTTGCACGATGACGGGCTTATTCACATCTCACAAATGAGCAAATCATTTGTCAAACACCCAAGCCAAGTTGTTTCTGTCGGTGATGTTGTAACCGTTTGGGTTTCAAAAATCGACAAAGAACGTGGAAAAATTAATCTGTCATTGGTAGACTTACGTGAACTTAACTGATTTTGTCAAAAAGGTTTCCAAAGAAGATTTTGGAAAAGAATTTCGCCACACGGCAGTTTGGAATTCTCGCTTACGCACAACAGGAGGACGCTTTTTTCCAGCAGACGGTCATCTGGATTTTAATCCTAAAATTTATGAAGTATTTGGACTGGATGTCTTCCGAAAAATCGTGCGACATGAGCTTTGCCATTACCATCTTTATTTTGCTGGGAAAGGCTATAAACATGCCGATGCTGATTTTAAGCAATTATTAAAAGCAGTTGATGGTTTGCGTTATGCGCCAGCTATGCCTAAAAAAGAAAAACGACATCTTTACCGCTGCCAAAAATGCGGGCAAGAATACTATCGCAAACGTCGGGTCAACACGCAAAAATATGGTTGCGGACATTGCCACGGAAAGTTATTAGAAATTAAAAATTGAAAAATCTAAAGAAGTATCAAAGAGATTGTAGATAAACCTACTTTTAACCAAAATAAGTTATAAATAATTATTATCTTTGTTCAATTTCGGGGTTATTTGCGAGCGAAGCGAGCAACAAAACGACATTACCGCCGTGGTGAAAGTGGCTAAAATAACGGTGAATTCCGCCACCCGTAAGTTTTGAGACCTTAGGCTCAAAACTTAGGCATGGAATTCCAAAGGAATTCGCTGCCGACGGCACCACCTAAGGGAAGTATCAAAGAGATTTTAACAATCTGAAATCAGTCGTAAGACTGATTTCATTTTTGAGTGGAATAGGTATAATATCTATAGTGAGATAAAAAAGAAGGAAGGGATTAAAATGAAATCAGCTCTTTATAAACAGCGAAAAAATAAACTGGTTTGTGGTGTTTGTGCCGGAATTGCTGATAAGTTTGGTTGGGATTTGCCATTAACGCGTATCCTAACAGCATTGCTGATGTATTTTTATGGCTTTGGCATTGTCATTTATATTCTTTTAGCAATTTTTCTTCCTTATAAAGAAGATATCACTCGTGATCGTTACGGAACAGGACCACGTCGACGTAAGGATGCTGAAATTATCGATGAGGACGACGATAATGACGGTTGGTTTTGGTAAAAACTGACAACCTAATCTTTTCAATGTAGCAAAAACTAGGCACTTGTAAGTATAACAGGAACTTATAAAGGTCTTTCAAAACAGGAGAAGCTCAGAATGATATGTTCTGAGCTTTTTATGTCTTTGTTAAATTTTACTACACTAAAAATTGCTGATTTGATTTAAAAATTGTATGGTATAAAAGTCTGCGTGAGCGCTTACTTTTAAAACTTATTGTGATATAATAGTGAAAAAAGAGGAAAAGGATTGAACAAGAATTGATGCTAGGATGAAAATGGCGTGCAGGTTAACTCAGCTCATTTTCCATGATTTTCAGTTCATTTACATAATCACTAAGTGATTGGTAAAGTGTTCATGGTATATCATATGTCGGTTACTGTAAAAATGTTAGTAGACAAGGTCAAACTGGACGTTATCTATGGTGATGATGATTTGTTGGCTAAAGAGATTACAACATCAGATATTTCACGACCTGGACTTGAAATGACAGGTTATTTTGATTATTATTCACCTGAACGTTTGCAATTGTTTGGGATGAAAGAGTGGTCTTATTTGACGAAGATGACCTCTCATAACCGTCATCAAGTTTTAACAGAGATGATTAAGCCAGAAACACCAGCCATCATTGTGGCACGTAATTTGGCTATTCCAGATGAGATGGTTGCAGCTGCTAAAGAAAAAGGCATTGCTGTTTTACAAAGTCATGTTCCAACCAGTCGTTTATCTGGAGAAATGTCATGGTATTTGGATTCTTGTCTTGCTGAACGAACAAGTGTCCACGGGGTGCTCATGGATATTTATGGTATGGGTGTCCTCATCCAAGGAGATTCTGGTATTGGTAAAAGTGAAACTGGTCTCGAATTGGTTAAACGTGGTCACCGCTTGGTAGCTGATGACCGTGTCGATGTTTTTGCTAAAGACGAAGAAACACTTTGGGGTGAACCAGCAGAAATCCTACGTCACTTATTGGAAATTCGTGGTGTTGGTATTATTGATGTGATGAGTTTGTACGGTGCTAGTGCTGTTAAAGATTCATCACAAGTGCAATTGGCTATCTATCTTGAAAACTTTGAATCAGATAAGATTTTTGACCGTTTAGGAAATGGTAATGAAGAAATCGAATTATCAGGCGTCAAGATTCCACGTGTGCGTATCCCAGTTAAAACTGGACGTAACGTGTCTGTTGTGATTGAAGCAGCTGCCATGAATTATCGTGCTAAACAAATGGGATTTGACGCAACAAAGACCTTTGAAGATCGTTTGACACAATTGATTAGCCAAAACGAGGAGGATTAGGACTGATGATTGATCCAGTAGCTATTCAGTTAGGTCCTATTAGTATTCGTTGGTATGCGATTTTTATCGTTTCAGGGTTGCTTCTAGCCGTTTATCTAGCGATGAAAGAAGCCCCACGTCGGAAAATTATTCCTGATGATATTTTAGACTTTATTTTAATTGCTTTTCCGCTTGCCATCATCGGCGCTCGGATTTATTATGTTATTTTTGATTGGTCTTACTATGCTAGCCAGCCTTTTAGTGAAGTTTTTGCCATTTGGAATGGCGGATTGGCAATCTATGGTGGTTTGATAACAGGTGCGATTGTACTGTTTGTCTTTTCTTACTACCGTGCCATCAATCCGCTTGATTTCTTAGATGTGGCGGCTCCAGGTGTGATGATTGCGCAGGCAATTGGTCGATGGGGAAATTTCATAAATCAAGAGGCTTATGGTAAAATAGTAGATAATCTAAATTATCTTCCAAGCTTTATCAAAAACCAAATGTACATTGATGGTTCTTATCGTGTTCCGACATTTTTGTATGAATCTTTGTGGAATTTATTAGGATTTATTATTATCATGGCTTTGAGACACCGACCACGTTTCTTAAAACAAGGTGAGATTGCATTTTTCTATCTCATTTGGTATGGTTGTGGTCGCTTCGTGATTGAAGGCATGCGGACAGATAGCTTGATGTTATTTGGCATTCGGGTATCACAATGGTTATCTGCTATCTTAATTGTGATTGGTATTGCCTTGATTATCTGGAGAAGAAAGCAGAAAGATATTCCTTATTATCAGGAATGAAAAATAAGTAGATGGGAGAAAAAATGTTTGAAGTAGCACTATTAATTATTGCCATTGCTTTTGCTGTTTTGGTTGGCGTTTTTATACCGATTGGTGTTAAACTATATAAAACAGTTGATGTTGTTAATGAGACAATTGATGAAACAAAACAGACTATCAAAGTGTTGACTAGTGATGTTAACGTCACCCTTCACCAAACCAATGAAATCCTCGCTAAAGCTAATGTTTTAGTTGAAGATGTCAATGGCAAGGTATCGACAATTGATCCGCTGTTTGTGGCTGTTGCTGAGTTGTCTGAGACTGTTTCGGACTTGAATGCTCAAGCTCGTAACATTACTCAAAAAGCTACTCAAGCCTCATCAAATGTCAGCAAAGCTGGTGCCGCATTTGCTGTTGGTAAAGTTGCCTCAAAATTATTTCGTAAAAAAGGAGAAGAAGCATGAGTAAATTATTGAAAAACGTGATTATTGGTGTTGCCTCTGGTGCAGCCGCAGCTTATTTCCTATCTACCGAACAAGGTAAGAAATTACAAAAAAAAGCAGCTAAAGCTTATGAAGCTTACAAAGAAAATCCTGCTGAATATCATCAAAAAGCTAAAGATAAGGCAACAGAATATACTGATTTGGCAGTTGATACTTTCAATGACTATCGCCAAAAATTTGAATCAGGTGAATTAACAACAGATGAATTTTTGGATACTGTCAAAGAAAAAGGTAAAGCTGCCGCAGATTTTGCTTCTGAAAAAGTCTCAGAATTTACATCAAAAGTATCTGAAGCCGTAGACGAAGCAGAAGATGCAAAAGAAGAAACAAAAGCAGAAGTTGATGACATTATCATTGACTACACACAAGACGAAGAAGCCCCAGTAGCTAAAAAGCCTGAGGCTGCTGCTGAGGAAGAATAAAAAGGTCCACTGGACCTTTTTATGTTTGAGCCTGAAAATAGGAAAGCGAGAAAAGGTCCCTTGGACCTTTTTATGTTCGAGCCTGAAAATAGGAAAGCGAGAAAAGGTCCCTTGGACCTTTTTATGTTCGAGCCTGAAAATAGGAAAGCGAGAAAAGGTCCCTTGGACCTTTTTATGTTCGAGCCTAAAAATAAGAAAGCGAGAAATGTCCCTAGGACCTTTTTATGTTCGAGCCTAAAAATAAGAAAGCGAGAAATGTCCCTAGGACCTTTTTATGTTCGAGCCTAAAAATAAGAAAGCGAGAAATGTCCCTAGGACCTTTTTATGTTCGAGCCTAAAAATAAGAAAGCGAGAAATGTCCCTAGGACCTTTTTATGTTCGAGCCTAAAAATAAGAAAGCGAGAAATGTCCCTAGGACCTTTTTATGTTCGAGCCTAAAAATAAGAAAGCGAGAAATGTCCCTAGGACCTTTTTATGTTCGAGCCTAAAAATAAGAAAGCGAGAAATGTCCCTAGGACCTTTTTATGTTCGAGCCTAAAAATAAGAAAGCGAGAAATGTCCCTAGGACCTTTTTATGTTCGAGCCTAAAAATAGGAAAGCGAGAAGGGTCCCTAGGACCTTTTTAGTTTGAATCAAAAACAATACCAAAAAACTTTTCTTACAACAAAAAGAAGCGGTCAGTTAATCACATGACCGCTTTTTATAAAATAAAAAACTCCAAATATGGAGCTTATGTTCATTATCAATGTCTTAAAGACCAAATAATACTTGAAACAGCTGAAGTAATAGCTAGGCTAATAAGAGAGGCAAATAAGAAAGCCCAGACTGGAGCTAGATTCAAGCCCAGCAAAAAGAACGAAATAACGACAGTCGAAATTCCAAATAATGCGATACGAGCAAAAAACATTAACTCTTTTAATTTAGCATTTCTGTGGTTAATTTCCTGAAATTCTTGAAACTTAGGAGCATTATCTTCTTGATAATGCCGTTCTTCAAGCTCTTTACGTTGCTTTAATGGTGTTGGCATAATCCTCTCTCCTCTGATACTTAGTTATCATACCATAATTTAATCATTTTGTCACCTTTTTTTAAAAAAATCCCTTGACTGATTGTCAAAAATATGTTTAAAATAGTTGTTCCTCTTTTTTGTTTCAAAATGAGGATTTCTTTTTGAGCCTCTCCTCTCACAAAGTTTTTCTCGTTTTGAGATAACACTAAAACTTTTAGAAAGCTATAACAATAAGATTTTGGAGGATATCTGTGACTAATTGTTATAGGAGTGGTATAATTAAAACGTTATGGAAAAAATAATTATTACTGCGACAGCTGAATCTATTGAGCAGGTCAAAGAGCTTTTAGATGCAGGTGTTGATCGTATTTATGTGGGTGAGGAAAACTATGGTTTACGTTTGCCTCATAACTTTACTTATGATGAACTTTCTGAAATTGCTAAGTTGGTTCATGATGCTGGTAAAGAACTCAGTATCGCTTGTAACGCTTTGATGCACCAAGATATGATTAATGCGGTTCGCTCATATCTTGATTTTTTGAAAGAAATCAAAGCTGATTACCTTGTAGCAGGAGATGCTGGTGTCTTTCACATTAACAAAAACGAAGGTTATGATTTTAAAATGATTTATGACGTTTCTGTTTTTGTCACATCAAGTCGTCAAGCTAATTTCTGGGGAGACCATGGTGCTAGTGAAATTGTCTTAGCTCGCGAAATTCCGTCAGCAGAGCTTTTCAAAATGTCAGAAAATCTTCGCTACCCAGCTGAGGTCCTTGTCTATGGTGCAACGGTTATTCATCATTCAAAACGCCCATTGTTGCAAAATTATTACAATTTTACGCACATTGATGATGAAAAAACACGTGAACGTGGTCTTTTCCTTGCGGAACCAAGTGATTCAGAAACACACTATTCTATTTATGAAGATAAACACGGTACACATGTTTTTGATACCGATGATATCGATATGATGCCTAAGTTGACAGAACTAACAGACCACAATTACACACATTGGAAATTAGATGGTATTTATTGTCCTGGTCAACCATTTGTTGAAATCGTTAAAATCTTTGTAAAAGCAAAAGAATTAATCGAAGCAGGAGAATTCACACAAGACCAAGCTTTCTTGTTTGATGAAGAAATCCGCAAATTACATCCAAAAGGTCGTACGCTAGGAACTGGTTTCTACGAATTTGACCCAGAAGAAGTGAAATAACCCTCACTAAAAATGACCTTGTCATGATTGAGTTACTATTTCAGGGCATGACAAGTTAGCAAATTAACTGAAATTGTTGTAAAGATATTTTATCTTTAAATTTTTACTATCTTGGAAATAGGAATATAATAATGTCAGAAAAAACTTTAAAACGTCCAGAGGTCTTGGCACCTGCTGGAACTCTTGAAAAATTAAAAGTCGCTGTTGATTATGGAGCTGATGCTGTTTTCGTAGGTGGACAAGCTTACGGTCTTCGTAGCCGTGCTGGTAACTTCACTATGGAAGAGTTGAAAGAAGGGATTGAATACGCCCACGCTCATGGCGCTAACGTCCATGTCGCAGCTAATATGGTTACCCATGAAGGAAACGAAATCGGTGCAGGAGAGTGGTTCCGTGAACTTCGTGATATGGGCTTGGATGCTGTTATCGTATCTGACCCAGCACTTATGGTAATCTGTTTAACAGAAGCACCAGGTTTAGAAGTCCATGTGTCAACACAAGCTTCTACAACTAACTATGAAGCCTTTGCTTTCTGGGAAGAAATCGGTGTATCTCGTGTTGTTTTAGCGCGTGAAGTTGGAATCGCAGAAATTGAAGAAATTCGAAAACACACATCACTTGAAATCGAAGCTTTCGTTCATGGTGCAATGTGTATTGGATATTCAGGACGTTGTGTTCTTTCAAATCACATGAGTCACCGTGACGCCAACCGTGGTGGTTGTTCACAATCTTGCCGTTGGAAATATGATCTTTATGACATGCCATTCGGTCAAGAGCGTAAAAGCCTTAAAGGTGAAATCCCAGAACCATTTTCAATGTCATCAGTTGATATGTGCATGATTGAGCATTTACCTGACTTGATTGAAAATGGCGTTGATAGCTTTAAAATTGAAGGACGTATGAAATCTATTCACTACGTTTCAACAGTAACGAATTGCTATCGAAAAGCAGTTGATGCTTACCTAGAAAGCCCAGCAAAATTTGAAGCTATCAAGGGTGAATTACTTGATGAGCTTTGGAAAGTTGCTCAACGTGAATTGGCAACAGGCTTCTACTATCAAACTCCAACAGAAAACGAGCAACTTTTTGGCGCTCGTCGTAAAATACCACAATATAAATTTGTCGGTGAAGTTGTAGCCTTCGATGAAGAAACAATGACTGCAACTATCCGTCAACGTAACGTTATTCTTGAAGGAGATATGGTTGAATTTTATGGACCAGGGTTCCGTCACTTTGAAACTTATATCAAAGATTTGCATGACGCTGATGGCAATAAAATCGACCGTGCTCCTAACCCAATGGAATTGCTCACAATCACAGTTCCTCAAGCTGTTCAGCCAGGGGATATGATTCGTGCTCGCAAAGAAGGGTTAGTAAACCTTTATAAAAACGATGGTTCTAGCAAAACAGTTAGAGCTTAACCAGTAATAATTAAAAATGAACGGCACTTAAACGTTTTTGGCGTTAAGGTCGTTCATTTTTTGTCTAATTCTTGAGATTTACGGACAGTTGGTGGAACCAATGTCAAACGATTAATCTCATCAATGGCAATAATTGTCGAGATATTCTTCTGGAAATTTTTAAGGATTAGTTTATTATTTTTGATATCGTATTTAACTAAATCACCCGTAAAACTTCCATCCTTATAAATGGCATGAAGTGCTAATTGTTTTTCTTGGGCTTCTTTGATAACGGTGATTATTTTGTGCTTTTTCAGATTAATATCTACAGCGGGTTGGGCACGAAAGTCGATATAGGCTTGTGCCTGTCGTTTTAAATGTTTTATAAGATTTTTCATAGTCATTTACCTAAAAAATTGATAAAATGATTATACACCTTTTGAAGCAAAAAATAAATAATCAAAAGTTTTTAGAAAGTTTTTTCGAATATATATATTAGGAGGACTAAATATTATGTCAGAATTTAAATTTGAAATTGTTGAACACTTACTTACCCTATCTGAAAGTGATAAAGGGTGGACAAAAGAATTGAATCGTGTGAGCTTTAATGGTGCAGAACCAAAATTTGACATTCGTTCATGGAGCCCAGATCACAGCAAAATGGGTAAAGGTGTGACACTCACAAATGATGAGTTTAAAATCATCTTAGATGCTTTCCGTGGTTAAGCTAGAGATAAAAGAGGCTGAGACAAAATTCTCAGCTTCTTTATTTATATAGTTATTATTTACGAGGCGCAGTAGTTTGGACTTCAACAATCTGGGGATAGATTGTTGAAGGTCGCTGTCAAAAAATATTAAAACAGCGATTACCAACTTTAGTCAACTTAGAGTTTCCCATGCACAATTGATTAGGCACTTTTTGACACTTGCTTTGCAAGCTAGATTTCCAACCTCAAACAATTCTCAATTGTTTGAGCAATCAATCACTGCTGAGTGGGTTCTAATGCGCTGATAAATCAGCTTTTACAGCCCTACTCACTCCCTTTTTTATGCAAAATAGGCAGTATTTTTTAGTGAAATAAATAAAGGCTTGCTGATAAAGGTAATGGCGAGAAGTTTTCCAATTTCAGGGATAAGAAATGGAACAACACCTGCTAAGAAAGCCGCTTGCCAGCTCATACTAGCAAGAAAGTGTAATCCAATGACACCACAAATAAACCCTAAACAATCACCTAATAAATTGCTGATGAAAATCTTAAGCAAAGAACTTTCGGTAGTGGTTAAATAAGATGTCAAAGCAGCGTAGAGAAGAAATCCCCAGAGAAAACCAGAGGTAGGTCCAGATAAGGAAGCAATTCCTCCACCACCTCCTGCAAAGACAGGCAGTCCAATTGCTCCAAGAAGTAGGTAGAGTGCGATACTAAGTGTAGCTTCACGAGGTCGGAAAATGGATGCGATGAGCCCAACAGCAAGCGTTTGAAGCGTAAACGGAACAGTCCCAATAGGAATAATAATCTGTGAGAGCACAGCAATTAAAGCAGCACCAAATGCTGGGAAAATCAGGGATAAAAGCTTCTTTCTAGACATAAAATCTCCTTTTTGTTTTTTAGTTAACCTATAATTTTATATAGGTTAACTAAATTTTATCCAAAGCTATTTAAAATGTCAAGAAAAAATCGCTTTTCCAGCGATTTACTTTCTTTTATGAGTGAGATAGTCAGCTAAGCCGATAATGCCGAAAACAACAGCAAGAATGATAAAGATTGTTTTCTGTTCAAACAGACCATAAGCTAAAAAGATAAGAGCCGAAATAAAATAAATAATGTTTTTAGACATAGTGTTTCCTTTTACGATGTGTTATTACCAACATTGTAGCATAAAGCGAAGAGCTTTTGTATTATATTGTCAAATGCTTTGTTTTTCTTTATAATAAATCTGAAAACGTAATCATAATAAAAGGTTGAGGAAAAATGGCGAATTTACACTATAAGAATTACATTTTTGATTTTTATGGCACATTGGTGGATATTCAGACAGATGAAGACGACAAGACTCTTTGGCAACAGATGGCTGCGCTTTATGCAGCTTATGGTGCTGATTATTCTGGTGCGGAGCTCAAAGCACATTATGACGAACACATCAAACGTCAAGAAAATCAGCTGCGCAAACGTTCTAAGATGGAACATGTCGAAGTTGATTTGGTGGTTGTTTTTATTGAGCTGTTGCTAGAAGCACCACACAAACACGCTACGGATAGTATTATTTTAGACCTTGAAACATGGGGAAATTTGATTGCCCAAACTTTTAGAATGCTGTCACGCAAAAAATTGCAAGCTTATGAAAATACCTTGGCGACTTTGAAAATACTCAAAGAAGTAGGTGCCAAAGTGATTTTATTATCCAATGCACAGCGGGCGTTTACTCAAGCTGAAATTGAAATGACAGGATGTCGAGAATTTCTTGATAAGATTTATATCTCATCTGATTATAAAATGAAAAAGCCGCAAGTTGATTTTATGAACCTTGTTCTAGAGGAAAATCACCTTAACCCAGCAGAAACCGTCATGGTCGGCAATGACTTTACCAGCGATATGGCAATCGCACAAGCGGCAGGTATTGATGGCATTTTGCTCAACACTTTTCCATACAGCAAAGATGACATTCAAAAGCTAAATACCATGAATGCCAAAGTAATTGAAGATATCAGTGAATTATTGAAATAGAAAAAAGCATCTCTGACAGCTATGTTAGAAATGCTTTTTAATGGTGTTTGAGCTCAATCCGACAGAGTGCGAAGGTATTCATAGATGGGAGTTCTGACAAGTTTTAAGAAATCCTCCTTGAATAACTCAGGTGGAGCAGGATTGTCTTGCGTAATCCAATTTTTAATAACGACCATGGTAAGAGAAGTGATAAGTTGAATCATTTCATCATCTGAAAGATTGAATTGCCGTTTTTTCGGAAGGAGGTTTGAAGCGCCCCATTTTGTATAAGTTGATACAATAAAATCTTCAAAATTTGGGTCAATGTTTGTCGTGTAGAGGCATTTTATCCATCGCCTCTCTTTCCAAATAACAGGCAAGACATTTTCGGCTACATAGTCTAAAGGATTGATATTGCTAGAGGCATCATAATCGTTGAATACCTGATGAATTTCTTTGTCAATTAGCTCATGGACGTATAAAATAATTTCATTGAAATTTCTGAAATGTTTTTGGTAAATGGCTTGTCTTGAAATACCTGCTTTCAAAGCAATTTCAGAAATGGTAAAATTTGATTTTTGTGGATTTTCCAATGCTAATTCAAAGAAAGCATCGATGATTTTTTCACGTGTGTATTTTGCCATAACTCTCCTTTCTATAATAGTCTTAATGTAATTCTTTCCTTACTTAAAGTATACCTTAAATATACAAATTAGACATTTCATAAAAAGGAAAAATGCCATCTTTTCCTTGACACTTTGTCAATAAATAATGATTATTATTGAGAAATAAAATAATAGAATTAGGAAGTAAAACTTAATTTTTTAGATAAAAAAGATAAATAAAAGTTTTAAATTTATTTCTAGGTGAGGTGATTTTTGTGTAATAGTGACATTTGAAAAAACGGTGAGCAGTAGTTTCAATTAATGACAGTAAAAATTCTATAATTCTTTTCTTATTTCAAATTCCAAAAATTTTCCTTGAATTATTAGAGTCTACTAAAAAAGTTATCTACAGTCATCTGATAAAAATAGAAAACAAGTAATCTCTAAAATTGAAGTTGATTCTCTGCTTTTTTAATTAGTTTATTAAGGTCATGATTCATTTTAATATATAGAGACAAATAAACAATATTTTGAAAATTCTATTTGACAATAAAGAGCAATCAAACTATAATTGACTTGGTTGTAATCTCGTTTTTTGGTACAAGGGTACCTAGAAGGAGAAAAAGCAATGGAAGTTGATAAAACTAAAGTAATTTTAGCTCTTTTGGAGTTTGCAACCACAGTAGTCACTTCAGTAAAGGAGGTTATCTTAGCACAAATCAATAGATAATAATTTTACTAAGTGACATTACACAGCATATAGTGACTCAGACTATATGCTTTTTTTGAGGTAAAATATGGCAATAAAAGAATTTAAAAATGAAGGATATAACTTAATTTTGATAGAGGTAATTAGAGATATTTATTACTCTAACATAAGCTATAGTAGTCGGCTTGTCCTTATTAGAAAATTAACGGAAATAATTTCTCGAAAAATTCTTAATATGGGTGAGAATGAGCCATTGGAGCTAGGCAACATAGTTCATCCTAATCCTAAAAATACTCCAAAAGTTTCTGAAAAAATGAAGTCATTGGATAAACGTATTGAAGATGATTTTAAGAATTGTGTAAATGAATTAAGAGATATTGGTAATAAATACACTCATACAAAGTTTGTAAAAACAGCGACTATAGAAGAAATGGAAAAAGCAGATACTTTATTATCTAATTTGTTCTCAATTATGTTTACACAGTATTTTTTAAAATATCCAATTAGTCTGCAGTCAAATTCTTTAGTTCTGTACTCGTTTTCTTTTTTGCCACCAAAAATTAGGTTAAAAACTTTAGAAAGATTAATTAAGTTAAACAAAGAGAGCTATATTTCATCATATATTATTTTGTTAGATAAGTTTTTATTGGCAAAAATTAAGGTTGAAGGACTTGAATCTGGATTTAGTTGGCTTAGAAATTGTGGAAATACAATTAGGAATTTACCTTATCCAAATAAAGATGATATAGAAACTTATTATAATAAAAATAATATGGTGACTACATTATTATTGCATTGTTTTGATAATCCTTATGATTTACTAGATGACAAGCTCAAACGGATAAAAGAATCAAATTTGGAGATAGGGAACTTATATACGGAGTTTGAAGAGGCGGTTAAATACTATAATGATAATAATATCATATCAGATTTATATGGTGATAAAGAATTAGAAGAATTTAGACTTTTGCTTGAGTTTGCTTTTATAGGACGATAAAGAAACAAAAATAGAATTATTTTCTGGAAATATCTGTTTTTAAGATAATTAATAAAAATATTTTAACTGCATTTTGGACATTTAAAGCATTAGAGAAAGACCTACGTAAAAAACATCCAGCTACCCTATGGGTGAAAGTAGAATCCAGAATGAAAGGTGAGATAGCACAATTCAAATACGTTGAAGTTGAATTAACTCGCTCTCCGCAATTTATGACTTTTCTTTCCTTGATAAAATCAGGAGCAATTACTTATGACTGGCGAGGAT
>CAVAFU010000006.1:0-6218 GCA_963588325.1 Oribacterium sp.
AATATGGTCTTTATCTGGTGGATATGGTCCCATATAACCATCGTTGATATCTGAATAATCGTCATTCAAAAATTTGCTAACAAGACTATTTTTTCCGCGTGTATGTTTCGTATCTACACGTGAAAAATCCTCTGGAATGTCTGTCGTACCAGCTCCTACATTAGCAACCACCCAATGAATGTAGGCAAAGCCACAGACAGGAATTGAATCGTAATCAACAAATGTCCACGCAAAGCTCTTGGTGTTTTCAGGAGCTTCTTCAATTGAAAACGGAAATGAAATAACAGCATTTCCTTTCACTTGAACAGTAGCCTTTTTAGCATAAGTGTCTGGTAAAATATTATTTTCAAATGCACACGAAAGTTTCATTTTTACTCCTTTCATCCGTTAAAGCAAGAAAGCCACTAAAACATTTTGCTTTAGTAGCCAAATACTAAATTTATTTAGTCACGCCAAGTTTCTTGGTTTTCTTTAAATTTATGCAATAGTTGAAGGTCGTCAGCCGTGATATAGCCTTGCACTTTAGCTACTTTGATTAATTCAGTATAGTTAGAAAGTGTTACCAATTTAACACCAGCTTTTTCAAAGTTTTCAGTTGCTTTTGGTAGTTCGTAAGTAAAGATAGCCACTACACCAATCACATCAGCACCTTCACGTTCTGCTGCTGCAACTGCTTCTAATACTGAACCACCAGTTGAAATAAGGTCTTCAACGACGACCATTTTTTGACCTTTAGTCACACGACCTTCGATTTGATTACCAGCTCCATGATCTTTTGGTTTACTACGAATGTAAGCAAATGGTAAGTTCATTTTATCTGCGATAATAGCTCCATGAGGAATTCCTGCTGTTGCTGTTCCCGCAATGACCTCAACTTCAGGAAATTCTTCTTTAATTTTTTCAACAAAACCATTTTCAATCAATGTACGTGTTTCAGGATATGATAATGTCACACGGTTATCTGTATAAATAGGTGATTTAATTCCAGATGCCCAAGTAAATGGATCATTTGGTTTCAAATAAACAGCTTGAATATCAAGCAAATCTGATGCAATTTGTGATGCTAAAGTCATAATATTCCTCTTTTCTATAGTAACTCAATAGTTGATTTAAAATATTGTTCTAAAAAATGTGTCGCTTGTTTTATGCGCTCGTAACTAACTTCCTCACCAGGGCTAGTTAAAATCCATTTAGTTTCTACATCGTCAACACGGTGAATGATAGCCACTAATTCCCCTTCAAATACCTCTAAAGGAGTTGAGACTTGTTCGGAAATAATATAAACATCCTGCCACTCACCATCACCTCCGAGTAGATTTGGAATGTAACCATAATTGATAGGATAAATGTTTTCATATTTGTCTTGATAACCAATTGGTCTATCAATGACTGCTTTATAATGCTTTCTCATCATTAACTCCTATCAAATTATTATTTTAGTATTCAAATACTAAGCGTTCCATTCGTCATAAATAGTTTTATAAGCAGCGACTGGATCTTCTGCTTTTGTAATAGGGCGACCTACGACAATATAACTTGAACCAATAGCACTTGCTTGGCTAGGCGTCATCACACGTTTTTGGTCTCCTGCAGCCACCCCTGCTGGACGAATGCCAGGTGTCAAGCAAACAAATTCTTCAGATGTTGCTTCTTTGATAACAGCAACTTCATTCGCCGAACAAACAACACCATCAAGTCCTGCTTCTTCTGTTTTCTTAGCATAGTGAAGAACAGAATCGACTAGGCTAGTTTGAATATTTTGGTCTGCTTTCATTTGCTTATCTGAGGTTGACGTTAATTGAGTTACTGCAATTAATTTTGGACCTTGTCCAAGCCCTTCTCGAGCTGCTTTCATCATCTCAACCCCACCAGCAGCATGGACATTGGTCATATCGACTCCAAGTTTTGACAACACACGCATAGCTGATTTGACCGTATTTGGAATGTCGTGTAATTTCAAATCAAGGAAAACAGAATGTCCAAGTGATTTCACATAACGGACAATTTCTGGTCCTACCGCATAATACAATTCCATCCCAATCTTGACATAAAGTTTCTCATCAGCAGGGAACAAAGCAAGAAATGATTTCACATCCTCAAATGAGGGAAAATCAAGAGCAATAATCGGACGACTTTCGTGCATTTTTTCTCCTTTTTCTATAAAGAAAACCTCGCCAAAGGGCGAGGTTACACGAAAAGCAGGGGAGACAACACCCATTATTCAAAGATTTTTTATCTTCTTTTTTCACGAACCTTTCTCGCCTCTCTGGACTCAATTAAAGGTTATTCAATTGTTATTATTATATCTTTTTTTACTAGCAAAGTCAAAAACTTACTGACTTTTTACCAAAATAGCAGAGCTTATTTTCCGCGTAATTCTTGTCTAATTTCACGAAGTAATGTTTCAAGGTCAGAAATACCATATTGGTCCATTACCTCTGGTAAACGGTCGATGATATTAGGGCAGGCATACGGATCTGCAAAATTAGCTGTTCCAACGCCAATCGCTGACGCTCCTGCAATCATCATTTCAATAGCAGCCTCTGCTGAATCAACACCACCCATACCAATAATTGGTAAATCGGTACTTTGTGCTACTTGACGAATGAGTTTCAGAGCAACTGGAAAGACAGCTGGACCACTCATCCCGCCAGTTCCATTAGCGATGATTGGCTTACGAGTCTTCAAATCAAAACGCATACCAACCAATGTATTAATCATGGTAAATCCTGTCGCACCAGCTTCTTCAACCGCTTTTGCAACCGTTGTAATATCAGCCACACTCGGTGTTAATTTAACGTAAACAGGCACCTCAGAATTCTCAACGCTTGCTTTTACCGCTGCATAAGCCAACTCAGGTACTTGTCCGATTAATAATCCATGATTCCCATGGTCAACGTTAGGACAAGAAATATTAAGCTCGATAGCTTTAACATTTGGTGCTTTTGAAATTTTTTCAGATACATATGCGTATTCATCATTTGAAAATCCTGCAACATTAGCAATGATTGGTAATTCTGGATAATGTTGCGCTAACCATGGTAGCTTTTCTGATAAGACAACATCGACACCTGGATTTTGTAACCCAATGGCATTTAGCATGCCTGACGGTGTTTCTGCCACACGTGGTGTTGGATTTCCAAAACGTGGTTCTTGGGTTGTTGCTTTAATCATAATAGAACCGAGTTTATCTAAATCATAGTATTTAGCATACTCTTGCCCAAAACCAAAACAACCAGAGGCAGGAATAATGGGATTTTTCAAATCAAGCCCAGGAAGGCTGACAGCTAAACGATTTTCTGACATGATAAACCTCCTTATAAAATGATTTTTCCTGTTTCAAAAACTGGACCGTCTTCGCAAACACGCTTATTAGCTGATTCTTGTGCATTTTTCAAATGAACCACACAGGCGTAACAAGCTCCCATGCCGCATGCCATACGTGATTCCATTGACAAATAAGCATGTGGATGATTTTCAAATTTTTGATCGACGTATTTCAACATTCCTGGTGCGCCACAAGAATAAATCGCATCAAATGACATTTCTTCAGCTAAGTCATCAACAACCGTTGAGACATATCCTTTGATACCATACGAACCATCATCTGTTGTGACGTAGACTTTTCCATAGGCAGATAATTCATTTTCTAAAATAACCGCATCTTTATTAGCAAAACCAAGAACAGAGATGACCTCAACACCCTTAGCAGCTAATTGCTTCGCTGTTTCAACCAATGGTGGCACACCAATCCCACCACCAATTAACAATGCTTTTTGACCTGATGTTACTACAGACAAATCAAATCCATTTCCCTGAGGTCCCATCGTATCAACATGGTCACCAGCTTTTAGCTGTGATAAAATAGCAGTTCCTGCACGCTCCACACGGTAAACAATCGTTGCCACTTTATGAACTTTGTCAATCTGACAAATTGAAATAGGACGACGTAGGAGCTTGCTTAGGTCAGGCACACGTAAATGTAAAAATTGACCAGGAGCCATATCCAAGACCATCTCTCCAGATAATTTCATCTCAAAAATACGCGGAGCAATTTCTCTTTGACTAATAATCAGTAAGTCCTCTTTTAACACTAAAGGTTTGTTTTTACAACTTGGATTCATAGCATTCCTTTCACACAAAAAAACCTCGCCAGAAGGCAAGGTTACAGCAAAATAAGCAGAGCACACCAAAGCACACTCAGACCCTTTATTAGAGCTAAACTCCTTTTTACAGTAACCTTGAAAGTCTCTCTGGACTTAATTAAAGGTTTTCAAATTTTAAATATTATAACGCGTTTTGACTCGATTGTCAATTGGTTTTTGTAAGAATGATTTTATCGTTAACATCATTTAGCATAGTTTTTTTAGTCATCTAAACGTTCACTTATTTCTAAATCACTACTTATCACTATATCACACAAAATAAAAGAAGGTATTAATAACCTTCTTTTACTGTTATTCTTCATAAGCTTTGTAAGATAAGACGTGTAAATCTGAACGATTTGAAAAACGTTCAAGCTCTGCTAACAAGCTTTCAAAACGACTATCTTCAGCTAAAATATTTTGACCATAAATCAAAAGATAAAGCGGTTCTGTTGGTTCACTTGTCAAGTTTCCTTCTTCATCAAATGTTTCTTTCGGACGTTCTTCTAGGTCATCTAAAATATCTTCAATAAGCACTAAAGCATCTGAAATTTGACCAAAAGAACCTTGGAAACGATCAAAAGCATTGTAGAATTTGATTTCGCGTTTAAGATCATCTCGAGCATCCACAACATGAATCATTCCTTTATGGTCGAAAAGATAGTGGCGGAATTTTTTAATCGCCTCCTCACGACTAATTGCTACAAGTTCAGTTTCTGATTCTGATTCATCATCATTATCTGAAACAGAAGCTGATATCGGTTCGCTCTCTGGCTCTTTCACGTCTTTGGTATCTACCTCAGGCTCAACTTCTGGTTCAACAACCTCTTTTTCCTCTTCGACATCAGTCGTTTCTTCTTCAATAACTTCTGATTCAACTGACTCTGACTCAGCCGGTTCTGGTTCAACAACGGGCTCAGAAGCTTCATTTTCAAGAATAAGCTCATCTTGGATTTCTTTATCTTTGTCGCCTTCAGAATTTTCTTCTGATTTTCTAGGTGTCAAAGCATCAATTTTAGCCAACAATTCAGCTTTTTTACTTTCTCTCTTTTGGTATTCTACCGCTTGTAATGGGTCAACCAAAATAGGATACTCAGATTCTTCTTTGATTGATAAATTTGTAATTCTAATTGACGTAAAAACATCAATCAATACTCCAAAAACACGCTGGCGCTTATCTCCAAGAATCGCTTGAAAAACAGACTTTGACTCACAAATTTCCAAAACATTATCAATCCCGCGAATCCAATTACCGACAATATCCAAAGAATGATTCATCAATTTAAAAGATGCTTCATCATACCAGAATGTTGACTTAATCAATTTTTCTTGCTTAGAAAGCGCATCCACAGCGGATAAAATCTCACCCAATTCTGATTGAACCACATAAGGCGAAAAAGACGCCCCCAATAATGACGGAGTCTTCTCAACCAAAACAATCTCATCTCTGAAAAGTGTCAAGTAATGAATGCTAACAAGTAATTTTTGAATCAATAATCGATGACTATTTGAATTGTTTTTTTCCATCACTTCTACCACTTACCCTTAACTATTAATATTACATTTTCGTTACAAACCGTTACTATTAATATAACATATGCTAGGTAAAAGAGCAACGAAAAAGAGGAGAAAGTTCACAAAGAAAGATAGAAAACGAACGATGGGAGAGGAAAGGAAATTACACCTCAAAAAAGCTGAACCACAGCCGGACTACATCACTAAAAATTAGATAAAAATCTAAGAACGAACATAGATCAACTGTGGTCTACTCTTTTTATTTAAAGCTCTACATATAATGTCACAAACTTATTATGAGTTAAATTAGGAAGAGAAAGTTTTTGATTTGTCATTTCTACTTTTCGCTTAGTTTCTTCCTTTAGATTTACATACTCAATAGCTTTAGGTTGTTTATAAAATTCGATTTCTCCACTACATGTTTGTTTATACTTTCCATTATAAAACCTAAGAATATAACCTGGTCGCTCTTCAGCTTTTTTTACAACACTTAACACAACGTCCCCTCTCATATTAAATAACGAATATTTTTGATTAAGAGCTTTAGGAACACTAAAC
>CAVAFU010000007.1:0-32774 GCA_963588325.1 Oribacterium sp.
TTGGTATTGATTCTGAAAAAGATTATTTGAAAATAGCCAAATTAAGGTTAGATAACGAAATAATAAAGGAGACTTTATGAAACTAAATGATTATATCTGTTCATCTCCAGATGAGAGACTAAAATTCTTTTTATCAACACTTTCTATCACTAACCGCACCCCTGAATATTATGTTAATTGGGAAAAGGTAGAACGAGAGACTAGAAAGTTTGAACTTGAGTTAAATACGCTAAACTATCTTATTGGAAAAGAGAATATTTATCATGAAACACTTGAACTATTTACTAAACAGCCAGATTTAATTAAAGCTGTTCCCAGTTTGATTGCTAGTCGAGATAAAATTTTAGATATTTTGATTATTGATGATAGTGATAATATGACTTTTGAGCAGTTAAACTTTTCTAAAATTGATACTGACCGTATTGGTGATTATGTTAATTTCGCTGAAAAATCTGGCTTGTTAGACTTTCTGCAAAATAAAGCTAACCGTTCTTTGGTGGACTATGTTTATGGGGTTGAGTCTGGATTGGATAGCAATGCTCGTAAAAATCGAAGTGGATCGACAATGGAAGGTATATTAGAGCGTCATGTTGGAAAGATTGCTCTGGAACAGGAGCTAGAATGGAAAGCGCAAGCAACTGCTCCTTTTATTAAGGAAAATTGGAATATTGATGTTCCTGTTGATAAATCAGAACGTCGTTTTGATGTAGCAATCTACTCTAAAGACCAGCATAAAGTTTGGTTGATTGAAACTAATTATTACGGTGGAGGAGGTAGTAAATTAAAAGCAGTAGCAGGTGAGTTTACAGAACTTAGTCAATTTGTCACCACTTCAGATGATAATGTTGAATTTATCTGGGTGACAGACGGTCAAGGATGGAAAACAGCCCATTTACCACTCTCAGAAGCCTTTGGACATATTAGTAATGTCTTTAATCTTAATATGTTAAAAGAGGGTTTCTTGTTTGATTTGTTAAAAAAATAATGGTTTATTAGTTAGTTCTTTAAAAAGAATCTCCTATATGGACAGTACCCAAAAAGTACACTGTGTTTTATAGGGGATTCTTTATTATGTAATTTTTTATTCCACAATTGGGCTTTTTAGGTAAGCGTCAACGAGGCGTTCTGTTGCTTGGACAGAGTCAATGTGTGTGCGTTCGTATGAGTGACTTGACTCGATACCAGCTCCAAAGAGGGCGTGTTTGACTTCGGCACCTGCGCGAAGTGCGGCAGAAGCGTCACTACCGTAATATGGATAAATGTCCAATTTGTAAGGAATTTTATTGTCATTTGCTAGTTCGACAAGGTGTTGGCGCAATTCATAGTGATATGGTCCTGAACCATCTTTGACACAGATTGATACGCTATATTCATCAGTTTGTTGGTCATCTCCCATAGCTCCCATATCAACTGAAAGGTATTCAACAGTTTCGGCTGGGATGCTTGAGTTAGCACCATGACCAAGTTCTTCAAAGGCTGAAAAATAGAAATGTGTGGTATATGGCAACGTAACATTTGCTTTTTTGTATTCTTTTAATAGTTCGATGAGAATAGCAGCTGAAACCTTGTCATCCAAGTGACGAGATTTGATGAAACCTGATTCGGTAACGACAACACGTGGGTCAAAGGAAATAAAGTCACCAACTTCGATACCAAGGGCGCGTGTTTCTTCTTCAGATGTGACTTTTTCATCTAAACGAACTTCCATATTGGCTTGATTGCGCTCAGCTGTGCCAGCGTCTTTATAAACGTGAACAGAAGTTTGGTGCATGAGGATTGTACCACTAATTTTTTTACCATTTTTGGCAACGTGGACAGTACAATTTTCTCCCTCAATAGCGTTGTAAACAAAGCCACCGATAAGGTCCATTTTGAGCCGTCCATCAGGTTTGACAGCGCGAACCATAGCACCCAGAGTGTCAAGATGAGCTGTTACGACGCGATGTTTGCTGTCATCTTTACCAGTTACACTGACCATTACACCACCTTTATTAGTACGGACAGGCGCATAACCAAAGCTTTCTAATTCTGCAATAAGGTAATTCATGATGTGGCTTGTGTAACCAGTAGGTGAAGGGATATTGGCAAGTTTTGTAATATAATCAACAGTTGTTTTCATTGTTTCTCCAGTAAAAATCAGGTAATTTTTTGACCGTTATGAGTCAATAGTTTCTATGATGTTATTATACCACGTCTTTTTGATTTCGTTGAGAATTGATTGTTTTAGTTAGGAGTTGAGAAAACTTGATGACGTTCTACAATAACCGCCGCCAATCGTTCGATATCGGCGCTTGTGCCACGAAGTTCAAAATCTCCAAGCATTGGAAAACCAAAGCGTTTTGCGTATTGTTTAGCGGTTAGGCAGTATTGCTCGTTAAAGTTACGATTACCTGAGCCGATAATTCCTAAACAGTGTTTGTAGTTGTCATAAGCGGCTATAAAATCACCTAGTGGATTGGTTAAGATTTCAACATCACCAGAGTCAATTCCATTTCCACCTTCGAGATAAGTTGGTAAAATAGCAACAAATGTCGTTGTAATTGGAAACGTTTTATGATTAAGATCTTTGATATTGATTGTCTCGGTATCGAGTGAATAGTGGCTGCTTAGGTGTTCTGTTAAGCGCTTTACAAAGCTTTGAGTGTTACCGCTTAAACTGATATAAATAATGCTCAATGGAGCTAAATTTTCTTCTTTTGGCATAATACCCTTTCATACTATATGTAGTGTTTTTAGAGTTAATTTACCACAATATATGCTGATAAACAAGAAATTAGTCTATTGATTTTTGGGGGTTAATTAGTTTTTAGGTAAGCGGTTAAATTTTTTTGAAAAAGTTTACACTTTTGAAAATAAAAGACTAGACATTTAAAAATCTCTGTGATATACTTTTAGTAAAGATGTTGGGGAGCGTAAAACATCTTAAACCATTTTATATATTATTATTTTATTCTAAAGGGAGAATGACTATGTCAAAAGCATTGATTATCTGTGTAGCAGGAATGTCATCATCACTAATGGCCCAAAAAACAACAGATTTTTTCAAAAACCAAGGAAAAGATATCACAGTAGAAGCTATTAGCTCAAACGAAGGTGAACAAGTTATCACTGACGCAACTTACGATTTGTACCTTGTTAGCCCACAAGCTGGTATGTACTACAACCAATTTGCAGCTGCAGGTGAAAAATCTGGACGTCCAGTTGTAAAAGTTCCACCACAAGCTTATGTTCCAATCCCAATGGGTGTTGAGAAAATGGCTAATCTTATTTTAGAAAACATTTAATGAGGTATTGTTAGAGATGACTGAAGAAGAATTGCAACTTGCTGCTTTTGAAATTATTTTGCACAGCGGTACAGCCCGCACTTCTGTTCACGAAGCATTTGCTGCGATGAAAGAAGGCAAATATGACGAAGCAAAAGAAAAACTAGACGCTGCTGATGCAGAACTTTTGGAAGCACATCATGCTCAAACTGATTTGTTACAGAAATATGCAAGCGGTACCGAAGTTAAAATCGAGATCATTATGGTTCACGCACAAGATCATTTGATGACTACAATGACTTTAAAAGAAGTCGCATTGGAAATGATTACAGTGTACCAAAGACTTGATGAAAAATAAGCCTTATCACCACTTTGCTTAAAGTGGTGATTTCGCTGCCTTACTTGCTGCTCCCCTAAATGACATCTGTAAAACATTCAATTTGAACGTTACAATCATTCAAAACCATCACTTTACTAATGATTTACTCGTTACATACTGAGTTTAGTTTAAAAAATATCGGCTAGGATAAAATCCTAGTCGTATTTTTTATATTTAATATCGGTCAGTACCGTAGAATGATTAGAAAAGGCACGCAAAAAATACCTCTTTCCAATCGGAAAGAGGTATAATCTAGTAAAATGTTTGTAATGGATAAAAAGGATTTGTTAGGTTGATTTTTACTGGCTAGGTAAAAATCATGAAGTAGAAATTTATTAGGAGTATTTGAAATTCGAATATTATTAGATATTAATAATTAGTCTTTAAATCCATTATCAACGGTAACTTGTTTGAACCATTCACCAGATTTTTTGATAGTCTTGATTTGTGTGTGGATGTTGTTTGAGATGAATCCGTAGCGGTTACGGTAGGCATTCATCCAAGACCAGCAATCAATTGGTGTCCATAGGTGGTAACCAAAGCAGTTTGAACCTTCTTCGATTCCACGGTGAAGGCAAGCAAGGTGTTCTTTGATGAAATCGATACGGTAGTCATCTTGAACTTGTCCACTTTCATCCATGAAGCGTTCTTCACGAGAAACACCCATACCATTTTCAGAAACAAACCAAGGAATGTTTTTGTAATTGTCACGGATGTTAATGGCAATATCGTAAATAGCTTCAGGATAGATTTCCCAACCTTTATCGATATTCATGCGACGACCTGGCATATTGTATTCATCGTAGTAACGACTTGGCAACCAAGCTCCAACAGAATTTGGTGCGATGTCTGGTGCTTTCACACGATTTGGATGGTAGAAGTTAACACCCAAGAAATCAACAGTGTTGTTTTTGAAGATTTCAGCGTCTTCAGGTTCTGTTTGCCAGATGACACCATCTTTTTCTAAGACAGCTTCAAGTTCTTCTGGGAAATGTCCGTTGATAGCTGGTTCAAGGAACATTTTGTTGTTCCAAAGTTCAGCAAAGTGTGCTGCAGCTTGGTCATCTTCAGAATCAGAAGCAGCGTAAGTTGGTGTTAAGTTCAAAACAGTACCGATACGACCACCATCTTTGTCTAAACCAAGTTCTCGGAATTTAGCGATAGCTTTTGCTGATGCGATATTCAAGTTATAAGCAACTTGAACTGCTTTCTTACCATCGACTAATTTTGGATAGTGGAATTGGTAAAGGTATTCACCATCAACAACAACCATAGGTTCATTGTGAGTTGTCCAATCTTTAACACGGTCACCGAAGGCTTTGAAAGCTTGTTCAGCAAAACCAACATAAAGGTCAACAACGTGGCGTGATTCCCAACCACCATATTTGTGATAAAGTTCAACAGGCAAGTCGAAATGGTGAAGGTTCATGATTGGACGAATACCATTTTCGATGAAGCAATCAATTACATTATTATAGAAGTCAACTGCGTCTTGGTTAACAGTATTTTTTTCAAGGTCATCGATAAGACGAGTCCATTGAATAGAAGTACGAACGCTGTTTAGTCCAACTTTCTTCATTAATGCAATGTCTTCTTTGTAACTGTTATAGAAGTTTGAGGCTGTGTCAGGACCTACTTGATTGTAAAAGACTTCTGGTTCAATTTCATACCAATAGTCAAACATATTAGCATGTTTCTTATTGAAACGCCCTTCACTTTGAGGACCTGATGTTGCAGCACCCCACCAAAAGTTCTCTGGGAATGTGTAAGTTGCCATTAGATTCTCCTTAAATATTTTCATTTACAACTATAATTATACACTTTTAAAATAAAAAGACAATATTTTTATCGAAAAAGACTAGACATTTATTTAAAAATGGTATATAGTTATAATGTAAAAATAAACTTTATGGAAAGAGGAGTGTTTATGAACAAGTTTCTAGATGCTATCAGTGACAAACTTTTGCCTTTGGCAAACAAGTTAGGTTCTAACCGTTACCTATCTATCTTACGTGATGCTTTCATGTTGTCTTTCCCATTGACAATGTTCGGGTCTATCGTCGTGGTTATTTGTAACCTTCCTTTTTTAAGCGATGATTTGAAATCGCTTTTATACGACATTATGGGTAGTGGTCAAAGTGCCACAATGTCTATCATGACAGTGTTTGTAACCTTTGGTATTGGTTATTATCTATCAAAATCTTATGACGTTGAAGGAATCTTCGGTGGAGCTATTTCATTTGCAAGTTTCCTTATCTTGACACCATTCTTCACAACTACTGACAGTGGTGAACAAGTTTCAAGTGTTTTGAGTCTTGACCGCCTTGGTGCCAAAGGTATGTTCCTTGGTATGATTGTAGCTTTCCTTGCAGCAGAAATCTATTGCCGCACAAGTAAAAAAGGTTGGCAAATTAAAATGCCAGATAGCGTTCCACCTGCAGTTGCAAAATCATTCGCAGCACTTATCCCAGCTATCTTGACATTGTCAGTCTTCACAGCTATCAACGCTATCGTAACAGTTGGTTTCAACACAAACCTTCACGACGTTATCTATAACGTTATTCAAGTTCCACTTGTTGGTTTAGGAAGTAGTATTTGGGCAACATTGATTGCAATCTTCTTCATCCAATTCCTATGGTTCTTCGGACTTCACGGACAAATCCTTGTTAACTCAGTTATGGACCCAGTTTGGAATACATTGATGTTTGAAAACTTGGAAGCTTATAAAGCTGGTGAACACCTTCCACATATCATCACTAAACCATTCATGGAAACATTCACTGTTGGTTTGGGTGGATCTGGTATGACATTAGCCGTTGTTATCATCATGGCATTCGTCTTGAAAAAACAACAATATCGTGATGTTGGTCGTTTGGCATTAGGTGCTGGTATCTTCAACGTTAACGAACCTGTTATCTTCGGTTTACCAATCGTATTGAATGCAACTATCCTTATTCCTTGGGTTATTGCTCCAATTATCGTTACAGCTCTTAACTATTTCGTTATGGCAATTGGTCTTGTACCTGCCCCAACAGGTGTATCAGTACCATGGACTGTACCAGTATTCTTCAGCGGTATGATTGCGACTAACTCACTTGCTGGTGGTCTTCTTCAAATCGTTGACTGTCTCATCGTTGGATTTATTTGGTATCCATTCTTGCGTATGCTAGACAAACAACCAGATTCTGCGTTATAATAGGACTATAGTTTTTAAAAAATAGTCTATACAAGTAGAGTAGGAGCGATCTATGTCAAAATATGAAGAGATTGCAGGGATTATTCGAACGAGGATTTCAGACGGTACCTACCCCATTGATTCTATGCTTCCGATTCAATCGAATTTGGCAAAAGAATTTGGGGTAAGCCGTATGACAATCAAAAAGGCTATTGAGATGTTAACTATTGAAGGTTTGGTTCTCTCCAAACAAGGAAATGGAACGAAAGTTTTAAATTCTTCGTTTTGGGATAAAGAGGACTCACGATTCCGTTTGAATAATTATAATGGATTGAGTTATGACATGAAAGACGATCCTCGAAAACTCACGAGTGAAATCATTGAATTTTCAGTTGAGTTTCCAGATGCTGAAATAGCGGAACGTCTCCAAGTTGATTCGTCAACTCCAGTCTATAAAATTATTCGACTTCGTTTATTGGATGGCAAACCTTACGCTTTAGAACATACTCATATGTCTTGCGATTTGGTACCTGGTTTGGATGAAAAAATCCTATTAACATCTGTTTATGATTACCTTTGGAATCAACTCGATCTCAAATTTGCAGGTTCCTACCGACATATTACGGCTGAAAAGCCTGATCGTTATGACAAAGATTATTTAGCCTGCAAAGATGGAGATCCTATTTTGCAAGTTGAACAAGTTGTTTACTTGGAAAATGGGAGACCGATTGAGTATTCTCGTAGTAGAAATCGTTATGATACTAGAGGTTATTCATTGTTAGATGTTAAAAATATTTAGTTAAGAAACCCAAAATATTTTTGGGTTTCTTCGTGGTGAACAAGCAATTTTGCTTGAAAGAAAGGAAAAAATTATGGCAGAACCATTATTTCTAAAGTCACAGATGCATGATAAAATTTGGGGTGGAACTAAACTTCGCGATGAATTTGGTTATGATATTCCAACTGAAACAACTGGTGAATATTGGGCAATTTCAGCTCACCCAAATGGTGTTTCTATTGTAGATAATGGGACTTACAAAGGTGAAGGTTTAGACAAACTTTATCGTGAACACAAAGAACTTTTTGGTAATCCAAAATCTGAAGTCTTTCCATTGTTAACAAAAATTCTTGATGCTAACGATTGGCTTAGTGTACAAGTTCACCCAGATGATGCCTATGCTCTTGAACATGAAGGTGAGCTTGGTAAAACAGAATGCTGGTATGTTATTGCTGCGGATGAAGATTCTGAAATCATCTATGGTCATAATGCCAAATCTAAAGAAGAACTTCGTCGATTGATTGAAGCTGGAAAATGGGATGATTTATTGACAAAAGTTCCTGTTAAAGCTGGTGATTTCTTCTATGTGCCAAGTGGTACAATGCACGCTATCGGTAAAGGTATCTTGATTCTTGAAACACAACAATCAAGTGATACAACTTACCGTGTGTATGACTTTGACCGCCGTGATGCTCAAGGCAATCTTCGTGACTTGCATATTGAGCAATCAATCGATGTCTTAACAATTGGTGAACCTGCTAACAGCACACCTGTAACAGTTGATGTTGATAATTTGAGCTCAAGTCTTTTGGTTTCAAATGAATTCTTTGCTGTTTACAAATGGGTGGTATCTGGTGTTGTTAACTTTACACAAACAGCTCCATACTTGTTGGTAAGTGTTCTTTCAGGTGAAGGTAGCTTGAAAGTTGATAACCGTGTTTACAACATCAAAAAAGGTGACCATTTCATCCTTCCTAACGATGTTAAAGCATGGGAACTTGATGGTGATCTAGAAATCATTGCTAGCCACGCAAATGAAAAATAATTATTGTTCATAATCATGAGTAAAATCTAAAAAAGGTCTGGAAAATTCCAGACCTTTTTTGTTGCTATAAAATTAATTTTTAGCTTCTTGGTCGTACAAACGACCTGCCTTTTCATAATGAGTTAGGCGTGTTAATTGATTTTTTTCATTCACAAAGACGACAAGTGGTTTTTGTGTTTTGGCTTCTTCTGGGGTAACACTAGCATATGACATGATGATAACGTGGTCACCAACGTTGACGAGTTTTGCTGCGGCACCATTGAGGCAAATTTCTCCTTTACCAGGTTCGCCAGCGATGATATAGGTTTCAAGACGACTACCTGTTTCCACATCGGCAATTTGGACTTTTTCGTATTCGACCATACCAGCAGCTTCAAAAAGTTCTGGGTCAACGGTAATACTGCCAACGTAATCCACTTCGGCACCTGTGACAACGGCACGGTGGATTTTTGATTTTAACATTTGAATGTGCACAACAATTCTCCTTATTCGTAAATATGATTATCAATTAAGCGTGTTTTGCCAATGTAAACAGCGATAGCATTGAGAACAGGTCGGTCAATTTTGCTGACGGGCTCGAGTGTTTTCCAATCGACAAACTCAACGTAATCGATTTTGGCAAGGGGTTCTTTTTCGATAAATGCTATCATGGCTTGTTTTAATGTTTCGGTATCTTTTTCACCATCTGCAATCATTTTTTCAGCAAGATTCAAGCTCTGTGAGAGGACAAGAGCAGCTTGGCGTTCTTCTGGTGAAAGATAGGTATTGCGTGAGCTTTTAGCAAGTCCATCAGATTCACGAACGATGGGACAGCCAACGATTTCAAGGTTAAAATTCAAATCTTCAACCATATGCTTGATAACAGCAAGTTGTTGAGCATCTTTTTGTCCAAAGTAGGCTTTATTGGGTTCGACGATATTGAAGAGTTTACCGACGACAGTGCAGACACCTCTGAAATGGATAGGACGTGTTTTTCCGCAGAGCCCTTGTGTTAACGTAGACATGTCGATAAAGCTTGAAAACGTTGGTGAATACATGTCGCTGGGTTCTGGATTGAAGATAAGGCTAGCGCCAGCTGATTCACAGAGCTTGGCATCTTTTTCTAAATCTCTTGGATAGCTTTCTAAGTCTTCTGTTGGTGCAAATTGAATTGGATTCACAAAAACGCTGACGACAACGTGGTCATTTTCGGCAACGGCTTTGTCAATCAAACTCTTGTGCCCTTCGTGTAAGTAACCCATGGTAGGAACAAGCCCGATAGTTTTTCCATTTTCTTTCCATTCTCGGACGGCTGCGCGGACTTCTTCGACGGTATGAACGATTTTCATGTGAATTTCTGCCTCTTTCTGTATTAGTTATTAATAGAGTTTTTCGATGATGGTATCGTCAATGTTATATTCGTTTTCGGGTGTTGGGAATTTTTGACAAGCAACATCGTCGATATAATTTTTGATAGCTTCGGTCATTAGTGTGCCAATATTGGCATAACGTTTGACAAATTTAGGTGTAAAATCAGAAAATAACCCTAATAAATCTGCGTAGACTAGTACCTGACCATCTGTCTGATTACCTGCTCCAATGCCGATAGTAGGAATAGCTAATTGTTCAGTGATTAACTGAGCGAGTTTTGCTGGAATAGCTTCTAAGACAACGGCAAATGCGCCAGCTTCTTGGATAGCCTTAGCGTCTTCTAGGAGTAGTTTAGCAGCTGCTTCGGTTTTTCCTTGGACTTTAAAACCACCAAAAGCATTAATATGTTGTGGGGTTAGCCCGAGGTGGGCACAGACAGGAATACCAGCTTCAACGAGTGCTTTAATTTGCGGACAAATACTTTTGCCACCTTCTAATTTGACGGCTTGGCAATGTGTTTCTTTCATCAAACGTCCAGCATTTTCTAGAGCTTGCTCGACAGAAATTTGGTAAGACATGAAAGGCATATCAACGATAACAAGTGCATTTTTTGCCCCACGGCAAACGGCTTTTCCGTGGTGAATCATATCGTCTAGAGTTACTGAAATTGTGTCATCATATCCTAAAACAACATTTCCAAGTGAATCTCCAACAAGAATACTATTGACACCTGTGCTGTCAATTAATTTCGCAGTCGAATAATCGTAGGCGGTTAACATGGTTAATTTTTCACCGTTATCTTTAGCTTTTTGGAAGCTTAATACGGTATTTTTCATGTGGAATCTCCTTTCTCTAAAAGCGTTAGAATGGCTTTTAGACTAAAACATGTCTAGCTAATATTATAACAAATATTCAGAAAATTTAAAATTTGCAAGATATAAAAAACTGAAGAAAGGTTACGATGATAACCTTTCCCCAGCCGAGAATATGGAGTTGTCAGATAATAACTGATACTTCTGTTGTATTAGTCAAAGACTGTACAACGTTTAGAAGTGTTCTTGATACCATTTTGGTCATAGATGATTGCATTACCTTGTTCAGATAATTGTGAACCACCCCAGTCTTGTGCGATATCAAGGTAAGCCCAGTCGCTACCGTTACCTTTCCAAGACCAACCAAGGTAACCAACACCTTTAGATTGAGAGTAGCTCATGATTGTCTTGTAATCTACAGGACCGTTAGTGTGTTTGATACCAAATTCACCGATACAAAGTGGAACACCTACGTTAAGTGCAGAATCGATGTTTGATTGAACAGCACCGTAAGCACCAGCGTATTCATACATGTGGATAGAGAACATGATGTTGTGTTGTGAATCGGCTTGAACAACGCTTTGTCCAGCTTCTGCGATAGATTGTGGGTATTGTCCCCAACCAGCACAGTCTACCATAAGTGTGTTTTTGATACCAGCGTTACGAAGTTTTGGAATAACTTGTTGGTAACCTGCTGCCCAGTTTGCGCTATCCCATTGACCGCCCCATTCGTTAGCGATGTTAAGGATAACATTAGCTTCGTTTCCAATCAAAGCGCTCTTCATTTCAACCCAGAAATCTGCAGCTCTTTGCAAATCTTGAATGTTATCTGAACCAGTAGCATCATGTACTTCAACGATAGCAATTAATTTGTTATCTTTACAAAGTTTGATAAGTTTTTGAATCTCAGAAAGAGAAGTTTTATTGTATTGTTGTCCATCTGTGATAACTAAACGAACACAGTTAGCGCCAGTTCTTGCAATGGCAGGAATAGCAGTATCTTCATATCCTGGATACCATGAGTAAGCATGGTTGATACCACGCATCACAAATGGGTTACCTTTGGCATCATAAAGTGTTGTACCGCTTGTGTGGAAACCATTTGTTGACACTGGTGTGTTATGGTCATCGTTACCACCACCGTCTACACGTGTGAATTCCCAATTTTGGTTCCAACCGCCGTTGTAAGACCATTGTTGTACGTTAGCACCGTCATTAGTACCTCTTGCTGCAACGTCAAGAGCTTTACCGCTGACAGCAGAGATTAATCTGTAAGAACCGTCACCGTTTCCAACGATTTGCCAGCGTTGGCATGTTCCGTTAGTATCATCCCATTGTTGGATATTGGCACCATCATATGTTGCGGCGCTTGATACGTCTAGCACTTTACCGCTGTTTACTGATACTAGTTTGTAGTATCCGTCTCCAGTGTCGACAACTTTCCATTTTTGGTTGTTTCCACCATTGTAAGACCATTGTTGGACGTTAGCACCTGCATTAGTAGCTCTTCCTGCAACGTCGAGAGCTTTACCACTGTGTTTTGCAGTGATTTTGTAAGTTGCACCTGAAACGATATCGTCAGCTTTTACCCCTTGTGCTGAAGCGAGACCGGCAACGAGAGTTAGGGCTGCTAATGCCCCAGCTAATGCTTTTTTCATAATTTCTTTCTCCTCCCAAAAAAAGCGTTAAGACATAAGTGTCCATCTCTGAATGTTATGAAATAATGTTTTTTAAAAGATAATCTCCTCTTTTTTACCCTACTAGTAGTTGTATACAAAAAACAATAAAAACTTATTGGAAACGTATCCAAAAAAAGTATAACACAAGAATTTTAAAAAGTATATACCTAAAATCAAAATAAATTTGAATTTTTTAAAAATTATGTAAGCGTTTTGTTTTGCTTTGTCACGGAAGAAACAAAATCGAAAAACTGTCATGAAATAGTAATGGAAATCTTGTGAAAAATCATTTCTTGAGATAAAAAATCATTTTTTTGAATAGCAAAAGAAACATAATTGTTATATTTGAAAATGATTTTTGGAGCGGATTTTCTCAAAAATAGAACAATATAAAAAATTTTTTAAGTGTCTGTTTATAGTAGAAAGTAAAAGTTTTTGCAGAAAATAAAAAATATTTTGATAAAAGTATATACTTTATTAAAATAAGTGTTATAATGTAAGCGCAAACAAAACAAAGAACAAGTTTAGGAGGATGAACCTATGAAGAAGGGGTTGTTTGTTGGGATGACTGCGTTAGCAGCCGTTACTTTGGTCGGTTGTTCAAGTTCAAGTGCTAAGGATAGCAACGTTGAAACCATTACTTTTATCAATAATAGAACAGATTGGGAAGCAAATGGTAAGTGGGATGAGTATATGGCTGAGTTCAATAAAAAATATCCTAATATCAAGGTTGAAGTACAAACCATTACTGATTATGCTGGTCAGATGAAGACTCGTATGAACAGTAAAGAGTACGGAGACGTTTTGATGATTCCAGGGGATATTAGCCCGAAAGATTATGCGAATTTCTTCGAGCCACTTGGGCAAACAGAGGATTTATCTGAAAAATATTTAGGATTAAATGACCGTTCATACGAAGGTGTTCAATATGGTATCCCAAGCCAAATGAATGCGACTGGTATGGTGGTTAACAAAAAAGTCTTTGAAGATGCTGGTATTTCTGAATTCCCTAAGACACCAGAAGACTTTATTGCAGCACTTAAGAAAATTAAAGAAAATGATAGCGGTATCACACCACTTTATACAAACTATGCTGCTGGTTGGACATTGTCAAACTGGGACTTCACACGTCCTGGTGTATCAGGTGACCCAGATATCACAAATGAGATGACAACAGACTCATCACCATTTGATGAAGGGGATACAATGTACACTATCTATAACACGCTTTACACAGTGGCTAAAGATGGTTTGATTGAATCTGACCCTACAACAAGTGATTGGGAACAATCAAAAGTTGATTTGGCTAATGGTAAGATTGCTGTGATGGTACTTGGTAGCTGGGCAGTTCCTCAAATCCAAGAAGCTAACGAAGATAATGCTGATAACATTACTTTTGAAGCCTTCCCTGCTACAGCTTCTGATGGTAAACAATACATGCCAATTGGTGGTGACTACAACTACGGTATCAACGTCAATAGTAAACATAAAAAAGCAGCTCGTAAATTTATCGATTGGATGGTTAACGACTCTGACTACGCTGTCGATAATGGTGGTATTCCAACTGTTAAAGGTGCCGAATATCCAAAAGCACTCCAAGATAGTCAAAATGCTGGTGTTGAGTTGATTGAAGAAAATCCTGCACCAGAAGGTAAAGAATCACTCTTTAGTGACATCAATAATGAATCTGAACTTGGTATTGGGTCTACAGATACTGAAAAACAACGTATCATTGATGCAGCTATCGGAAACTCAAAAGAATCATTCTCTGACATCATGAAAGACTTTAATACAAAATGGGCTAATGCCATCAAGGCAGTTTCAGATAACTAAAATTCAATTTAGTGAGATGAGAAAGTGTGGGAGTCGAAAGAGGTTAGACTCCCTTACTTTATCTTATTTAGCTGCTATAGGGATGTCATAGTGGAGGTTATTATGACAAATATGAGTAAAAAAATGGAGAAGCGGATTTTGGTTTTCTGTTTTACCATTATTCCTGTTCTTCTATTGTTAGTGTTTTCTTATTACCCATTGGTAAAAATGGTTCAGTATAGTTTGACAGACTGGAACGGTTACAGTCAAGACCCAAATTTTGTTGGCTTGGATAACTATAAAACCGTCTTAACAAATCCAAATTATTTCTCTGTTTTCAAAACAAGTCTGTACTACTTTATTGCAACATTCTTCCAATTAGGTATTGCATTGCTGTTTGCAACCATTCTTTCATTTAAAGTGAAATTTGCAAACTTTTGGAAAGGTGTCTTATTCTTCCCATATCTTTTAAATGGGGTTGCGATTGGTTTTATCTTCCTTTACTTCTATAAAGGTGGTGGAACACTTGATACAGTATTGAAAGCTGTTGGTCTTGGTGACCAAATCAGACTTTGGTTGGGTGACCGTTCTATCAACAATATTTCACTTGCCTTTACATCTGTTTGGCGTTACACAGGATTTAACTTCTTGGTTTTCCTTGGAGCTATTCAGTCTATTAATCCTGAAGTTTATGAAGCAGCAGAAATAGACGGTGCTAATCGTTGGGATCAATTTAGATATATTATCCTTCCAAGTATCCGTAATATTGTTTTCCTTAACATTATTTTAGGGGTTAGTGGTTCACTTAGTGTATTTGATATTCCATACATTATGACTGGTGGTTCAAACGAAACAACAACATTTGTTATTCAAACCATTGATACAGCCTTCAAGTACAATAAAGTCGGTTTAGCATCAGCAATGGCAATCATTCTTTTGTTTATCGTTATTGTCGTTTCATTGATTCAAAAGGTTGTGACTAGTGAAAGGAAGAGCACGGTATGAAATCACAAAAAATAACAATTGGAAAAATCTTCCAATATCTTATTCTCCTCATTGGAGCAGCGGTTGCTATTTTACCAATTTTGGTTGTCTTTATTGGTTCGTTTAAATCAAATGCTGAATTTTTGAGCACAGGGGTTTTGGAACTACCAAAATCATTAGATTTCACAAACTATAAAACTGCTTTTGTGAATGGTCAAATGTTACTAGGTTTTAGAAATACCTTGATTATCTTTGCGGTTAGTATGGTCGGAAAATTGACGCTAGCTTCTATGTTTGCATATGCGGTGAGCCGTTTTGATTTCAAGTTGAAAAAAGTAATTTTGACATTATTCATGGTAGCAATGTTGATTCCAGGAATTACAAGCCAAGTTGCTACGTTCCAAATCATTAATTCACTTGGTTTGTTTAACACCATTTGGTCAGTTATTTTGCTCAATTTGGGTACTGATGTTATTTCGGTTTATGTTTTCTTGCAATATCTTGATGAAATTCCAATTTCTCTTGATGAATCAGCTTATTTGGATGGTGCGAGTCATTTCGGTATTTTCTGGCGTATTATTCTTCCAAATTTGAAGGCACCGATTGTTACGATGTTAATCATCAGCGGTGTTGGGGTTTATAACGATTTCTACAATCCTTTCCTTTACATGCCTGACCGTAATTTGAAAGTTATTTCAACAGCGCTCTTTGCATTTAAAGGACCTTATGGTACTAACTGGCCAGTCATCCTAGCGGGGGTTGTCATTGTTATTTTACCAATCTTAGTCGTGTTCTTATCACTTCAAAAATACATTTACAACGGTGTTGCAGGTTCTGTTAAATAAGTGTTGCAAGCATTGTTTAGAAAGGATCAGCTATGGCAGAAAAATCATCACGCTTAATTGAGGCTGTTAATTTGGTTTACGTGGTCATGAAGGGCTCAGTGCTCTTCTGGCTAGCTTTGTTGAGTAAGGGATTTGTCTATGGCTGGATTTTTGCCATCAAAGTTGTATCAGATTATTTTGATTCTGAGAATCCTCGAGATATTAGTTTCAGATACTTATTAAAGCAAAAAGAAAATCGTATTCCTTATAGTAAAACTATCTCAGCTTTAATGACCTTTTTCTTCAGCCTAAGTCTTACAGGTTGGATGATTAGTTTGGTAAAGCTTAGTCAGCTATCATTTGCTATGTTTTACATTGGTGGGCTGGCTTGGTTGGTTTGGCTGGTGATTACTATTTACTATGTCAGAAGTGATGCGAGGGCGGGAGAATACAATCTTTATGAAGCATTCATTGAAATGAAACAGGAATTTCAAAAAATTATTTTCTTCTTTCTTCTTGCTTTCATCTTTGTATGGTTAACCTTAACCAAGACATTGCTAGGATGGGTTATATTCCCAGGAATTTATTTTTATCTTGTCGGACGTTTTAAAAAATATAATCTAAAGGAGTCAAGCCATGATTCTCATTAATGAAGAAGAACGTTCTTTTCATCTAACAAATGGAAAAGTATCGTATGTATTTAGAGTAATGGAGAGAACAGGGATTTTAGAGCAATTATATTGCGGTCCTGCCATTTCTAACTACGAATCGTTTACCTTTTTGATTGAGCGTGAAATTCGCCCAGGAAATAATCTCTATATGGGGTCAAGCTTAATGTCACTTGAACATATTAAGCAAGAATACCCTGTGTTTGGGACGACGGATTTTCGTTATCCTGCTTTAGAAATTCAATACCCAACGGGTGATTTGATTTCGCATTTCCGTTATACGGGTTATCGCATTGAAAAGGGAAAGACGGTTTCTGGTGCTCTTCCAGGAACATTTGGAGATGAAGAAGCAGTTGAAAAATTAATCATTTGCTTGAAAGATGATTATGCTGATTTGGAGCTTGAATTGCATTATGCAATTTATACTGATTATCCTATTATCACACGTCAGCAAAAAATCATTAATAAAGATCATCAGACTGTTTCAATCAAACGTTTTGCTAGTTTTAGCTTAGATTTTCCTAATGAGAGTTATGACTGGGTTCATTTAGATGGTGCTTGGGCGCGTGAAAATCATTTGTCACGTCAGCCAATTCAAAAAGGTATCCAAAATATTTCAAGTACAAGGGGGCACAGTAGTCATGTGCATAACCCATTTCTTGCCATTTGTTCACCAGAAGCAACCGAAAATAATGGACAAGTGTATGGATTTAGCTTGATTTATAGCGGAAGCTTTTTAGCCCAAATTGAATCCGATAATTATGATACCTTACGCATACAAATGGGTATCAATCCCTTCCAGTTTGATTGGCAACTTCAACCAGGGCAGCTGTTCGAATCTCCTGAAGCTGTCTTGGTCGTCAGCCAGTCGGGCTTTAATGGGATGAGTCAAGTTTTTCATGATTTTTACAAAGAACATTTAATACGAAGTTCATGGAAAAATAAAAAACGACCAGTTTTGTTAAACAGTTGGGAGGCGATGTATTTCGATTTTGATCAAGAAAAGATTTTAGAAGTGGCTGATGAAGCCAGCAAATTAGGTATTGAACTTTTTGTCTTGGATGATGGCTGGTTTGGTAAGCGAAATAGCGATACGGGTTCACTTGGTAATTGGACAGAAAATCGTGAAAAATTGCCAGACGGACTTGCTCATCTTGCGACAGCCATTAAACAAAAAGGCATGTTATTTGGTCTTTGGTTTGAGCCAGAAATGGTATCAGACGATACGGATTTATTTAAAGAACATCCTGACTGGGTTATTGGTAATCCAGAAAAAAATATCTCACATGGACGTAATCAATTTGTCCTTGATTTTGGCAATCCAGAGGTGGTTGAAGAAATTTACAGACAAATGGCGCAGCTTTTATCAACGGTGCCGATTGATTATATCAAGTTAGATATGAACCGTTACATTTCAGAAAGTTTTTCAAGCCATCTATCAAGCAAACAACAAGGTGAGGTTAATCATCGCTATATTCTAGGTGTTTATAGCTTGTATGAAAAATTGAACCAAGCCTTTCCTGATGTTCTTATCGAATCTTGTGCAGGTGGTGGGGCACGTTTTGACCCTGGTATGCTTTACTATTCACCACAAATCTGGACAAGTGACGATACAGATGCAGTCGAGCGTTTGAGTATTCAATGGGGAACATCAATGGTTTATCCATTGTCAACAATGAGTGCCCATGTTTCTGCTGTACCGAATCATCAGGTTGCACGTGTAACATCGCTTGATATGCGAAAAGACGTTGCTATGTTTGGTGTCTTTGGTTATGAATTGAATCCATTAGCTTTAACGGATGATGAAAAAGAAGCGGTTAAAAAGCAAATCAAAGAATATCACACTTACCAAGATTTGATTCAAAATGGTGTGTTTTATCGCTTAGATTTGCCAGATAAAAACCATGTTGGCTGGTTGGTTGTTAACAAGGAAAAAACAGAAGCCTTAGTTGGCTACTATACGATTCTTGCACAGCCAAACCCAGCTTATGAACGTATTAAGTTAGTTGGTTTAGATCCAGATAAAACCTATCGTGTGCTTGGCAAAGACAAAGACGAAGTAAGATTTGGACGTGATTTAGAGACAATCGGTATTATTTTAGCCAAAAATTATATTGGGCGAGAAAATGAGTATTGGTCACGTGAAATGCCAGGTGATTTTAACGGAAAAATTTATTATTTGCAACAAATTGATAAATAACATTTGGAACTTCTTGCGTTCTAGTTTACAATAAGTATAAAGGAAAGAGCAATCAATGAACAGAGGAGAAAAAATGGAAAAATATAATCTTATTGCAAATGATGTTCGCAAGAAAATCTTAGACGGTGTTTATCAGCCGAATGAACAGTTACCTTTCGAAAAAGACTTATGTCAATTTTACGATGTTAGTAAAATGACCGTTAAAAAAGCTTTGGATATTTTGGTGGCAGAAGGTTTGATTTACAAACGCCGTGGTGCTGGAACTTTCGTTATGGATTTATCCGTTGAAAAAATGGAAAAAATGCTAATGGATATCCAAATGATGGGGCAAACAGCCTTCCATCCAGACAAAAAAGTAACAAGTAAAGTAATTGATTTTACTGTCGTTAAAGCAACTCCAGAAGTTGCTGATAAGTTGAAAATTAAAGAAACAAGTTTTGTTTACAAGATTCATCGTGTACGTGTCGTTGATGGTAAACCAACAGTTATTGAAGAAACTTACATGCCAATTGATTTGATTAATGGATTGAAATTGGAAAATGTTGAAGGGTCTATCTATGACTATGTTGAAAATGATTTAGGGTTAAAAATCCAATCTGGTCACCGTACAATTTCTGTACGTCGTGCTACGGATATGGAAGCAGAATACCTAGAATTAGAAAAAGGTGACCCTGTTGCCATTGCTGTACAAACAGGTTATTTAAGCACAGGAGCAGCTTTTGAATACTCAATCAGCACACACCGCTACGATGAATTCTCTGTAGAGCTTGTTTTAACACATCGTTAATAAGAGCTTTATAATTTAGAATGGAGAAAAAATGAATTTAGTAGTGTTTGATATTGGTGGTACATCTGTAAAATATGGTCTTTACCAAGATGGTGAAGTGGGCAAAAAAAGCTCATTTGCAACTCCGAAAACTTGGGAAGAAATGAAAGAAAATTTGCATAGCGTATTTACAGAGTTATCTAACGCTGACACAAAAGGCGTAGCCATATCAAGCCCAGGTGCTGTCGATACAGAAGAGGGCGTTATTAAAGGGCTTAGCGCCATTCCTTACATTCATCGTTTTAAAATTGTGGACGAGTTAGAAGCTTTGTTTGGTCTACCTGTTGCAATTGAAAATGATGCTAACTGTGCAGGTTTGGCTGAAAGTAAATTTGGTATCGGACAAGATAGCAAAAATGCGCTTTACTTCATTATCGGTTCAGGTATCGGTGGAGCTGTGTGCCAAAATGGTCAATTATACAAAGGAAGCAGCCTTTTCGGTGGTGAATTTGGTTATATGATTATCGAAAATGGTAAGACACTTAGCACCCTTGCTAGTCCTGTTCAAGTTGCAGAACGTTATGCGAAAGCTCATGGCTTGAGCGATTTTTCTGGTAAAGATTTGTTTGATTTAGCAGATAACGGAAATGAAGAAGCAAAAGCAGCTTTGTCTGGCTTATATGACGCTTTAGCAACTGGTATCTTTAACTGTCTTGTCAGCTTCAACCCTGATTTGGTTGGAATCGGTGGCGGTATTTCCGTCAGAGAAGACCTAGTCCCTGAACTCGATAAACGTATTAAAAAATTAATTCATGACACAGAAGCCAATGAATTAACATACGAATTGAAAGTTTGTCAATTTAAAAATGACGCCAATTTATTAGGAGCCGTTTCAAATTTCTTAAATACTAAGTGAGGCACCTTATGGAAATTAGGAAACATGACCATATTGTTTTTTTCGGAGATAGTATTACGGAGTGGGGGAGTGACAAGGAAAATCCTGAAAGCCTAGGGCATGGATACGTGAGTATCGTTGCAGGGGATTTGTTAGAACGCTCTCCAGAACTTGGTTTGAAATTTTTCAATCGTGGTATTGGAGGCAATAAAGTTCAAGACTTGCTAGACCGTGTGGATGATTGCCTATCTTGTCAACCTGATGCGGTCATTTTGATGGTTGGTATCAATGATGTCTGGCATTTGGTTGGTAAAGACGGTTTTGCTAGCCAAGAAGAGCAACAACGTTTTGAAACGGTATATCGCAAGCTTTTACAAACGTTGAAAGCAGCAGGGATTGAACGTATTCTATTAATGGAACCATTTGTGTTGGACTATCCAGAAGACCGTATGGAATGGCGCCGAGATTTGGATCCTAAAATTCAAATCGTACGACACCTTGCGCGTGAATTTAAATTGGAATTGATACCTTTAGATGGTTTGATGAATGAACAAGCACTACTTTATGGCAGACGTGAATTGACAGGTGATGATGGTGTGCATCCAACGTTAGCTGGCGCTAATATTATCGCTCAAGAAATCTTAAAACGCCTGACTTTTATTTACTGAAAGTAGAGGTAGCAGATGAAAACAGAGGATGCTTTAAGAGAATGGAGTGATTATCAAGGTCGTCAGGAAAAACCTGCTGATTTTGATGAATTTTGGGATAAAGCTAAGGCAGAGGTTGATTCGCTAGGGCTTGATTATGAATTGACACCAACTGATTTCACGTCAAAAGTGGCTGAGTGTTACGACCTTTATTTTACAGGTGTACACGCATCAAAAATCTATGCACAGTTGCTTTTACCGAAAAAATCAAGCACGAAACACCCTGTTATTTTCCAATTTCATGGCTATCATAGTGATGTTGGAGATTGGTCAGATAAGCTTGCTTTTGTTTCTGAAGGCTATGTTGTTGTTGCTTTGTCTGTTCGAGGACAAGGTGGCAAGTCAGAGGACCGTTTACAAACAAGCGGTGGTACCTTGAAAGGACACCTTATCCGTGGTATTGAAGATGGACCAGAGAAGCTTTTTTATCGTGCTGTTTTTCAAGACGTGTATCAGCTGGTAAATGTTGTTAGTCGATTACCATTTGTAGATAGTTCTAAAATGGCATCTTATGGGGTGTCACAAGGTGGTGCGTTAGCACTTGTCTGTGCAGCTTTGTGTCCTAATGTTAAACGAACATTTGTACAATACCCATTTTTAAGTGACTATCGTACGGCGTATGGTTTAGATGTGACACAATCAGCCTATGAAGAATTGGCTTATTATTTCCGTTTCCGTGACCCTCTTCACGAAAGGGAAGAAGATGTTTTCTCGGCTTTAGATTATGTAGATATTCAATTTTTAGTAGACCGTATCAAAGCTGATGTTGTTTGGGCAATGGGCTTAGAAGACCGAGTTTGCCATCCCAAAACGCAGTTTGCGGTTTACAATCACATTCAATCGCCAAAACAGCTTTATTTCTATCCAGAATACGGGCATGAATACTTACCAAAATTCAACGATAAAATTCACCAGATTTTAGGTGGAGAGTAAGAGGATGAAGAAAACGAGGCTTGGATAAGATACCAGCTTCGTTTTTTGTTTTAGTCAATAAATTGCTTTCTTTCCCTTTTCTCATACGCTTTTTTGGGTTTATGGATTGGTATTTTGGGGCGTTTAGTGTTAAAATATATACAATATTAATCTGTATGCAAAAGAAGAGGTCTCTATGGCAAAAATTGTGAATTTAACGGGTGAAGAGGTAGTCGCACTTACAGCCCAATATATGAGCGAGTCTGATGTTGCAATTGTTCAAAAAGCATTGGACTATGCAACAAAAGCACATATTACTCAAGTCAGGCAATCAGGTGAGCCTTATATCATTCATCCCATCCAAGTTGCAGGTATTTTAGCAGATTTGCACCTTGATGTGGTGACGGTGGCTTGCGGCTTTTTGCATGACGTGGTTGAGGATACCGAAATTACTTTGGATGACATTGAAGCAGAATTCGGCAAAGATGTTCGTGATATTGTTGATGGTGTTACTAAGCTTGGTAAAGTTGAGTATAAATCACATGAAGAACAGTTAGCAGAAAATCACCGTAAAATGCTGATGGCGATGTCAAAAGATATCCGTGTTATCTTGGTTAAATTGGCTGACCGTCTTCATAATATGCGTACTTTAAAACACCTACGTAAAGATAAGCAAGAACGTATTTCACGTGAAACCATGGAAATCTATGCACCGTTAGCTCATCGTTTGGGGATTAGCCGTATCAAGTGGGAATTGGAAGATTTATCATTCCGTTATCTTAATGAAATCGAGTTTTATAAGATTTCTCACATGATGAACGAAAAACGTCGTGAACGTGAAGCTTTGGTTGATGAGATTGTCAAAAAAATCAAGGATTATACGGAAGAACAAGGGCTTTACGGAGAAGTTTATGGACGTCCAAAACACATTTATTCTATCTACCGTAAAATGCACGATAAGAAAAAACGTTTTGACCAAATCTATGATTTGATTGCCATTCGTTGTATCATGGAAACGCCAAGCGACGTCTATGCCATGGTTGGTTACATTCACGAATTGTGGCGTCCAATGCCAGGGCGTTTCAAAGATTACATTGCTGCGCCAAAAGCTAATGGTTACCAATCTATCCATACCACAGTTTATGGACCAAAAGGACCTATTGAAATTCAAATTCGTACCAAAGAAATGCACCAAGTGGCTGAATACGGGGTTGCCGCTCACTGGGCTTACAAACAAGGTATCAAAGGGAAAGTTGACAATCAAGAACAAGCTGTCGGCATGAACTGGATTAAAGAGTTAGTCGAATTACAAGATGCTTCAAATGGCGATGCGGTTGACTTTGTTGATTCAGTTAAGCAAGACATCTTTTCAGAACGTATCTACGTCTTTACACCAACAGGTGCTGTTCAGGAATTGCCAAAAGATTCTGGACCAATTGATTTTGCCTATGCTATCCACACACAAGTAGGTGAAAAAGCTGTCGGAGCTAAAGTTAATGGACGCATGGTGCCATTGACAGCTAAGTTGAAAACAGGTGATGTGGTTGAAATTGTAACTAATCCAAATTCATTTGGACCAAGTCGTGACTGGATTAAAATTGTTAAGACCAACAAAGCACGTAACCGAATCCGTCAATTCTTGAAAAACCAAGATAAAGAATTATCGGTTAACAAAGGTCGTGAGCTTTTGGTAGCTTATTTCCAAGACCAAGGCTATGTGGCTAATAAATACCTTGATAAAAAGCACCTTGAAGAAATTTTGACACGCTTTAGTGTCCGTAGTGAAGAAGCTTTGTATGCAGCTGTTGGTTTCGGAGAAATTAGCGCAGCTTCTGTTTTCAATAGATTGACAGAAAAAGAACGTCGTGAAGAAGAACGTGCTAAAGCCAAGGCTGAAGCTGATGAATTGATGAACGGTGGCGAAGTCAAAACTGAAAACAAAGACGTTTTGAAAGTTCGTAGTGAAAATGGAGTTATCATCCAAGGCGCTTCGGGTCTCTTGATGCGTATTGCTAAATGTTGTAACCCAGTTCCAGGTGACCCAATAGAAGGTTACATTACAAAGGGACGTGGTGTTGCTATTCACCGTGCAGACTGCCATAATATCAAGAGCCAAGAAGGTTACGAACAACGTCTCATTGAGGTTGAATGGGACGATACTAGTGCCAACAACGATTACTTGGCTGAAATTGACATCTATGGACTTAACCGCTCAGGATTGCTTAATGATGTGCTTCAAGTTTTGTCAAATGCAACGAAAAACATCTCAACGGTTAATGCTCAACCAACAAAAGATATGAAATTTGCTACTATCCATGTCAGCTTTGCTATTCCAAACTTGACAGCTTTGACAACTGTTGTTGATAAAATCAAAATTATTCCAGACGTTTATTCTGTCAAACGAACAAATGGATAAATATAACATAAAAAATCTGAGATTTTTGTCTCAGATTTTTTTATTATTACGACGAATGAAAAAGGCGAGAAAAATGTTTTCAGAATATTTTACTTATATGTGAAAATGAAGAGTGTATGAAATACTGAATTTGTTGAATAAAATTAGACTTTTTGTTTGAAAATCTTTTTTTCTTGGTATAAAATGAGAATTGTAAGAAAGTAACCGTTTACTTTCTCGCAGTATAATTAAGGAGGTTGTTTTTACGTAGTGATTAAGATGCTGATTTAGGGAAAGGAGCATGAAGATGGAAAAGAAGTTTACGATTAAACGTCCTCGTTTTGAAGATAACTCAGAGAAACACTATCGTTATTCGATTAGGAAATTTAACGTAGGTGTTGCTTCTGTTGCAATTTCTGCTTTTATCTTATTTGGTGGTGGAGCAGTAATTTCGGCAGATAGTATTTCTGATACAACAAGTTCTGATCAAGTAACGGTAGAACAGCTATCCAGTGATAGCACTGCAGATAGTCAGACGGTAGAAAACACCACTGATGATGAGACTACTGACGTGACTACAGAAACAGCTGCTGATGGAGCTGAAACTACAGATTCAGCTATTCAAAATCAGACTGAGGAATCAGAAGCTCAAAACGATACGGTAACTACTATAGAAACTGATGATTTAGATGTTTCATCAGATGATTCACAAGAGCAAAGTCAAGATAATTCTAGCGAAACTGCTGCAACAACTATGGCTAGTGCGGTTAGCAGTTTGAGTAGTGCTAATCTATTAGCAGCAAGCAGTGATACATCAGATGATGTAGCTCTTCGAGATGAATGGAACATTAATGTAGAACCAACGGAAGAATCAAAACAAGCTGCTGAAGATACAGCAGCAATTAAGAATGTTGATTCACCAACATCTGTTACAAGTACAAGTGGTACAAGTTTTGATACTACAGGTATTTATGGAGATCCAGATACAAGCCGTTACACTATTGCCATTTATTGGCTAGGTAATCCATTTGATTCAGCTACAGATACTGATGAATTTGGTTTTGCTATAGGTGATTATAATGAACGTAACGGAACAGAATATTATGTTACGGTTTCTGTACCAGCTGATGGTAGCAATGCTAATATTCAATATAATTTAGTTGACCGTTCAACTGATGAAATTTTGGAAACAATTCTTGTCACTCCAGATGATGCGGCAGGAAAGACATTTAGCACGTTAACGGCATTGGCAGATACAGATTTGTATCATTTGAACTATCGTACAACTTATGATACTAGTGAACATGATGATGGTACTACTACAGTTTACGTCGGATTGACAGCCTTTTATAATTCAGATTTTGATCCGTCAACAATTGTTGACAAAGGTTATAGTTCTACCATAGCATACTCAACATTACAAAATAGTGTGCAAAGTGCTGGTGGTACGCAAGTCGGAACCAATAACCAAGGAATTTACATTGTAAATACAACCTCTTCTACACATGTTGGGACTGTTGTTAACCACTTTACAACATCTTTACCAACAATCGCAGACCAATACAACCATTATTGGCTTGTTGATTATGAACAATATCAAGACTATTTAAATAGTGGAGCAACTTACCTCTCTCAACGAACACATTCTGAAGAGTTACTTGCTGAATACACTCAAGTTGGTTTGACAGGACAATACTATTATATTGCTAGTGCCCTTGAGTTTGATAATTATGAGCTTGTAGAAACACCTCAAACAAATGCTTCAACAACAGAAGGTATCTTAGTTGGTGACTATCAAGTCGGACAACGTATCCTACAGTCTTCAACGCAAAATGTTAAACGTATCTTTACAGTTAGTGAAGAAGATGGAACAGGATATTATGAATTCTGGATTTTGGACCCAACTAAAGAAGGTTATGAATCATATTACGGTGATACAACAACAATTCCAGGAGGCGTAACTGTTGAGAATGGTGTGATTACTAGCAAAGTGACAGATGACGACCATTACACTTTGATGTTCGTTTCTGAAGAAATTCCACCAGGAAAATGGAATACTTTATACGGTTACTATAATACGGAAGCGATTAACCAATACAGCGGAGCTGATTATAGTGTTGATGAAGATGGTAATCCTACAAATCACGGTTCACGAAGTGGTTATGCAGCGACAGTTCCAGACGCTGATGGAGTATGGGAATATGGTCGTTGGCATACACCAATTATTTCTACGATTTCAACTGGTACAGCCGCAGATGGACGTATTGGTGGTATTACAGCTCGTATGATTAATGATAACGATGAAAATACTCAAAATGTCAACTGGTATTACGTTGAAAAGGGTAGTGTTATCGTTCATTACGAAGATGTTGATGGTAATGTTATTGCCGTTGAACAAGTTGATACAGACCATGGAACATCAGGTAGCTCTTATGATACAACTGATTTGAAGCCTACTACCATTACAGCAGATGATGGAACAATCTACTATCTTGTTGAAGAAGATAGTTCTGAAATTGTTAATGGTGTCAAACAAACACTTGAAGATGATAGTATTGTTGATAATAAATTAGTAACTTATGTAACGTCAGAAACGGGTGATGTCGTTGCTGCAACAGATAAGCACATTACTTATGTTTATCAAAAAGGTGGTAGTGTTGTTGTTCGTTATCACGCTGTAGATAGTGATGGTAACGTGATTGCAACGATTGCTGATGAAGTAACAGATACAGCCTATGCTTCAAATGGTACAGCTTATGATACAACAGACTACCGTCCAACAACGATAACAACTTCAGATGGCAAAGTTTATCAACTTGTATCAGTTAATAACACAAATCCACATGCTTATACTGATGGTGATTTAGCTGATAGTGATGATACAAGTACTTACCTTTCTGGTACTGAAACAGGTAGTGTTACTGCAGAAAAGACAACAGTCATTAATTATTACTACGAAGAAGTATTAACAAATGTTAATGTCCATTACTTTGCTGTCGATAGTGATGGTAATGTTATCGGAACACTTGAAGGTGATACAAGTGGTATTACTAAGACAAGTGTTGAAGCTGATGAAGTAGACACAAGCGATGCTGAACAAGGTACGGCTTATGACACGACAGATCTTAGACCAGATACTATTAAAGATGCTGACGGTGTAACATGGAAGCGTGTTGATATTAATGGCACGAATTCACATGCTTATACTGATGGTGATGATGAAACTGGTGAAACAGAGGCTGTTATTGATGATAACGGAGATGTGGATAACACTAAAGATGTTAACTATTACTACGAAGTCGTTACAGGTGATGTTGTTGTTGATTACTACGCCGTCGATAGTGATGGTAATGTAATTGGCATTATTGCCGATGAAGTTGTTGATACCCAAGATGGTAATATTGACGATCCATATGATACAACAGACCACAAACCAGATTATATTACCAAAGATGGTGTGACCTATAAACGAGTTGACCTCGATGGTACCAATCCACACGCCTACACAGATGGTGATGACGAAAGTGGTACCGTTGCCGAAGGTACAAAGACAATCAACTATTACTATGAAGCAGTCACAGGCGATGTTGTTGTTGATTACTATGCTGTAGATAGTGATGGTAATGTGATTGGCGTTATCGCGGATGAAGTTGTTGATACGCAAGATGGTAATATTGATGACCCATATGACACAACCGATCACAAACCAGATTACATTACTAAAGATGGTGTGACCTACAAACGAGTTGACCTCGATGGTACCAATCCACATGCCTACACAGATGGTGACGATGAAACAGGTACTGTCGCCGAAGGCACGAAGACAATCAACTATTACTACGAAGTCGTGACAGGTGATGTTAATGTTCATTACTATGCTGTAGATAGTGATGGTAATGTGATTACTTTCGATGATGGTCAACCATTAGCAGAAGATGTAGTGGATACCAAGGATGGTAATATCGATGATCCGTATGATACGACCGACCATAAACCAGACTACATTGTTCGTGTGATTTCTATTGATGATAATGGTGATGAAGTTACTGAAACTTATAAACGCGTCGATCTTAATGGCACGAACCCACATGCTTACACAGATGGCGATGACGAAACAGGAACAGTCGTTGAAGGTGTTAAAGATGTTAACTATTACTATGAACATGTAACAGGTGATGTCTATGTTCATTACTATGCCGTAGATAGTGATGGTAATCGTATTACCTTTGACGATGGTCCATTAGCAGAAAGCCAAGTAGATACTCGTGAAGGTAAGATTGATTCTGATTATGATACAACAGATCTCAAACCAGATTACATCACTAAAGATGGTGTAACGTACAAACGAGTTGACCTTAATGGCACAAATCCGCATGCTTACACAGATGGTGATGATGAAATCGGTAAAGTCACTGAAGATGATAAGAACGTTAATTATTACTATGAAGTCGTGACAGGCGATGTTGTTGTTGATTACTACGCAGTTGACAAGGATGGTAATGTAATTGGCGTTATTGCCGATGAAGTTATCGATACCCAAGATGGTAATATCGATGACCTATATGATACAACAGACCACAAACCAGACTACATTACCCAAGATGGTGTAACGTACAGACGTGTTGACCTCAATGGCACGAACCCACACGCCTACACAGATGGTGACGACGAAACAGGTACCGTTGCCGAAGGTACGAAGACTGTCAACTATTACTATGAAGCAGTCACAGGTAATGTTGAAGTTCACTACCACATCATCGATAAAGACGGTAATGTTGTTGTTACAGATGCCATTGATCCAAATCCACTTAAGACGGATGAAAATATCGATGTTCCATACGATTCAACACCAGTTCGTTATCCAACAATCACAGTTGATGGCAAGACATATGAATTAGTTGTTGAAAAGACAGATGGTGATCCTGAAGTTGGCACTGTCAAGGAAGGTACTCAGGTTATTCACTACTACTATCGTGAAGTAGTGACTCCAGATACACCAACTCCTACTCCAGAGGACCCAACAACACCACCAACGCCAGAAGATCCAACACCAGATCCATCAACACCAGAAACTCCAACTGATCCAGAACCAGAACTTCCAAATACACCAACTCCAGAAGCAGTTAAAGCTTCAGTTCCAACTCCACCTGAAGTAAGAGAAAAAGCTGTTGCAAAAGTTAAGGAAGAACTTCCAAAAACAAATAGCGCTTCATTGAGTGGTGCGGGAATTGCTGGAATCCTATCAATTCTTGCTTCATTTGGTCTTGCTGGTAAAGGACGTCGTCGTCAAAAGAGACATTAAGCTTTCCCTAAAAGCTCCCGTAATGGGAGCTTTTTTCATTGTTTTTTGTCTAAAATTTATTCTTTTTTTATTTCTTTGAAAATGATAAAATGGCAGTAATGAAAGCGAATTAATACATTGAATTATCAGGGTTAATAGCTAAGGTGAAAGGACTAAAATGAAGATTGTTATTCAACGTGTGAAAAGAGCACAGGTAGTGATTGATGAAGAAGTTGTTGGCAGTATCAAACAAGGCTTGTTGTTACTAGTGGGTGTTGGTCCAGAGGATAAACAAGAAGATATTGATTATGCCGTCAGAAAAATTACCAATATGCGTATTTTTTCAGATGATATGGGCAAGATGAATTTATCGGTGCAGGATATCAAAGGTAGCATTTTATCCGTATCACAATTTACTTTGTTTGCGGATACGAAAAAGGGCAATCGTCCTGCTTTTACAGGAGCTGCGAAGCCTGATATGGCTGAAGAAATGTATCACACATTCAACCAAGCTTTGGCGAATGTTGTGCCTGTTGAAACAGGCGTTTTCGGAGCTGATATGGAAGTCAGTCTTGTTAATGATGGTCCTGTTACCATTATTTTGGACACGCAAGCGCGATAATTTAGAGATTAAGATTTAAGATTGGAGGTTAGGATGTCACTAGAGGAATTATTCCCTGAGGCAGTGCCGTCAGAAGCTGATAAAACGTCGGAAGAATGGATTACTCTGAAAGAAAATGGTCAGTCATTTTCACTTCCTGTTGCGAGCCTTAGTGAACGTGAAAAAGCCTTATTACAACTGAAACAAACTGTTTCTTTGGATGATAAAGTCTCTGAAAATCCATGGTATCAGTATTTGATGCAAAAGAAGGGAAGTCAACCGCAACATTACAAGCAGCTGCAGATTGTCTACATTGACCATCAGTATCAATTGCCAGAAGAACTCTTTGAATTTCTTGAAACACTTTTGCCTAATATGATTGCCGAAGTGCCGATATCAACTCACCGTACAATTCTCTTGCTTAATCAAGAAGAACCGATTGAAGCAGAAGACTTAATTAAAGATGTTTTGCCAACTCTGGAAAGTGATTTTGGGCTTAAATTGACTATCTTCTTTGGAAATAGCTGGAGCAAATTACAAGCAAATGATTTGCAAGCTTATTTTGATGAAGAAACAAAGCTATTTGCGGATGTTAGTCAATTTCGGGGTAATGAGAGAATCGCTACATTTTCTGAGATGTTGTTGCTGGATTTTGCCCGTCATCTGGATATTCCAGCAATCAAGCATAAAATTTTGCAATCTATCGAGGATAGTAAAGATATTCGCGCTATTATTATTGCCATGTGGCAAGAACAAGGGAATCTTGCTAAAACAGCACAAAGCCTTTACATTCACCGAAATTCACTACAATATAAACTTGAAAAATTCCGCCTATTATCTGGACTTAATTTGAAAAATCTAAATAGTTTAGCTTTTTGTTATTTATTAATCATGGCACCGTAAATTTTTGGGCACTTTGCACAAAAAATCTTGTCACTCCTGCCTATAGTTTGTAAGCGTTATCTTTGCTATAATAAAGCCACATAGAACAAAAGGAGTCACAAGATGGTAGAATTAAATCTTAACCACATTTACAAAAAATACCCTAACGCTAGTCATTATGCTGTTGAGGATTTCAACCTTGACATTAAAGATAAAGAATTTATCGTTTTCGTAGGACCTTCAGGTTGTGGTAAATCAACAACTCTTCGTATGGTTGCTGGTCTTGAAGATATCACAGAAGGCGAACTAAAAATTGATGGCGAAGTCGTTAACGATAAAGCGCCAAAAGACCGTGATATTGCCATGGTTTTCCAAAACTATGCCCTTTACCCACACATGACTGTTTATGATAACATGGCATTTGGTCTAAAACTTAGAAAATACAAAAAAGATGATATTGACAAACGTGTTCGTGAAGCCGCTGAAATCCTTGGTTTGACAGAATTCCTTCAACGTAAACCTGCCGATTTGTCAGGTGGTCAACGTCAACGTGTAGCCATGGGACGTGCTATTGTCCGTGATGCAAAAGTATTCTTGATGGATGAACCATTGTCAAACTTGGATGCCAAATTGCGTGTGTCTATGCGTGCTGAAATTGCGAAAATTCACCGTCGTATCGGTTCTACAACTATTTACGTTACCCACGACCAAACTGAAGCCATGACACTTGCTGACCGTATTGTTATCATGAGCTCAACTAAAAACCCTGATGGTTCAGGAACAATTGGACGTGTTGAACAAATCGGTACACCACAAGAACTTTATAACCACCCTGCTAATAAATTCGTTGCAGGATTTATCGGTAGCCCAGCTATGAACTTCTTTGAAGCTACTGTTGAAGGTGATACTTTGGTCAATGATGCTGGTATCAAGATTACATTGCCTGAAGGTCAAAAGAAATTGCTTGAAACAAAAGGTTACAATGGTAAAAAAGTTATCTTTGGTATTCGTCCAGAAGACATTTCAAACAACCCATTAGTTCGTGATACTTATCCTGGTGCTACAATTAAAGCAGAAGTAACTGTATCAGAATTACTTGGTGCTGAAACAATGCTTTACGTTAAATCAGGTGATGTTGAACTTGTTTCACGTACAGATGCGCGTGATACTTACCAACCTGGTGAACAAGTTGAATTAACATTGAATGTTGCTAAAGGTCATTTCTTCGACCCTGAAACTGAAGCAGCAATTCGCTAATTTTCCAAAACCAAACCAAACTATTCTAGAATACAACACAAAAATCCCTACACTTATGTACTGACCCCAAAAAGTTGGACAATTAATTATTGAAAGGATTTAGTCCTGT
>CAVAFU010000008.1:0-29691 GCA_963588325.1 Oribacterium sp.
ATGTTAACTATTATAACACAGTATTTTCTAAAAATACAGAAAATTTGAAAATTAATTAATTTTTCAAAAAGAGTGTTTGCATTTATTTTTCACTCATTTTACACACTTTTATGAGAATAACTACCGAATTATGCATAAAATAGACAAATTATACACTTTTGGGTGCTTTTAGCGTTTTCATCTTTAATAAATATTAAAATTTTGAATAATCTAAGTATATTTTATTTTATCGGTCAAATGATAGCATAAAAGCTAACATCAATTTGAGTTTTTTACACTTAATTTCTTATCACGATAGTCATCTACCGTTATTGATAACAGTCCAGTTTACATGTTCTTTTCCAAAAATAACAGATTGCATTCAAAAAGACTGAAACTCTCGTTTCAGCCTTTCGTTTTATTAAGTCTTATTTTTTATAAGCATATGTGAAGTCTACTGTTAAGCCAGTTGAATTGCGAACTAGTCCTTTAATAGAAGGATTTTGAAGCCATTCTGTACTGCGGAAGTATATTGGGTTGTAGTGTGCACCGTCATAAAGAGCTTTTTCTGCTGCTTTATAATCATCTGCTGCTGCATCTGTATCCAAGGCATCTGTAGTGATAGCTTTATTATAAGCATCATCATACTCTGTACTTGAAACTTTACCATAGTTGTAAGCTGATGTTGATGAGAACAAACCATAGAAAGTAGAACCTTCTGGATAGTCACCGCCCCATGATACAAGAGCTACTTCAAAGTTTTGATTTTTAGTATCTTCGAGACGTTGTTTGAACGTAACAAATTTTTCTTCAATCTTCAAGCCTGGAAGAGCATCTTCCCAACTTTCTTTGATGTAGTCAACAGCACTCTTAGTAACAGCGTCATCAGAATCTGCAGTGATAGTCAAGGTAACAGAATCTGTACCTAATTCTGCTAACCCTTCTTTAAAGAGTTTAGCTGCTTCATCTTCGTCGTAAGTATAACCAGGTGATACGTATTCTGAAAGGTCTGTACCATCTGTTAATTTAGCTAGACTTGGTGTTACAAGTGATGTTGCTGGTTTAGAACCTGTATCAATGGCTGCTTCAACAACACCTTGACGGTCTGTTGCAAGGTTGAGTGCTTGGCGAATTTTGGTATTAGCCAGTGCAGGTACTGAGCCTGTTTCATTGTAAACCATGTAAGTCAAACGAGCTTCTTGAACAGCTACGGCATCTTTGTTGCTCTTATTAGCAGCGTAAATTGATGATGTTGCTGAAATATTAGCAGTGTCTAATTCACCATTCTTATACATTTGAACGGCTGTGTCTGCTTTTTTAATGGCTTGAACGTTAACTGTTTCAGTCTTGACGTTGTCAGCATCCCAATAGTATTTATTTTTAACCAACTTGAAGCTGCCATCACTACCGTTCCAACCTTCTACTGTATATGGACCTGAGTAAATTTGGTCATCTGAAGTTGTTCCGTAGTCGCTTCCTTCTTCTTCAACAAAAGATTTCTTTTGTGGCATGAAGTTAGAGAAGGCAAGATAATATTTGAACTGTGGACATGGGCTGGTCAACGTAAATGTGATAGTATTGCCATCAGCTTTGACACCTAGTTGACTAAGGTCTGTGATTTCACCTGAATTAATCTTATCCGCATTTTCCAAATGGGATTCAACAGCAAGATAAGCATATTCAGAAGCTGTCGCAGGATCTACAATACGTTGCCATGTGTAAACAAAATCATCGGCAGTCAAATCACTACCGTCTGACCACTTCAAATTATCACGAAGTGTTGCAGTATAAGTTAATCCGTCATCAGAAACTTCTACACTTTTAGCTAAGTCAGGCTGCGGGTCGCCGTTTTCATCAACACGAAGTAAGTTACTTGATGAATTTCCGATAGCAAGTGCCGAATATTGGTCGGTATTTTTAGAAATATCTAGCGTCAAAATTTCAGTTGGTGTGTACCAATTGATTTCATTGCTAGATGATGACGATGAGCTACTGCTCCCACATGCCGCCAAAAGAGCAGCTGACGCCAGACTAACTACTCCTAGACCAACACGTTTCCAAGTTGATTTAATCTCCATAAAATGGTTCCTCCTAACCATAACTTTCTTTCAATATGTTAAGTATTATAACACACCGTTTTCTAAAAATACAGAAAATTTTAAAATTAATAAATATTTCAAAAAGTGTATTTCTGAAAAAAAGCATGAAAGAAAATCATTGTTTAACATTAGAATTTCAACCAAATCACCATAAAAGTAATCAAAATACTGCTAATTAGCCTTTTTAGCAAGCATTAACTCTTGTCATTTTTAGCAAAAATTAGGAAAAGTATTCTCATATTTCTGCTGTTTCTACCTCAAAAGTGTTGAGAAAATCTAACATCATCGGTAATTCTTATCACTTTTTCTTCATTTTAGGAGGCATATATGACATCTCCTGTCACTATCATAGGTTAACAAATGTTATTTTTTGTGTTATACTAAGAATACTTATTATAAGTATTCTTAGTATTTTAACAAAGGAGGTTATATGACGCTACATTATCAATTAATGCGTACACATACGGCGCTTGGGCGTCGCATTTTTGCTAGAGCTCAAAAAGAACTTGGCTTATCATCTGGTCAACCGAAAGTTCTTGATGCACTTCTTCAAAATGAAGGAAGTGACCAAAAAACATTAGCCAAACTCTGCGAAATTGAGCAAGCAACACTCGGAAATATTATTATGCGAATGGAAGAAAACGGGCTTGTTGAACGCCGACAAAAGGCAGGAAACCGCCGTTCTTTTTATGTTTATCTAACAGAACACGGAAAAACTGTTGCTGAACAGATGAAGATTATTTTCGATGAAGAAGATGTCAATGCTCTTCAGCTCCTCTCAGAGAAAGAACAACAATTAGCTGAAGAATTGCTTGATAAGATTTGGCAAGGCATCAATAATATTTCTGGAGGTGACAAAGCATGAGAGACCACCTTTCCAAACGACTTATCATGTATTTTCTTGGGCTTTTCACTATGACAATCGGTGTTGCATTGTCTGTTAAGTCTAATCTAGGTGTTTCACCTGTTAGTTCGATTCCTTATACAATGACATGTATCTGGGGAATTGAAATGGGGAAAGCTACGATTATCTTCCACTGCTTCCTCGTTATCATACAAATTATCTTATTGAGAAGAAATTTCAAAATTGTTAATTTGCTCCAAATTGTTGTTGGTATTATTTTTGGATACTTTACGACATTTTGTAACTGGAGCGTTTCTTTCTTACCAACCCCTGAAAATTTGTTGATTCGTCTTTTGATGATGTTGATTTCAACAGTTATTATCGCCTTCGGAATTTTCATGTATTTACCACCTAGCATCATGCCACTTGCTGGTGAGGGTGCGATGAAAGCTGTCTCTGATGTTACAGGTATCGCTTTTCCAAAAGTAAAAGTAGGCTTTGACATTTCAATGGTTGTTATTTCCTTAATTTCTTGCTTACTCTTTATTCATGGTCTTGGAAGTGTGGGTATCGGTACTGTTGTTGCTGCCTTTCTCGTTGGTACAATTCTTGATGTCATCGAAACTCACTTAGGCGCTTATCGTGATAAATGGTTAGGAATTGAAAATTAGAAAAAAAGAACAAAAAGGTCGGCAGAATAAAATCTGCTGACCTTTTTATCTATCTATCTATATTATTAAGCAAGGCTTGCTGCGCGTTTAAGGGATGCATCGATATTTTCACAAAGGTTTTCTTTGTCGACTTTTTCAACAAAACCTGCTTTTTCCATAACGTGATAAGGTTGTTCATTAACGTGTGAAAGAATTAATGTCATGCCACGTTTTTGACAAATTTCTAGTGTTTCTTCAAGGGCTTCTAGTCCTGAAATATCCATGGCAGGGACATTACGCATACGAAGGATTAAAACATTTTTTCCTTCTTCATGTGCAAAGTTAAGGAAATCATTGGCAGCTCCGAAGAAAAGTGACCCAAAGATTTCATAAACAACGGTATTGCTTGGAACGTGTTTTAAGTCAGTGTTTTCTGAGAGTTCTGTATCCTCAAGATCGTCTTCGTTAACCCATTGACGTACTCCTGCAACGTCTGACATACGTTTCAAGAATAAGAATGCTGCTAAAACCATACCAAATTCGATAGCAACAACTAAGTCAAAGAATACAGTCAAGACGAATGTGATAATCAAAACAGCAATATCACTTTTCGGTGCTGTTTTAACCATGTGTACAAATGTACGCCAACCACTCATGTTGTAAGCAACCATAATTAAGATTGATGCTAAACAACTCATTGGGATAAGTGAGGCATATGGCATCAAGAATAACAAAATCAAAAGAAGCGTAACAGCGTGAGTCATACCAGCAATTGGTGTACGACCACCGTTTTTAACGTTAGCTGCTGTACGAGCAATTGCTCCTGTGGCTGGGATACCACCAAATAAAGCAGACATCATATTACCAACACCTTGTCCAATCAATTCTGCATTTGAACGGTGATGGCTACCAATCATACCATCAGAAACCACACATGATAATAGTGATTCGATTGAAGCCAAGATGGCAATGGTAAAGGCTGGTGAAATCATTTGACGAACAAGTGAGAATGATAATTCTGGCATTGTAAATGATGGCAAACCAGCTTTGATAGTGTACAAATCACCGATTGTTTTAACAGATAAATGCCCAAAACCAACAATAGCTGTTGTAACAAAAATGGCAACAAGTGAACCAGGAATTTTTTGAGAAACACGTGGCCAGAAGATTTGAATTAACAATGCAATCAGACCAATTAATAATGTTGGCCAATGAATTGTATTAATGTGTTGTGCATAGGCTACCATTTTCTCTGTAAAGTCTGCTGGAACAGAACCCATGCTTAATCCGAAGAAATCTTTAAGTTGTCCAACCAAGATTCCCACTGCAATCCCTAAAGTGAAACCAACTGTGATTGTTTTAGGGATGAATTTAATCAAATCACCGAAGTGAAGCAAGCCCATGATAATCATCATGATACCAGCTAAGAATGTTGCAATCGTTAAACCAGCCATGCCGTATTGAGCAATGATACCGTAAATGATAACAACAAAGGCTGCTGTCGGTCCACCGATTTGAACACGACTACCACCTAAAAATGAAATAAAAAAACCTGCAACAACAGCAGTATAAAGACCTTGTTCTGGATTAACACCTGACGCAATCGCTAACGCAATTGATAACGGTAGGGCAATGATTGCCACGATAATCCCTGCAACAAGGTCTTTTGCAAACTGAGCACCCGTATAATTCTTAAGAGTACTGAACAGTTTGGGTTTAATATACTTAAAAGCGTCCATTTTTTCCTCCTAGTTTTATTTGTTCTCAGACGCTTACGAGAACCTCACAATACCATTTTATCACACCAAAAACGAAAACTCTAGGTCTCTCGAGGTAAAAAAGGCTGTTATTTGCGATTTTTTTGCCCTTTATCCGCTTAATTTACCATCTTGGAATCAAAAAACATCCCAAAGGGTAAATGTAAGCGCTATACGCACCTATATCCTCTGAGACGTTTTTATGATTTTATTTCCAATGTTTTAATTGTGATAAATAAGCATCAAATTGTAATCGTCGCTCATCATCAGAAAGATTATCAGGATTTGGCATGTTTGCCACAAGATAATCTAACAAGGAATCTTTTGTTGTGTAAACAAACGCTCCTTCGCTATAGCACCATTTACAATAATCTTCATTAAAACTGCCATCTGTTTCATGACTAATGACCTCATCTTCGGTCAATGGCATCCCACAGCATTGACAAATTAGCTGGCGTGGTGAGCCAAGTAAAGTGTTAATAGAAACATTAAATTCCTTAGAAAGTAATTTTAAGGTATCTGTATTTGGCTGTGTCTCGCCCGTTTCCCAACGACTAACCGCTTGTCTAGTCACCAAAACACGCGCCGCCAATTCCTCTTGGGTCAACTGATACTTTTCACGCAAGCTCTTCAATACTTCTTGAATCTCCATGATAATCTCCTTTTTAAACATTCTTTTTCTATTATTATGCCTGTAAAATCAACTATTGACAAGCAACCTGCTGTTGCTATGGATATGGAAACTATTAACTAATTTTAAAATTCAATCACGTGAGGTTGGATTTCTGGGTCGTGATTTGCAAGAGATTCGATACAATTTGGATTCAAACTTTGCTCTCTAATCCAAGCTAGGGATTGACGTTGCTTTTCTCTGTCAGCAGCAATACCTGAGGTAATCATTTGTTGCCAACTTTTTGTTGCGTAGCCTCCATCTGAAAATAATAAAACAAATTTTCCATCATTTTTAACTTTAACAGCAAATAAACCATCCGCATGTCCTGGAATGTTAATTAATTCAATTGAACCATCGCCAAGTAAATCATAAGATTTTTTAAAAGGTCCTTGATTATCATTCCATTCAAATGTAGTCAAGTTAACTCCATCCCACCAACTGTTATGATAACGAACCTTATTGCTTAATTTTTGAGCAAATGCTACTTCATCAGCTGAAACTAAAAATTTCTTAGCATCTTTTACTTGTTTTAAACCATTGGCATGGTCACAATCAAGATGTGTTAAAAGAACAGCATCCAGGTCAGAAGCCTTGATTCCCATTGTTAATAATTGTTCATCAATACATTGCCCTAAGCCGATTTTTCCTTGATTAATTTTATAAAGTAATCTACTATTTAATGATTTTATTTGTGCTTTTTTATCAAAAACTCCGTTCGGACTCATGTCACGTGACCAACCAGTATCAACCAAAAATGTTCCTTTAGGATGTTCAATTAAATAAGCTGAAACAGGTAACCAAATGCGATTTTCCTTTTTACCAAAAAGTCCTGAAGCCTTAATAGCACTACAATCATCACCACCAAATGGCAATTCTGGTGCCACACAAACTTCTCCAGTATGAAAAACATGAATTTTGATTTTTGACATATCAACACTTCCCTTACCTTTTTAGTAACTTCATTATAAAGCTAAATCAGCTACTTTTACACTACACAAATGGAAAATGTGTTCAGAGTTACAAAGTAGCAATCGTTGTTTCAAGTGTCTTTGTAATCAGTGCTTTCATATCTGTCGTATTGACTGTCGTGGGATGTTGCATCCAATAGCGGTAGGCACTAATTGTAGCTGAGGCAAGAACCTCTGCAATTAAGTCATAATTAGGCAACTGAACTTTATCGGGATAACGTTTTTTGAAGTTTTGTTTAATCGCAGCTTTCCATTTATCAATAAATCGAAGATTAGGTTGAGCGAGTAAAAAAATTTCAAACTGCTCCCAATGTGATTGAATGTATTCCTGAATAGCATCAAGAAATGTTGGAAAATGCATTCGTTCAATATCGCCACCTGAAATATTAGTCGTAACTTGTTTTAAACCAAAGATTAACTCGTCTTCTATTTCAGTTTTTAACTCATCAAGATTGTCATAATAGGTATAAAATGTTGTTCTAGCTATCGGGACATCTTCGCAAAGTTCTTTTATGGTTAGTGTTGCGTACGCTTTTTGCGCATATAAGCGCATAAATGATTTTTGAATGTTTTCTTTGGTAGTCATCTTTCCCTCTCAATGATTTTCTGGAACAATAATCACAAAAATAGCAATTAAATTCCTTCTTTAAACGAAGTCTCCCTGTTAATTATAGTTAAAAACCAGACCATAGTCTCTAGCTACCGTCTGGCTCACAGCCATTTATTAATAAAGGTTATGTGTCATTTCTTGATAATCTTTAAAGAGTTTCAAGCAATCGTCATGACTAAGTTGGACAAGATAATCCTTAGGAAGATTTTTTCGTCCTCCCATGAGTTCATCAAAACGTTGGTCACGGAAGCCAATCATGGCATTATCAGCAATCGTGCAACCATAATAAACCTTATCGATATTTGCCCAAAGACAAGCTGCCAGACACATTGGACATGGCTCTCCAGTCGTAAACAAGATTGTTCCTGACAAATCATGTGTGCCTAATTTTTGCCCTGCTGCTCTAATTGCTGTTACTTCTCCGTGTGCTGTCGGGTCGTGGTGAGCTAAAACCATATTATGTCCGCTAGCAATAATCTCACCATCTTTGACGATAACCGAACCAAATGGACCGCCATCTCCTTTTTTAATGCCATCATAAGCTTCTTCAATAGCTTTTTGCATGTAACTTTCTAAAGATTCTTCGAGCATTATCAACACCTCACTTTTATTTTTCAATACTAATATAGCAAATTATGAAAAATTTAACCATTTTTAGACAATTTACAGAAATGTTTTTGCCGTAGTTATTTTGTCTTAACAGAAATACCAATCATAACCGTTTCTTCATCTTGATTGCTCCAAACAGAATGCGGTATTTTCCCTTCAACCAAGAATGCTTCATCTTGGTGAATAATCACTTCTTCCTTATCCAACAATACCTTAGCTTCACCCTTGGTCACGATGAATAAATGATTGTGGTCATGCGTGTGTTGTTCTGTCGGACCACCACCTTTTAACGTGATATAAGCAATTGAACCATCAATAATCTCCCCAACATTATCAAACAATTTTTTAGCTTCAAAATTCACATGCTTAGGGGGTGTCATAAAACCTTTTTTCATATTAATCTCCGTTCTTGTGATTTTAAATTAAGTCCACAAAGAAGTAATAAACAATGCAGAGCAATTATTACTTTTGGTAAAGCCACAATTCTCATAAAAAGTAACTTCTTCATCCACACCTATAACAGCAAGTCTCAAATAAGTTTGGTATTTTTCTTTGACTAATTGAACAAGTTTTCGCCCGATAGTTTGTCCTTGATAATCTGGATCAACTAATAAATAATGTACATAAGCATTCATAATACCATCATCCATTACACAAATCATTCCAACTAACTTATCACCATCCCAAGCTGAAAAAACTGTACTAAAATGCTGCATAGCTACAACTAACTTCTCAGGAAAGTGTCCTGATGACCATTCTACTGAAAGAAATAAATGTTCTAAATCACTACTATTAAAATCATGCATATCTTTATAACAAATTTCTGCCATCACAAAACTCCTTTTCTTGTTTTAATTATTAATAACATATTCCATTTCATCTGCCATTTGACGAAAACCATAATTTTCATAAAGCTTTCTTCCCATTTGGGTAGCTTCAAGCGTGATATGGTGAATACCTCGTTCTTTTGAATCAGCGATTAGTAAATCTAGCAATTTTGTTGCTATCCCTTTTCTTCTGTGTTCTGGTGCGACGTACATATTCATGATATAAGCTTTTTTACCACTTGGATTATGATAAGTCGGCATAACCTGATAATATGACACAGCACCAGCGCCGATGACATTATTATCGTCATCATAAACAAGAAAAGCAGTATGATTATCACTAGTCAACGCTTCTTGGTAATAAAGTCTTGAAAATTCTTCGACTTCGTTCAGATTAACTGATAAATCTAATTGATTAGCTGAACGTAGAACATTTATCCTAGTGGACACAAGGATTTCCAAATCCGATAAACTTGCTTGTTTAAAATTCATTTCAACTCCTTAATCTCATCACTTAACCTATCTGGCAAATGATGCAAATACATATCGATAGCATCTGTACTATTTTCGAGTACTGTCATTAGTCCTTGGTCTGGTTTAGCGTGATTGTCATGGTAATCAATTTCGCCTTCAGCATTGGGGTAAAAGGCTAATTTTTCCTCATCAAGTGAAAATTCTGCTTGAACATTCTTCTTATTTCCTCTAGCGTCTAAGCGCAGCCATTTTCCTAAAGAAGCAATGTAGACGGTATTAAGGGCGTGAATGCAATAGCCCGTGTCTGGAGTCAAGCCAAGTATCAAGCGCTGATAAGAAAAGCCAGAGGGAATACTATTTGCGCGAAGAAGAGCTGCTAAGAGGTTAGCTTTTGCCCAACAAATACCGACACCTTCACGGAGGCAATCACTAGCTGACACTGTCACTCTGCTATCTTGGACATCCCATGAATGCGAAACCTCATCTCGTACAAAATGAAAAGTGTTTTTTATCAAGTCAATCTCATCACTGCTGTTCTCTTTCAACTGACGTGCTTCTTTTTGAATTTCTGGGTGATGATAGTCAACGTAGGTCGTTGCTTCTAGGTAAGCTTCTTGCATATAATTCTCCTTTGCACCTTGGTTATGAAATCCAGAATCGTTTAACTATGACGTCCTCTTCTGAATCGTATAAAGCATTTTCAAATACTCCACCATTTTTACGGATAACTTTTTCAGACGCTTCATTTCCTTCATCACAGACACAAAGAATTTGTTTGAATCCGTGATTTCTTGCTATTTCAAGTCCCTTTTCTAACATTTTGGTAGCAATTCCTTGATTTTGTCTTGAAGGGCGTACGGCATAGCCAATATGCCCACCATAATTGAATAAATAATCCGTTAAAGTCATCTTGAGACTAAACACACCAACTAATTCTTCTGCGAGATAACAAAGATAAAAATCCTCTTGGACATAACCTTGTGGTAAATTCTTTCCTGTATGACGGTTTCTCATTCCAGTTAACCATACATCGTAATCTTCATAATTGTGCATGCCAATACAGACGCTATTGTCAGCCTCAAATTCTTTATAAAATGCCAAAACATCCTCTTTGTTTTTCTCCGTTGGCAACATAAAATCAAGCATCATAAGCAACGCTCCTTTGATTATTTTCAGAAAATTGTGATAGTTGCATTTTAACATAAAAAAACTGCCATTACAACGAATGGCAGGATTTTAAAATTATAGAATTGCCATTAAAAGACTTACAATAGGCAAAGTGATTAAACAAGCAATCGTGGTCATCATTATTGCACCAACGGCGTAATCTCCATCTGAGCCATTAGCTTCGGCGAGCATTGGAACAAGTTCTATTCCTGGTAAGGCAACCATATAAGCCATAATGGCAGACATATCTTCTGGGAAACCTAGTTGAGACATGATAAAGAAACAGATAACTGGAACAGCAATCATTTTAATAATGATACCCGCATATAATTCGCTGCATTTGAGGACTGGCTTTAAGTTTGTAGAATAAAGAACACCTCCGATATAAATCAAAGCAAGTGGCATTGAAGTTGTTCCAATCGTATTGAGAACAGATTGAGCAATTGTTGGGACAGGAATTCCTAGTAAGATAAAAATTACAGCTAATACAATCGCAACAAGTGGGGGAGAAATAAGGTTTTTAAGAGTTGCAAAAGAGAATTTTGTTTTTTCTTGGCTAACTGGTTGTGTCAAAGTAACCCCATATGTCCAAAAGAATAATTGGTCAACAATGGTAAGAACTGAAATATACAAAATGGCTGTCTCTGGATAAATAGCAGCAACAAGCGGAATCCCCATAAAACCAATATTACCAAAAACAAAGGATGCTCTATAAATTTTCTTACGATTACCTTTTAGCCCAAAAATCTTTTCAATGCACATGTTAATAAACACCAAAGCCAGATAAAGTATTAGACCAATCGGTACAATAACCAAACTTTCTAAAAGTGATTGTCTCGTTGCACTTGTTATGGCATTGATAAAAATATAACAAGGAAGAGAAATTTTCATAACGAGACCAGACACTCCCGCTAACGATGCCTCTTCTAAAATCCTTAATTTTACAGCTAAAAGCCCCACACAAATCAAAATTAAGAAAATTCCAATCTGCGTAAGCACAATCATAAATTGTTCCAAAGTTTAATAATCCTTTCTTTTTATATAATATTTATTTATCCAATGGAAGGTTACAGCAGCCTGCCTGAAAAAACTAAAGTGACTTTTTCTTTGTTTTAAAAAGTAAAAGCATGGCAAGGATAAGCAAAGGTATTCCAGATATTATCCCTATAGGAGCCGGTCCAAATAAAATCATTGAACCTGTATTCACAATACAAACCATAAAAGGAAGTTTACCAACAGCGTTGATGGCACCATGGCAAATTGCTGGAAACCAAATAGAACTACTCTTTTCATAAAGCCAATCACATAAAATGCCAAAGGCAACGGTAAAAATACAAAAAATCAACATTCCTACAATTGGAAATCCTATATAGTTGACACCATATTCATAACCAATCAATCCAATAATTGGCCAATGCCAAACTCCCCAAATAATCCCTCCAAGCAATCTGCCCTTATTTTTTCCATATTTTATTTTTAATTGTGGGTATAAGAAACCTCGCCAACCAACTTCCTCACCAATCGTCAACACAATATTTATTAGTGGACCATAGGTCAAACAAGTAAAAACATTTATTAAAACTAAAAGGGAATAACTGATTCCTTTTGCTTGCAATTGAGAAAGGCTTCCTTCCCCGTTATTAACAATCAAATATTGACCACTCAAATCAAAATGTTGTGGAAAAATTAAAAAATAAAGTATCGCTCCCAAAATAGTCAAAAGTGTTGGGACAAACCAAGCAATCAAAAATACTTTGACATTTCCCCTAAAATGAAATTTCCAGCCCAATCCTTTTAAATGACGTTTCGTTAACAGTACCCCAAATAAAGGTGTAAACATCATAATAGAAAGTAACAACTGAACAAGCAGTGTATTTCCCATATGATAAATAATGGCAGCAACTATTTGGATTAGCCATGCTAACCCAAAAGTCCATAGTAAATACCGTTGTACTTCTCTTTGCGAATATCCCTTATTCATAATAATCACTCCCCTTTATTCTATAAAAAATCATAAAATATAAAATTTCATTCCAATGCCATAACATAAATTTGACATGGATTCTGTTCATCCCACAATGTCGGAAATACTTCAAATTCCTTAAAGCCAAGTGAACGGTAAAATTGATTAGTGATATCGTAATTATCATATTTTCCCATTTGAACCGTTTTGACTTGAAGAAAAGAATAGCCTTTCTTAGTGACTATTTCCTTAGCTTTCAAAACAAGAGCTTTTCCAATACCTTGTCGATGATATTCTTTCAAAATTCCCATGGCATACAATTCAACTGTATCTTTCCCAGTCTCTTTTAAGTAACTAAAACCAACTGGATGATTATTCTCATATGCAGCTATAAATGTACTATTTTTACTTTCCTTGATATAGTTTTCACGCGCCTCGGAAATTCCAAACCATTCAGGCAAGGCTTCTAAAATAAGACGTGTTATATCTTGTTTCTCAGTATAATCAATTATTTCTTTGAGTTTCATTGTATTTTTAAATTATTACAGTTTATAACAGCTTCAATTGTTCACATATTTTTTGAACGTCTTGTTTTGCACCATCAAATTTAGGCCATGCGTCTATTCCGTCGTCATTTTTTCTCGGAATAATATGAACATGAAAATGAGGAACTGATTGTCCCGCACTCTCATCACTAGCATTAAGCAAATTGACACCATCATAACCACAATTTTCTGTAAAATGCACAGAGAGTTTTTGAACTGTTTGCGTAACAGCATTTAATAGGGTCGAATTACAATCTAAAATATTCTTACAATGTGTTTTTGGAATCACCAAGACATGACCATCAACATCCCTAGCAATATCCATAAATGCAATTGTTAAATCATCTTCATAAATTTTCAAACTTGAAATTTCACCAGAAATAATTTTGCAGAAAATACAATTTGTCATACTACATCCTCCTCAATAAATCGAACTATATTCATTAAGTTATGTAGAAATCTACTGATAAATCTTCATCAGATTCATACGGTTTCCATGCAACATAAAATCCCCCTTCATAAATCTTAAAACTCTTCATAAACAGCTTGCCTGAAAAATCAATAGCAAACTGGAATCTTATTCTGCATTCACTACTACCAATGATGGCAGGGTGGGAATGTGGTTGTTAGATAAAATGGAAATTATTTCAAATCAAAGAGAGACTTTTCATAGTCCTTTACATAATACCGTATGTTTTTACGCCCTTTTTGGATAATGGTGTGCCCCTCTGCTTCTAATTTCTTTTTCTGTACTTCAATACCATTTGGATATTTAGCATTCAGTTCTCCGTTTGCTTTTAATGTTCTCCAATAAGGTGTTTCATCTTCGGAACGTTGATAACTTGCCCACGCCGCAATAGAAACAAAAATTCCTGCTGTAATCGGCTCTGTAAAATCTGCACCATTTAACTTAGCAAAGTATTCTCGTATTGTTCCAACAGTAATCACTTTGCCATACGGAACTTTCCTCATTACCTTGTCATAGTCGATAGGTGGTGCAAAATACATTTTATTTCCACCGTATTTTTCAATGCTTTTCTGGTCGGTAATAATTTGAATTTTGGGCATATCCTTATTGTCATGTAACATAGCGTTAAAATCTTTTTTGCTTTCATTCACCATTTCTGTCACCTCCTACTTTAAGGATAGTCTATTTATTATTCCTATGCAATGAGACTATTTGAATATTTTTGATAAATAAATTCCGATTTTTTAGTGCTGCCATCCAAATCACAGCCGCATTCCTACCACAAAAATTCTAAACAAACTAGACTTTTATTCTGCGTTTCTGACTAACAAACTGACACACTCAACGGTTCGCTGTTACCGTCTCATTTCGTCGTTAACTCCTCATTCTACGATAGGCGCAGTGGTTACTAACCAATCAAGCTTCGTAACCTCGCCTTCTTGGAGTAACTGTGCGTAGCATACTCCTAAGTTGCTAAAGCAACAAGGATTATCCTATATCGCATGGGCAGAACATCTACTTCTACTTCGCTGTTTCATCAGCTCGTACAAGCAGTGATACTGCCTCAACATGATGCGTATTTGGGAGTGCACCTATCCAGTGGATAGGTGCAGCAGCTTGCCTGAAAAATCAATAGCAAGCTGGACTCTTATTCTGCGTTTTTAACTAACAAGCTGACACATTCAACGTGATGCGTATTCGGGAACAAATCCACTGGTTGTACTTTCATGAGTTTGTAGCCGAGTTCTTGGTAAAGTTTGATGTCACGCGCCATGGTTGCTGGGTTACATGAGATGTAAGTGATTTTTTCTGGTTGCATGGCAACGCTGGCTTTGATAAAGTTTTCAGTTAAGCCTTTGCGCGGTGGGTCAACCAAAATCACACTTGGTTTGATACCGTCTTTGCTCCAAGTTGCCATGGCGTGTTCAGCTGAATCAGCTACATAATGCGCATTTGTAATACCGTTTAGCGCAGCGTTACGTTTGGCATCTGCTACAGCTTCTTCAATCACTTCAACACCATACACAGCTTTCACATTTTTGGCAAATGAAAGCCCAATTGTTCCAATACCAGAGTATGCATCAATAACAATATCATCTGCTGTCAAATCTGAAAAATCAATAGCTGTTTGATAAAGCTTTTCAGCCATTTCAGTATTGACTTGGTAGAATGAACGAGCAGAAATTTCATATTGATTGCCTAGCATGCTATCCATAATGGTATCTTTACCATAAAGCGTTCTAAAGTCATTGCCAAAGATAGCATTGGTATTCTTATCGTTGATATTTTGAATAATTGATTTAACAGCTGGAAATTCTGCCACAATTTTTTCAATGATTTGTTCGATACGGAAAATTTTCGGACGTGTTGTGACAAAGACAAGCATCATCTCACCAGAATAATGCCCACGACGAACAACCAAATTACGGATTAAACCAGTTTGTTCCTTTTCATCATATGGTTTAAGGTCGAAACGACGAAGCAAATCACGTGTGAAATTAATCAAACGGTCAATTTCTTGATTTTGAATATAATAATCAGAAATCGGCATCAAATCATGCGAATGTTTACGGAAAAATCCTGTTTCCAACTGTCCATTAACACGACGAACAGGTACTTGTGCTTTATTACGGTAAGCATAAGGATGCTCCATACCAAGCGTTTCCAACACCTCAACATCCGAAATACCCGCTGTTTTATAAAGGTTGTCACTTACTTGTTTGCGTTTGAATTTTAACTGTTCTGAGTAAGCCAAATGACCAAAATCCGCAATTCCAGTGCGCAAATAATCCACATTCAAATCTTGGTTGCGGTGTTCAGAGACTGTCACATATTCCTCAACTTTACCAAATCCGATATTTTTCTTCACTTTCAAGACGCGCATTTTGATTTTTTCGCCTGGAAGTGCATTTTCAACAAAAAAGACGAAGCCGTCAACTTTGGCAACTCCTGCTCCTTCGTGCGATAAATCTGTGATTTCAGCATCTACAATAGCATTTTTACTTAACATAATGTCCTTTCAGCCAATTCTAATTGGCAATGTTCTATTTCTCGGTTTCTTTTCTCTAAAATAATAAAAATAGAGAAGCTTAACTGCCTCTCTATTATATCATATCTATGCCTAGCGCAAGCCTAGTTCTTTCAACTCAGATTGATATTTATCAAAATCAATGGAAATTCCTAAGCCACCGTACATATCGTAGTCGTCTGTCCAGTCGCCTTCGGCTGGAATAGTTGTTTGTTCAATTCCTTTTTGACCGCTTGTGATAACAGATAAACCTTCTTTTAGAAGGAATGGGTAAGAGATATTTGTTGAGGTCAAAGCGTAAATTTTACCAATCGCTGCTGAACCTGTAAAGAGTTTTGATGGGTCTTTAATCTGGTTAACAATGGCAGAAATCACTTGTTGCTGACGCTGTGTGCGACCGTAGTCACCATCATCATCCTTACGGAAGCGAGCATAATTGAGCAAGGTACGTCCATCCATTTTTTGAGTACCAACTTCAATCGTTTGATTTGGAACAGTACCGTCAGCTTGCATGTTGAGGTCATCAGGAACTTCAACAGATGAGACTGCTTGACCATCTACCGTACCAAACTTAGCATCGATTTCAACACCGTTTGGGAATAAAGTATCGATAGCTTCTGCAAAAGTTTCAAAGTCAACCATGACGTAATATTTGATATTAATATCAAAATTATCTTTCAAGGTTTGGCGCATGAGCTCCGCTCCTTGGTTATTATCTTGTTCACCAATATTAAAAGCAACATTTAATTTTTGGTCATTTGAATAAGCATTGTAGCTGACGCCGTCAATATTTACCAGAGTATCACGCATAAAGCTGACTAACTTGATTTTGCCATCGCTGTTACCGATATTCATCACCATAATCGTATCCGTTCTAGCATCTGAAGAACCTTGCGTAATACGTTGGTCACTTCCCAAAATCAAAATATTAGTTCCATCGTCGCTGTCTTCACCATTAAACGTTTCTGTTACAGCAGCTGAATAGCTAGTTTCACCACTTGAAACATCACTAACTCCTCGGAAGAACATGTAAATCATCCCTGCCATCACAAGAACGACCAAGAAAGCAAGAATTTTCAAGAAACGTTTTACACGGAATTTCCGACGTTTCTTTTTTGGTTTCTTTACCTTTTTAGGTTTAATAGGCTCAGGTTCTTGATAATACAAGCCATCATCATAATTAGCATATTCATCTTGATAAGTCGGAAGACTATCAACCTGATTGGCTTTTGTTTTTCTAAAAGAACGTTTTGGCTGCTTTTTTTCTTCTGGGTACTTAGGGAGACCTTGCGATGTCCAGTTATCATCGTCATAGTAATCAACTTGCTCATCATAAGCTTCGTCATAATAGTCATCGTAATAGTCGTCACCATCATAGACAGACGATGACCGATAACGTTGAGATTCAGCATATTCTCCCGCTTGCTTTTTATTGTAAAGATAGTCAAATTCCTGCTTTTCACGTGCACTCAAATATTCCAGATTACTCAAAAGGTAATCGTATCTCAATTCTTCATGCCGACTTAAATTACTTTTTGCCATATCTCATACCATATCTTTCCCTTTTTCATCAGACTAAAGCATGCACAAGCGCTTATTGATACAGTTTCCCAAATACCACAGGTTTTCCTACAATTTATAGACCTTATAGCGACCAAGAATTTTATAGTTTATCCCTAAAACACTCAATTCTTCTAAAGCAAAGGCTATCAAAGCTTCATTTTTATTTTCAACATCAACGATGAAGAAATATTCTCCCAGAGCTGTTTTTAGCGGACGGCTTTCAATTTTTGTCAAATCAATGCCACGCCAAGCAAAAACAGACAAAGCTTTGTAAAGGGCACCTGGTAAATTGTCAGGTAGGGTCAATGCCAAAGAAACTTTTTGATTGAGTTCTGCCAAATCAAATGAGTGTTTGTCATGTCCAAGTACCCAGAAGCGCGTGTAGTTTTCATCCATTTCTTGAATGTCTTTGGCGATAATTTCCAAACCATATTCTTTTGCGGCTGCTACTGGAGCAATGGCTGCAAAATTTTCTTCTGGATGTTCCGCAATAAAACGCGCTGCGTAAGCTGTACTGGCTGTCATCTCAATTTTAGCATTCGGATAATGAGCCTTGATGTATTTTTTTCCTTGAGCAATAGCTTGCGGATGAGAAAAAATTTTTTCAATTTTTTTATCTTGCGCTGTTGCTAAAAGCTGTTGTTTGATTGGTTGGATAATTTCTGCAACTGCCTCGATTTTTGCTTGGTGAAAAAGATAATCCAAAGTTTCATGCACCGAACCCTCGATTGAATTTTCAACAGGGATAATGGCATAATCTACCAAACCTTCTTCATACGATTTAATCACCTCAGTGATATTTGCAAAAGGCATGCGTGTTGCTTCCGGAAAGGCTTTAACAGCAACATTATGCGTAAAAGAACCACTTGGTCCTAAATAGCCAACTTTCATCCAATTTCCTCAACAATTTCTTCAGGTGTTTTTCCAGCAACCTCGATAATGCGATTAGCTGCCGCTTCGTACATTTCTTGACGACCATCAAAGATTTCTTTAAATGCTTCTTTGCTGTTATTGACAAACAAAGGACGAACATTCTCTGTATCGTGTTCAATGCGGTCATAAAGCGTATCAAAGTCCGCTTTTAGATAAATCGTTTCTGGATTTTTCGCCAAAATTTCTCTGTTAATCGGATTGATGACAACACCACCACCAGTTGAAATAACTTGGTCAGAATCTGCTAATTCCGCAAGCACTTGTGATTCAATTTCACGGAACTTAGCTTCACCTTCCTTAGCAAAGAAATCAGCGATAGACATGCCAATTCTATCAACAATCAAGGCATCCATATCAATGTAGTTTTCATCTAACAATGATGAAATCGTTGATTTTCCAGACCCCATAAAACCAATGATAATTCTAGCCACGTGAGAGTACCTCCAAATCATTAAAGAAGCTTGGGTAACTTGTATTAATCGCTTCTGCGCGTTCTAGTTCAACATCACCATCGGACACCAAAAGCGCAGCAATGGCAGTCATCATACCGATACGATGGTCACCAAATGTATTAATTGTTGCGCCATGAAGTGGTGTTTTTCCCTTGATAATCATGCCATCATCTGTCGGCGTAATATCAGCCCCCATCGCATTAAGCGCATCCGCAACCACTTGGATACGGTCGGTTTCTTTGACTTTCAATTCTTCCGCATCACGGATAATTGTCGTTCCTTGTGCCTGTGTTGCCAATAAAGCAATGATTGGCAATTCATCAATCAGACGAGGAATGATTTCACCACCGATTTCAATGCCATGAAGTTCTGACGTTTCAACAGTAATTGTTGCTGATTTAGCAATCTCGTCAACATCAGAAATTGTCAGTTTACCACCCATGTCATTGATAACATCGATAATACCTGTACGTGTTTCATTGATACCAACATTTTCAAGAGTTACTTTAGCATTTGGCACAATAAGCCCTGCTACTAACCAGAAAGCTGCTGATGAAATGTCACCTGGGACAACGACATCTTGACCAGTGAATTCTTGTCCACCTTTAATGCGAATTTCTTTGCCATCCACATCAATTGCGCCGCCAAATTGAACAATCATGTCTTCTGTGTGATTGCGTGTTTTTTCTTTCTCAATAATGACAGACTCACCATCAGCTTGCAAAGCAGCAAAAATAAGAGCTGATTTTACCTGAGCTGATGCCACAGGAAGTTGATAATGAATTGGTTTGAGCGCTTTGCTACCGTGCATAACAAGCGGTGGCAAGTCACGGTCAGTTTGCCCAGAAACCTCAACACCCATTTGACGTAGTGGAATCGTTACACGGTCCATCGGACGTTTTGACAAACTATCGTCACCAAACATTTCAACAGTAAAATCTTGTCCTGCTAAAACACCTGAAATCAAGCGAATCGACGTTCCTGAATTGCCCATATCAAGCTTATTTTTAGGGGCTTTCAGACCATCAAAACCAACACCTGTAATCGTAACAAGGTCGCCATCGTCTTGGATATCAACGCCTAAATCACGAAATACTTGCATGGTTGATAAGACATCTTCTCCTCGTAAAATATCATGAATGGTTGTTTTTCCTTTAGCAAGGCTTCCAAACATAATAGAACGATGACTGATTGATTTATCGCCAGGAACACGCAAAGTTCCTTTTAATTGTGACACATTTGTCAGTAATTTCATACAACTCTCCCATGGTATAGTTTTAATTCTATTGTACCATAAAATAACTGAAAATTTGAACAGTTCTCTAAAATTACTCTTACCAAAATACAGCTGAACAGCTTAATCAGGCTTAAAATGGCAGTATTGCCTCATTTAATTTTTTATTTCAAAAATTAAAAAAACAGTCGAAAGTCTAGCTTTCAACTGTTTAGCGTTTTATTTTTTGCTGCTGTCATCATCCATTGATAGAACTGACAAGAAGGCTTCTTGTGGAACTTCAACAGAACCGATGGCTTTCATACGTTTTTTACCTGCTTTTTGTTTTTCGAGCAATTTACGTTTACGTGAAACGTCACCACCGTAACATTTAGCAAGTACGTTTTTACGAAGGGCTTTGATGTCTGAACGTGCCACAATTTTTTGACCAATAGCTGCTTGGATTGGCACTTCAAATTGTTGACGTGGAATGATTTTCTTGAGTTTTTCAACGATTAATTTACCACGTTCATAGGCAAATTCATTGTGAACAATGAAGCTGAGCGCATCAACTTTATCACCGTTAAGGAGAATATCCATTTTAACCAATTTAGATTTACGGTATTCTGAAATTTCGTAATCAAAGCTTGCATAACCACGCGTTGATGATTTCAATTTATCAAAGAAATCAAAAACAATTTCAGCAAGTGGGATTTGGTAAATGACATTGACACGATTTTCATCAATGTAGTCCATTGTTACAAAGTCGCCACGTTTACGTTGGGCAAGTTCCATGACTGCTCCGACAAACTCTTGCGGAACCATGATTTGTGCTTTCACATATGGTTCTTCGATACTTGCAACCTTAGTTGGGTCTGGGAATTCAGACGGATTTGATACCTCAAGCATATCACCATCAGTCGTGTTAACATGGTAAACAACGGATGGGGCTGTCATAATCAAATCAATGTTAAACTCACGTTCCAAGCGTTCTTGAACAACATCCATGTGAAGCAAGCCAAGGAATCCACAACGGAAACCAAAGCCAAGAGCTTGCGAAGTTTCAGGCTCGAATTGGAGACTGGCATCATTCAATTGCAATTTTTCAAGTGCTTCACGAAGGTCGTTATATTTATTAGACTCGATTGGATAAAGTCCCGCAAATACCATTGGGTTCATTTGTTTGTAACCATGAAGCGGTGCTTCTGCTGGATTTTCAGCAAGCGTTACCGTATCACCAACACGTGTATCAGCAACTGTCTTGATTGAGGCTGCAATATAACCAACATCACCAGTCGCTAGGAAATCACGTCCAACAGCTTTTGGTGTAAAAATACCAACTTCTGTAACATCAAATGTTTTACCATTAGACATCAATTGAATCTTATCACCAGGTTTTACCATACCATTCACGATACGAACTTGTAAAATAACCCCACGGTAAGCATCATAAACAGAGTCAAAGATAAGTGCTTGTAATGGCGCTTCAACATCTCCTGCTGGCGCTGGCACGTATTCAACGATTTGCTCAAGGATTTCTTCAATCCCGATACCTGCTTTTGCTGAAGCAAGGACAGCTTCTGATGCATCAAGACCAATCACGTCTTCGATTTCTTGACGCACACGCTCTGGGTCTGCTGCTGGCAAATCGATTTTATTGATAACTGGCAAAATTTCCAAATCATTATCAAGGGCTAGGTAAACATTGGCAAGGGTTTGAGCTTCGATACCTTGTGCGGCATCGACAACCAAAATTGCCCCTTCACACGCTGCCAAAGAACGTGACACTTCATATGAAAAGTCAACGTGCCCTGGGGTGTCAATCAAGTGGAAAATGTAAGTTTCACCATCTTTAGCCGTGTAGTTCAACTCAATCGCATTAAGCTTAATCGTGATACCACGTTCACGCTCCAAATCCATGCTATCCAAGAGTTGAGCTTGCATTTCACGACTAGAAACCGTCTCAGTTTTTTCCAAAATACGGTCAGCCAAAGTCGACTTCCCGTGGTCAATATGCGCAATAATAGAGAAATTACGAATCTTCTCTTGTCGTTTTTTTAATTCTTGAATATCCATCTTACAATCCTATACAATTAATCATTATTTCTATTATAACAGATAAACAGAAACGTTGCTATAAAAAGTTTTAGAAGTCATTTTGAGAAAAGAAAAAAGCATCATAAGATGCTAAAAATAACCATCACAGCTCTAAAACTGGTCAATATAAGCTGTATTGCCACGCTCAGTTTTGGAACCATTCGAAACAACACAGCTCTAAAACTGCGCTTCTTTAACTTTGTTTAAATTATTGGTTTTGGAACCATTCGAAACAACACAGCTCTAAAACACTTTCTAGTTATACAGATTTTGATAGACCGTTTTGGAACCATTCGAAACAACACAGCTCTAAAACATAACGAATAGCCATTAAGACCATCCCAATGGTTTTGGAACCATTCGAAACAACACAGCTCTAAAACAAGTAGCGTTTACTTCGGTTTCTGCGTCCAGTTTTGGAACCATTCGAAACAACACAGCTCTAAAACGCCATGAATGTTACAATAGATGGTGCAAGAGTTTTGGAACCATTCGAAACAACACAGCTCTAAAACGCCAGCTGTGCCATATCCGTATTCAGATAAGTTTTGGAACCATTCGAAACAACACAGCTCTAAAACAATATCATCTATCACCTTTCAAATGGTTAAGTTTTGGAACCATTCGAAACAACACAGCTCTAAAACTAGGTGTTCAAGGGTCAACGATTTCAAGTTGTTTTGGAACCATTCGAAACAACACAGCTCTAAAACACTGCTTGGCAAATAGCCGTTAAATCGGCTGTTTTGGAACCATTCGAAACAACACAGCTCTAAAACTAGAATTACTGACATTATCCGCCCAATCGGGTTTTGGAACCATTCGAAACAACACAGCTCTAAAACACAATGCACGCCAAGGCATCCACCAGCTGTGTTTTGGAACCATTCGAAACAACACAGCTCTAAAACTCTAGTCTTGTTATAGTTCTTGTATTCTTCGTTTTGGAACCATTCGAAACAACACAGCTCTAAAACATGTTTTGTGCTGTTTCTTGCATAATACCAGTTTTGGAACCATTCGAAACAACACAGCTCTAAAACACATGGATAGGTATCAAACGAGCTTAAACTGTTTTGGAACCATTCGAAACAACACAGCTCTAAAACTGATTGAAGAAAAACTTGCGCTTTTAGGTTGTTTTGGAACCATTCGAAACAACACAGCTCTAAAACGAATGACTTCTTTTAAGTACGTGAATGATAGTTTTGGAACCATTCGAAACAACACAGCTCTAAAACAAGCGAAAGTGATAAAATACTTCATAATTTGTTTTGGAACCATTCGAAACAACACAGCTCTAAAACTGGTCGCCCTTAGGACCTTGCAAGCCTTGGGTTTTGGAACCATTCGAAACAACACAGCTCTAAAACCTTTCGTCTTTCTTTATCTTACATATACATGTTTTGGAACCATTCGAAACAACACAGCTCTAAAACGAAGCGGTAGAAAATGTACTTTCATTATTAGTTTTGGAACCATTCGAAACAACACAGCTCTAAAACTTCAAGTGGTATTAAATCAGAAATTCCTTCGTTTTGGAACCATTCGAAACAACACAGCTCTAAAACTCAACGTATGCTACTTCTAGCAAATCTCCGGTTTTGGAACCATTCGAAACAACACAGCTCTAAAACTGAATTTTTGGCTTATTTGAAACTTTTCAAGTTTTGGAACCATTCGAAACAACACAGCTCTAAAACACGGATATTGCAAAACGTGGCAGAGCTTGGGTTTTGGAACCATTCGAAACAACACAGCTCTAAAACACTATGGGAGTGGGCGAAAGACGCAGACCCGTTTTGGAACCATTCGAAACAACACAGCTCTAAAACTGTCTATCAATGTCGATGACGAAAAAATTAGTTTTGGAACCATTCGAAACAACACAGCTCTAAAACCTCGTGGACCAATTTTTCTCACGAAATTTCGTAATCGCGCCATTCGTCTCAGCTAGACTTCAGCCTCAAATAGTTCCTTTTATTATTTTATTCCCCAAACCAAAGGGCAATTTCACGTTCGACTGATTCTGGTGAGTCTGAACCGTGAACAATATTAAATGTTGCGCCACCTTCGTCTGGTGCTTGTGCAAAATCACCACGGATTGTTCCTGGAAGTGCTTCTTTAGGGTTCGTTGCTCCCATCATTGTACGCCAAGAAGTGATAACTTCATTCCCAGACATTACACCTGTAATGACTGGTCCACTTGTCATAAAATCGACGATTAGCGGGAAGAATGGGCGATCAACTAAATCAGCATAATGTTTTTCTAACAATTCTGGAGTTGCCATGCGCATTTCCAATTTTTCAATTTTAAAACCACGTCTCTCAATGCGATGTAATACCTCGCCAACAAGTCCGCGTTTTACTCCGTCTGGTTTAATCATAAAGAATGTTTTTTCCATGTGAACAATCCAACCTATCTAAATAAATTCAGTTCTAATTTTACCATAAAAGAAAACTTTTGAAAAACTTTGAAAGTCTTTTCAAACAAAAAATACACACAATACACACAGCTCTAAAACTTCTTACCGTCTTTACCGTCATTGACGTTGGTTTTGGAACCATTCGAAACAGCACAGCTCTAAAACTGATGTGTATCGTCTGCTTCTTGATAGATAGTTTTGGAACCATTCGAAACAGCACAGCTCTAAAACGCTCTACTCATTCGATTTCCTCGATTTCTAGTTTTGGAACCATTCAAAACAGCACAGCTCTAAAACTATACACCATCGTCAGCATCTCCATTCAACGTTTTGGAACCATTCAAAACAGCACAGCTCTAAAACATTTTAAAACGATTGAGCACTACTGCGAAAGTTTTGGAACCATTCAAAACAGCACAGCTCTAAAACGCATTTACAAGCATTTCCCCCATTGTGCGCGTTTTGGAACCATTCAAAACAGCACAGCTCTAAAACTTGCACTTGATGATGGTTTCTATCGTTTGAGTTTTGGAACTATTCAAAACAGCACAGCTCTAAAACATTAGCCACAAACTGCGATACTACTGGCTTGTTTTGGAACCATTCAAAACAGCACAGCTCTAAAACTATGATTTTGTCACGATTTAATATAATGTTGTTTTGGAACCATTCAAAACAGCACAGCTCTAAAACGGTTATAAGTGAATACAAAACATGTAAAAAGTTTTGGAACCATTCAAAACAGCACAGCTCTAAAACGATGTGATACGTGAGCGTTGTCATTCTCAAGTTTTGGAACCATTCAAAACAGCACAGCTCTAAAACATTTAACTTATCATAGTCAAAATCACCGCTGTTTTGGAACCATTCAAAACAGCACAGCTCTAAAACGTTCAGCAAGTTGGTTGTCGGCAAAATCCAGTTTTGGAACCATTCAAAACAGCACAGCTCTAAAACAAGAAAATTTATCGGTTCTAAGTTTTGTTTGTTTTGGAACCATTCAAAACAGCACAGCTCTAAAACTGTCAATCTGTAAAGCTAAAAGCGTCGACAGTTTTGGAACCATTCAAAACAGCACAGCTCTAAAACTCAAGCATCGCTTGATTAGTGAATGCAACCGTTTTGGAACCATTCAAAACAGCACAGCTCTAAAACAACGTGTTCGGCTCATGACCACTTGCATCGGTTTTGGAACCATTCAAAACAGCACAGCTCTAAAACTTAGCGAACGCTTGACGATTGCTTAGACCTGTTTTGGAACCATTCAAAACAGCACAGCTCTAAAACTGACGGGGAAATGGACGGGGAATTTATTCGGTTTTGGAACCATTCAAAACAGCACAGCTCTAAAACTACTAAAATGGATGATGGTAAATATATTTGGTTTTGGAACCATTCAAAACAGCACAGCTCTAAAACTTACCAAAGCCAAAGTATACTGAATGCGCAGTTTTGGAACCATTCAAAACAGCACAGCTCTAAAACCGAAACGCAACAAATGTCATTAGGATAATAGTTTTGGAACCATTCAAAACAGCACAGCTCTAAAACTTTTCCCGTGCGTTTTCTGCCAATCGAATTGTTTTGGAACCATTCAAAACAGCACAGCTCTAAAACAAAGTTACTTACACGGTTGAAGGTACAGTAGTTTTGGAACCATTCAAAACAGCACAGCTCTAAAACTTCCAAACGTGATAAAAGCATGAATGCTTCAGTTTTGGAACCATTCAAAACAGCACAGCTCTAAAACTTCCCTATTGTCACTTCAACCTTTATATAAGTTTTGGAACCATTCAAAACAGCACAGCTCTAAAACAGTGTGTCTGGGTTGTCTACATGAGGATTGGTTTTGGAACCATTCAAAACAGCACAGCTCTAAAACTTTGGTAAGGTTACCAATTCGCGATAAGTTGTTTTGGAACCATTCAAAACAGCACAGCTCTAAAACCTCGTGGACCAATTTTTCTCACAAGATTTCGTAATCGCGCCATTCGTCTCAGCTAGACTTCAGCCTCAAATGGTTCTACATTTTTAACTATATTATACCTCAAAAACCTTGATTTTACAACGTTTACAGCAGTTTTATAGTTGTAATTTTTTCTCCAAAGCTTGTGTCAAAACTTCAGAATAATTGACCTGTTCACGATCAGCTAATCTGACTAACCATTCTGGGACGGTAACATTTTTTCGGATTGCTTTGGTACTTTTCAAATATGGTGAAGGGTCAGCCTGAATTAAGGTAACAAAGCCATCTTCAACTGACAACTCACTCATATCAATAACTTTTGGAAGTGCCATACCTTCATCCAGATAGGCAGCTAACGAACTCTCCAACATTTCTCTAGCATTTTTCATTGCTTCTTCAATATTGCTTCCTTCAGTTCCACCACCAAATCCTGGAAATTCTATCCAAAAACCTCCATCTTCTTCTCGGTGAAAAATTGCTGGATATGATTTCAACATAATAATACCTCCCTTATAGTCCTATATCTTTTAAGATTTTCTTTTCTAAACCTGCCCCTAATGCTTTATTTCCATGAATTGGAATCGTAAGAACATAAGGTACTCCATCCTTTTTAAACTGATGATGACTACCTTTTACACGAACTTCTTTCCACCCTTTCAACACAGCAAGTTTTGCTAATTCTCTACCTGTCAATGGCATTATTATTTACTCCTTTATTATATACGCATAATACGCATATGTCAAAAAACATATAAAAATGCCTACTAAATAGTAGACATCTTTATTATTCGTATTTAATCCATATTTTCAGCTAGCAAAAAATAATCTTGGTCTAAGACATACTGTGGGAAATCATACAATCTTCGAGGTTCTAAAAACAATACCATTTGATTAGAAAGTCTAATGTATTCTATTAATTTTTCCATTTCTTTTTTGCTTAAATAAGCTCCGCTGTTGACAAAAACAAGCAATTTCTTTTTGCTAAGATAATTGTAAACTTGGAGGATTTCAAAACATTTTTCAAAAATAGTGTCACTCTGTGTTTCGATTTTCACTCCCAAAGCTTTAATAAGCTCTAAAATAGTGATTTCATCATATTCCAAATCCAACTCATTTTCCAAACATTCATATGAAATCAATTCTGTGATAGTATTTGCCAACTGCTCAATCATTGATTTCACTTCTGGCTTTTCATTTAATTGATTTTCTAAATCAGCATGAATAAGTTTTAACATTGCTTGTGAATTAACATCAAATCCGAAAATATCTGTCACCAAAAGTAACTCTGAAACTTTTAAAGACCGTAGTTTCTCGTCAAAGATTTTTAATTCACATTCTTCGGAATAAGAATAAAATTGTCTAACTAGATTAGAAAATACTGTAACATCCTCAACCGTTAAAATGGTTACATTTGATAATTTAATTGGGTCATCAAGTATCGGAAAATTAATCTTCATCACTGTAATCCTCCCCAAGAAAAACAAGACGTCTGTCAGAATTTGCGACACTAGTATCTCGTTCGCCATTTAGATAAATCATACGAGCAAACTGTTTCTCTGTTACTGTTAAAAGAGTGATACTTCCCTTTTTAGGATTATTAGCTTGAAGTCTATCAATCATGGCTTTATTAGCAGAATTATTTAGCAACAACTTACTATAAATTGAAAATTGATGCATAATGAAGCCTTCATTTAATAAAAATTTTCGAAATTTACGATAGGCTTTTCGTTCTTCCGCTGTTTCTGTCGGCATATCAAACATTAAAATCATTCGCATATATCGATAACTCATATCCTAAATTCAGGAACTCCTTTTCCATTATGATTAAGAGATTTAACAACTTTTTTAGTGTAATCACTAACAATATTATTTAGGAACATTTCTTTATTGTTGTAAGAATAAGTCTCATCAAACATCGTGAACAGTTCCCGTTTCATTTTAACAAAGGAAGCATTACGATTTTTGTATACAATCCTATCAACAATCGGACGAAATGGCTCCATGATATCACTAGCCAGATTAAACTGATTGAATTGGTTAGCATGTTTCAAACCAAATTGGGTCATACAACCACAAACAACCAATTCACGCGCAAACATGCTTAATAATAAGGTATAACCATAGTCTAATCCAGCATTGATATCATTATCTTGTTCGCGAGAAAAATCATTTCCAAACAAGGTATTAAAATAAATACGCGCAGAATGACCTTCACGATTACTAGGATCAAAGGGTTCTAAACCATGATATAAATCCATAATGGATTGTGATTTTTCAAAGAAAGAGCATTCTCCTAAATATATACTTTGATTTAAGATTTTCTGAGCGATAATATTTGTCCAAACATCACATTTGACATCGTCATCCCAAGCAATTTGATTTGTCAGCTGTAAACTAGAATCGTGGCGTCCATAGTAAGGCGTCAGCATTGCAGTTGGCAAACGCTTTTCATCACAAAAGATAATTAAAATATTTCTGTCGACTAAACGTTCAATCAACATCGTCGTTAACACAATGTTAGTAGTTTCAAGTAAAAGAATATCAATTTCTTCCAGATGAATCATTTCCGTATGATAGGCATCCTTAAAAATCAAATGATTATTCTTATACGATAACTTAGAGTGCTCATTAACAATAACCGTACGCCATCCCATTTACTCTTCTCCTAATTTACTCAAATCAATACGTGTTTCATAAAGACCAGTGATAGATTGGTGGATGAGGGTTGCAGATAGAAATTTTTTATTTGGTCTGTATCTAGGCCTTTTAACAGTATTTTTTTCTGCAAAATAATTCGAAATATCTTGACTAACACCACTCTTAACAAAGTTAAACATTTTTATAAAATTGTCATAATAATAACGCACTATCTCATCTGTC
>CAVAFU010000009.1:0-4208 GCA_963588325.1 Oribacterium sp.
GATATTAAAAGAATTTACAAGGAATTTTCGTCTTATTCAAAAGATCTCTCTAAATATGGGAAATCCAGAATTAAAAATTGAACGAAAACAAACAGAATTAATAGAGTTTAATGATATCTTATCAATGCTTTATCAAAAAGATACTGAATTATTGAATTTACTAGAATCAGAGAGACAGGAGAAAAAGGATTTATCATTCCAAGTAGGGGCTTTAGCTCATGATGTAAAAACTCCTTTAACTGTGTTAAAAGGGAATCTTGAATTGCTAGAACTAACGGATTTAGATGAACATCAATTGGAATTTATTCAATCCATTAATAATAGTGTTGCAACTTTTGAAAAATATTTTAATTCAATGATTAGTTACTCACGCTTGTTGATTGAGGATAAAGATTATCAAGAAAAAATTGAATTATCGGATTTTTTAGATGAATTATCTGATGAAGCAATGAGCATTATGTCAGCAGAAAAAATAGAGTTTAAACTAGATAATTTTGCCAAAGTTGACTATTTTAAAGGTAATCGCCTTAATTTAAGCCGAGCTCTAATCAATATTTTAAGCAATGCTGCAAGGTACAGTATAGACAAGAAATTAGTAACTCTTTCTATAATTGAAGAATCTGACTACTTAAAATTTGAAGTTTGGAATAATGGTCCTTCATTTACTGAAGAAGCATTGGAAAACGCAGAAAAACTTTTTTATACTGATAATAAAGGCAGAAGTAGCAAGCATTATGGTATTGGCTTGTCTTTTGCACAAGTTGTTGCAAGCAGACACCAAGGAAAATTATTATTGTCAAATCCAACAAAAGGTGGCGCACAAGTAACCCTGATGATAAAGATATAAGTTTTTTGGAACACAAAAAGCACCCCAAAGTTAGAATTTATATCTAATCTTTGAGGTGTTATTTTTATCTTTAATCAAATACGGAATGAAAAGGCGATGCCTGAAACACCGACTGCCATCAAAAGTAGACCAGTCAAACGTCCGATAAAGATTGCTGAGAGTGCTGGGTTGAGTAGAAGGAAAATTCCTAGAAGGATAGCAAGGACAGCAGAACTTAGGAAACGATTAGCATCGTAAAATCCTGCTCTACGCATTTGGAAACCACCGATTAAACGAAGGATACCACTGATAAGAATCCAGTAAGCTGCAATTGTTATCACTGCGCTTGATAAAGACATAGCAGAGCTAGATAAGAGGATAATTCCAAAAATAATCGATAGAATACTTTGTAACAAATACCAAAATGATCGTTCGACACTATTGGTATACATTAAAAGACTAGTAAAGCCAGACATGAAAACTAAAAGGGCAATTATCCAACCAATCATAGCAGTTGTGGTAAACGGATGGACAAAAAGGAAAACTCCAATAAGTAGTGCCAGAATACCTGACCATAATGATAAACGTTTCATAAAATACCTCCTAATAATTACCTTAATAGTACCATATTTTGAGCAAAAAAGAGAGGATAAAGTCTAATTTAATTAGCAGCTATTATCAGTGTATATAACAACTTATGTTATATTTTGTGACATAAAAACGTAAAAATTTCAAAAAATTTACAATAAATGCTTGACAAGAATTTTCAGAAAATTTATAATATTTGATGTAATCTATTGATTACGTATTACAATCTGATTTTCGGAGGAATATATATATGACAACAGGTAAAGAGTATGTAGCTGGCGTCTTTGACAAAGTTAAAGCACAAAATGCTCATGAACCAGAGTTCTTGCAAGCAGTAGAAGAAGTGTTTGCTTCACTTGTTCCAGTGTTTGACAAATATCCAAAATACATTGAAGAAAACCTTCTTGAACGTTTGGTTGAGCCAGAACGTATCGTTTCTTTCCGTGTCCCTTGGGTTGATGATAAAGGTCAAGTACAAGTAAACCGTGGTTTCCGTGTACAATTCTCATCTGCTATCGGACCATACAAAGGTGGTCTTCGTTTCCACCCATCAGTAAACCAATCAATCATCAAATTCCTTGGTTTCGAACAAATCTTTAAAAACTCATTGACAGGTCAACCTATCGGTGGTGGTAAAGGTGGTTCAAACTTTGATCCTAAAGGTAAATCAGACAACGAAATTATGCGTTTCTGCCAAAGCTTTATGACAGAGTTGAGCAAACACATCGGTGCTGACACTGACGTACCTGCTGGTGATATCGGTGTTGGTGGACGTGAAATCGGCTACCTCTACGGTCAATATAAACGCCTCCGTAATGAATACACAGGTGTTCTTACTGGTAAAGGACTTACTTATGGTGGTTCTCTTGCTCGTACAGAAGCAACTGGTTATGGTGCAGTTTACTTTGCAGAACAAATGCTTAAAGCACGTGGTGAAGACTTTGCTGGTAAAGTAGCTCTTGTTTCTGGTTCAGGTAACGTAGCTATTTATGCTACTGAAAAACTTCAATCACTTGGTGCTAAAGTTGTTGCTGTTTCAGATTCATCTGGTTATGTTTATGACCCAGAAGGTATCGATGTTCCTCTTCTTAAACAATTGAAAGAAGTCGAACGTGCACGTATTGTTAAATACGCTGATGCTCGTCCAAGTGCAACATTCACACCTGCTGGTGAAGGTTCAATCTGGTCAATCAAAGCTGATCTTGCATTCCCATGTGCAACACAAAATGAAATCAACGAAGAAGATGCTAAAGCTCTTGTGGCTAACGGTGTTATCGCTGTTACAGAAGGTGCAAACATGCCTTCAACACTTGAAGCTATCGAAGTCTTCCAAAAAGCTGGTGTTTCATTTGGTCCTGCCAAAGCAGCTAACGCTGGTGGTGTAGCTGTATCAGCTCTTGAAATGGCTCAAAATAGCCAACGTACACCTTGGTCATTTGAAGAAGTAGATGCTAAGCTTTACGATATCATGAAAGGTATCTACGATAACTCTGCAGCAGCAGCCAAAGAATTTGGTGCTGAAGGTAACCTTGTTGTTGGTGCTAATATCGCTGGTTTCCTTAAAGTTGCAGAAGCTATGTCAGCACAAGGTATTGTCTAAGATTAGTTTTTTCACAAGGCTGTTGTGGAAATCTTAGTCACTTTATTTAACAATCTTTTGTAATCTTAATTTAAATTCTCTAATATCAAATAACCGAATTGAGTCCACTTTAGTGGGCTCTTTTGGTTAGTTCGATAATTTGTTATAATGTCTTTAGTGAAAGCGAGGTTTCGTTATGGTTATAGTGAGAGAAGCTCTAGCTAGTGATACAGAAGCAATTTTAGCATTTTGTCAGCAGATTGGTTCAGAAACAAATAATTTATCCTACGGAGAAGAAGGATTATCGATTTCTGTTGCAGATGAGGAAATTTTACTAGGTGAAATTCAAAAATCTAAAACGTCACATTTCCTAGTAGCCGAAGAAGCTGGTGAGTTAGTTGGAACCTGTAATTGTAGTGCTTTTCATAAAAAGCGCTTAGCACATCGTGCAGAGATTGGTATTGCGGTAAAAAAAGCTTATTGGCATCAAGGAATTGGACGTCAATTGTTGACGCAATTAGTGATATTAGCACAGCAATCAGGTTTGAAAGTTCTCTCACTCGAGGTTCGTTCGGATAATAAACGAGCTATTGAGCTTTATGAACATCTTGGTTTCCAAAAAATCGGAACCTTTAAACACTTTATGGAAATCGATGGCAAAGCGATTGATTTTGATATTATGGAATTACTATTGGAGAAAAAATGATTAAACAGATTGTAAAAGACACCTTTTTCTTGGCACAAAAGTCAGAAGAGGCAACAAAAGAAGATTTATATTTGGCACAAGATTTGCAAGATACGTTGAATGCTAACCGTGATAATTGTGTCGGCATGGCTGCTAATATGATTGGTGTTAACAAACGCGTGATTATTGTAAATATGGGAGTAGCGGATTTAGTGATGTTTAACCCAGTTTTACTCAATAAGTCTCTTCCGTTTGATACCAAAGAGTCTTGTTTATCTTTGACAGGAGCACGTCCAACTCGTCGTTATCAGAAAATTGATATCTCATTTTTAGATAAGAATTGGAATCGTCAAACCCTATCTTTAACGGGCTTACCTGCACAAATTTGTCAGCATGAATTAGACCATTTAGAGGGTATTATCATTTAATTTATTAAAATTGAATTTTGACAAACGTTGATATATCAGCGTTTGTTTTTGTTGTAACTAGAAAACCACTAGCTATGCTAGTGGTTCTAATACGCTTATAGC
>CAVAFU010000010.1:0-191262 GCA_963588325.1 Oribacterium sp.
CTTATTGCCCTTGTTGCTCTTGTTGCTGCACTACTTGCTTAATTATTATTCTTAACAGTTATTCTTTATTATATTATAGGAAAGGTCAGTATGAAAAATCAAAATTTAATGTTTAAAGAAATTATGTCACATGAGCTATATGGTACAGTCCAAACGGTTGTTAACGGTCTCATTGCAGCACTTACTATTTGGTCATTTCTTTAAAATTGTTGGAGGTATTTTTAATGTCAAACGAAGAAATTGTATTTCAAGAAATCAAATCCCAAGAACTCTATTCATCAGACTTCTGGTATCTTGTAGGTTTTTTAATCGGAACACTTGCCGTTTGTTAGGTTTCAAGTCTGATAAATATCTTATTATTCACAAAACCCACCAAACTCATTGAGCTTGGTGGGTTTGATTATCAATAATATTATCTACGCTTTTTTTACTTTTTGGACAATCATTCCAATGATAAATCCGACGATGGCAAAGCTAATCCATCCCATTGAGAATTGTCCAAATGGGACAACTGTTGTGAAGAATTCAACGATGCTTGTTGGAAGAGTGAATAATCCAGTCATTGTAGCCAATGTTGAAAGGGCATCGTAGAGTGCTGGAATAGCTGTAAAACCAATCGTTAAGCGATAAACAATTGGGCTGTTATTGAAGAATTTAGCAAGAAGTACCAAAAGTACAATAACGACTGTAAGTGGGTAAAGAAGATAAAGAACTGGTAATGACCATTTTATCAATTCAGAAAGCCCACCAAAGTAGAATCCTAGTGCAATCAATGTAAAGATACTTGCCCAAGAAACGTGAGAAAGTTTTGGTTGAAGTTTGTGGAAATATTCCGCACAAGCTGTGATTAACCCTGTTGCTGTTGTTAAGCAAGCAAGGAAAATCGCTGCCGCAAGAACCGCACGTCCGATACTTCCAAGATAGAAATAAGCTGCTTGACCCAAAACATTTCCGCCATCAATAGCAGCGCCATTGAATGTAAATTGTCCATTAGCAAATGTAAATAAGCTTTGTGATGTTGCACCGATACGAGCGACAAAAACGTAAATAAGTGCAAGTAAAACAGTAGCGATAATACCAGATTTAAATGTTAGTAAGGCAACTTCAGATTGGTTTTTAGCACCGTGTTGTTTACTAGCATCAATAACAATGATAGCAAAAGCTAGGGAAGCTAGAGCATCCATTGTTCCATATCCTTGGATAAGTCCAGCAACAAATGGCACATCTTTAAAAGCGTTGCTAATATCGCTAGCAGCATTATAAGCAGTTCCGATATCACCAGCTGGTTTGACAAAAGACGCAACAACCAAGATGGCAAGGATGATAAGAAGTGCAGGTGTTAGGAATTTTCCGATACGATCAGCAATCTTACTTGGTTTAATTGCCAAGAAGTAAGAAAGACCAAAAAATAGCAAACCGTAAGCAATTTTGACGCCAATGCTATCACCTAAAATAGGTTGAATACCGATTGAAAATGAAGTAGCGCCTGTTCTTGGAATCGCAAAGAAAGGTCCAATTGACAAATAGAGGGCAATTGAAAATAACAAAGCGTAATGACGTGAAACAGGACGAGCAAAATCCTCGACATCGCTAGCACCAGAATAGGCAACGGCGACGACTCCGAGCAATGGCAGGGTTACTCCTGTCAAGCAAAAACCGAGAATGGCCAAAGCTAAGTTACTTCCTGAATAAATGCCTAAAAAGGCAGGGTAAATAAGATTACCTGCTCCAAAAAATAGAGCAAATAACATGAAACCGATAATGACATAAATATTTTTAAATGGTTTCATTATGTCCTCCTAAAATGAAAAATGCTTACAATTTCTTTTCAATTGAGCAAAATTGTATGACTATTATAGCGAAGAGATAAGCTATCGTCAATAGACGAAAAAGTTCAAAAAAGTGTTTAAATAGGTAAAAAAGCTGACAAACCTTGGTTTAAAGCCGAAAGTTAGAAAGAATAATGTTATAAAAAGTATCATCAAAAAATCTAAATTGTAAAAAAATTTGGAAAATATGCTATTTAAGCGCTATCATTTAACAAATATTGTTAGAGTTTGTTTGACGAAGCGCCCGTTTTGTATTATTATAAAAAAGTTATCACTATATGAGGAGTTACTATGAGACATTTTATTAGCGTTTGGAATAGAACAAGTCTAATCAAACGCATTATTATTGGAGTTATCCTTGGTTTAATTCTAGGAATAGCTTGTCCGAAATTATCAGGAATAGCTATTCTAGGAGATTTATTTGTAGGTGGTCTTAAAGCAGTAGCGCCATTATTGGTTTTTGTTTTGGTTGCTAACGCTTTGTCACAACACGAAAAAGGACAAAAGACCAATATGTCAACAGTTATCGGACTTTATTTGATTGGAACGTTAGCTGCCGCATTAGTTGCTGTATTGGTTAATTATATTTTCCCATTGAAATTGACATTAGATAATGTTGCTGAAACGGATTTATCAGCACCTGAAGGAGTCGCAGAAGTCTTTAAAGACCTTTTGCTTAAGGTTGTTGACAACCCTGTCAATGCTGTTGCTTCAGCTAATTATATCGGTGTTTTAGCTTGGGCGGTTGTCTTTGGTTTGGCAATGCGTAACGTCAGCCAACAAACCAAAGAGTTGTTGCAAACAATGGCAGAAGTGACCTCACAGGTTGTTCGTTGGATTATTAGTTTAGCGCCATTTGGTATTTTAGGGTTAGTTTTCAACACCATTTCTGATAATGGTATTGGAATTCTTGCTAATTACGGTTTCTTAATTGTAACTCTTGTTGGAACGATGCTTTTTGTTGCTTTAGTGGTCAATCCATTAATTGCATTTATCATGATTCGTCAAAATCCGTATCCGCTTGTTTTTCGTTGCTTGAAAGAATCTGGTTTAACAGCTTTCTTCACTCGTAGTTCAGCTGCTAACATTCCAGTCAATATGAAACTTTGTGAAGATTTGGGATTGAACAAAGATACTTATTCAGTGTCTATCCCTCTTGGGGCTACTATCAATATGGCTGGTGCAGCGATTACGATTAACGTGTTAACGCTAGCTGCAGTTAATACGCTTGGAATCAGTGTTGATTTTCCAACAGCATTCTTATTGAGTGTGATTGCAGCAGTATCTGCTTGTGGTGCCTCTGGTGTAGCAGGTGGGTCATTGTTGTTGATTCCAGTTGCATGTAGTTTGTTTGGTATTTCAAATGACCTTGCTATGCAAGTGGTTGGTGTTGGTTTCATCGTTGGTGTCGTTCAAGATTCTTGTGAAACAGCGCTTAACTCATCAACAGACGTTCTTTTCACAGCGGTTGCTGAAAAATCTGTCTGGGGCAAGAATAAAAAAGTAAAACATAAATAATCAGTTGTAGCTGGGCAATCGCTCAGCTATTTTTTAATGAAAAAACGGCGATATAACCTAGATTTATAACTAGTTCAAGAAATAAGCTTCTTTAAAATGTACCTTATTTATGATAAAATAAAACGACGTAAACTAAAGGAGGAATATCGATTTGAGCAATCATTTACTTGTTTTACAATCAGATTTTGGTTTGGTTGATGGGGCAGTTTCTGCCATGGTTGGTGTTGCTTTACAAGAAGACCCAACGTTAAAAATTCATCATTTGACTCATGATATTACTCCATATAATATCTTCGAAGCTTCTTACCGTCTGTTTCAAACGGTGGAGTATTGGCCTGAGGGGACAACATTTGTTTCTGTAGTTGACCCAGGAGTGGGTTCAAAACGAAAAAGCGTTGTTGCTTTGACGGAAAATAATCAGTTTATCGTGACACCTGATAATGGTACCTTGACTTACATTAAAACACATGTAGGAATTAAGGCTATTCGAGAAATTTCAGAGGTCAAAAATAGACGTAAAAACACAGAGTATTCTTATACTTTTCATGGACGTGATGTTTATGCTTATACAGGAGCAAAATTGGCAAGTGGTCATATTTCCTTTGAAGAAGTCGGACCAGAATTGCCTATTGATGCCGTGTTAGAGTTGCCTGTTGTTAAAACAGAAATCTCAGAAAATGCTGTGCGCGGAGCAGTAGATATTTTAGATGTTCGTTTTGGGTCATTATGGACATCAATTAAACGTGAAGAATTTAATACGTTATCACCTGAATTTGGTGACCGTTTTGAAGTGACTATTTTCAACAATGATATGTTGGTTTATCAGAATCAAGTGACTTACGGAAAATCATTTGCAGATGTACGTATTGGTCAGCCAATTATTTATATTAATTCGCTTTATCGTGTTGGACTTGCTATCAATCAGGGGTCATTTGCCAAGGCTTATAATGTCGGTGTTGGCTCTAACTGGCGAATTGAAATCAGAAAATTAGGAGTGTCATTATGAAAAATAATTCTATAAAAACTGTTGTTGCTACGGGGATTGGCGCAGCTTTGTTCATTATTATCGGAACTTTGATTAATATTCCAACCCCTATTCCAAATACTAATGTCCAATTACAATATGCAGTGATTGCTTTATTTGCCGTGATTTATGGTCCGACAGTTGGTTTCTTTTCAGGTTTTATCGGGCATGCCTTGAAAGATGCTTTACAATACGGTTCACCATGGTGGACATGGGTACTAGTCAGTGGTTTGATTGGACTTGCTATTGGTTTATTAGCTAAAAAAATCAATATTGAAAAGAGTCCTTTGACAGCAAAAGATTACGTATGGTTTAATGCTGTGCAAATCATCGCTAACGTCATCGGTTGGGGAGTCATTGCTCCTTATGGCGATATTTTGATTTATAGTGAACCAGCAAGTAAAGTTTTTGCTCAAGGATTTTTATCAGCCTTGATTAACAGTTTGACAATTGCTATCGCTGGGTCACTGTTGCTTGCTGTTTATTCTAAAACACGCACCCAATCAGGTAGTCTTACAAAAGATTAATAAAAGTAAGTGAATAGACACTTTAGCAATCTTATTTAGTTGTTAAAGCTCATATGATTACATAAACGAAGAAGCTGAGTACATTTGTCCCAGCTTCATTTGTCTCATTTACTTCATTATTTTAGGAGAATAATCATGGAGCCCTTTATTCAATTTAAGGATTTCACTTTTAAATATGATGTTCAGGCGGAACCGACTTTGAAATCTCTTAATCTGACGATTGAGAAAGGCCAAAAAGTATTAATTATCGGTCCGTCTGGTTCTGGAAAATCAACCATTGGTCATTGTCTTAATGGGATTATTCCCAATATCTATCATGGGGAAAAATCTGGTCAATTTACGATTGATGGTAAAGATGCGTTTGACTTGTCTATTTATGACAAGTCTCATTTGGTTTCTACCGTTTTACAAGACCCAGATGGTCAATTTATCGGCTTAACGGTGGCAGAAGATTTGGCTTTTGCGCTTGAAAATGACTGTGTTTCTTTAAAAGAGATGCAAGAAAAAGTCACTCATTGGGCAGAAAGGCTTGATTTAACGGAACTTTTGGACAATCGTCCGCAGGATTTATCTGGTGGGCAAAAACAACGTGTTAGTTTGGCAGGTGTTTTGATTGATGAAAGTCCGATTTTACTTTTTGATGAGCCCCTTGCTAACTTGGATCCAAAATCTGGACAAGAAACGATTGATTTGATTGACCGTATTCATCAGGAAGAAAATGCGACGACAATCATCATTGAACATCGTTTGGAGGATGTCCTTTACCGAGCTGTGGATAAGGTTGTTTTGGTAAATGATGGTCAGATTTTATTTGATGGTCATCCAGATGACTTATTGCACACAAATCTTTTAAGTCAAAACGGGATTCGTGAACCGCTTTACGTTACAGCTTTAAAAGATTTAGGGGTTGATGTTGCTAGCATAGAACATTTGTCAGACCTCTCACAGGTTGATTTGACAGATATTGCAGTGATAGCACCTAGCTCAACAACACAAGAAATAGTACAAGATAAGCTTTTAGAGTTAAAACAGTTACACTTTGCTTATCAAGAGAATCGTCCTATCTTGAAAAATATTAGCTTTGCTATCAATAAAGGGGAACGCATTGCCATTGTTGGTAAAAATGGTGCAGGAAAATCGACTTTAGCAAAAGCTATCTGCCAATTTATCACACCAGAAGGTGATATTTTATATCAAGGGCAATCAATTATGGCTGATTCGATTAAAGAACGTGCCGAGAAAATTGGTTACGTATTGCAAAACCCTAATCAGATGATTAGCCAGACAATGATTTTTGATGAAGTAGCTCTTGGTCTTCGCTTGCGTGGAGTTGATGAGCAGGAAGTTGAAAAACGCGTCTTGGAAACGTTGAAAATTTGTGGCTTGCATGAATTCCGAAAATGGCCAATTTCAGCTTTATCTTTCGGACAGAAAAAACGTGTAACGATTGCTTCTGTTTTGGTGATGAATCCAGAGATTATCCTTCTTGATGAGCCAACAGCAGGACAAGATAAGCGAAATTACACAGAAATCATGAACTTCCTCAATCAGCTCAATAAGGCAGGACACACTATTATCATGATAACGCACGATATGCAGCTGATGTTGGAATACTCTGACCGAAGCATTGTTGTGAGTGATGGTGAGATTATTGCTGATTGTTCGCCAGTTGCTTTATTTAGCCAAGAGGAAATTCTAAGCAAGGCTAATCTAAAAAAGACAAGCTTGTTTGAATTGGCAGAAAAATTAGCTATTGACCCAATCGTTTTAACACGCTATTACATTGAAAAACAAGGAGGTATTCATGGCTAATCATCTCATTGGTTATCAAAGTGGTCGTGGTTTTCTGTATCAGCTATCAGGTGCCAGCAAATTGATTTTCTTTATTCTGGTGTCAGTAGCTTGCATGACAACTTACGATACACGTCTGATTGCAGTAATCGGTGTTTCTTCCCTTGTTTTATTTAAAATAGCTGGTATTCATTGGAAGCAAGTCTCTTTTGTGGTTAAATTTATCGGCTTTTTTGCCTTGTTAAATGTGCTTTTGGTTTACTTGTTTGCACCAAATTATGGTGAAACAGTTTACGGTGCCAAGACGATTTTGCTGCAAGGTTATGGACGATTTTATGTAACAAGTCAGGAATTATTTTATTTATTTAACCTAGCGTTGAAATATTTTTGCACGGTACCACTGGCTGTTTTGTTTTTGATGACAACACATCCTAGCCAATTTGCTTCAAGTCTTAATCAGATTGGTGTGCCGTACAAGGTAGCTTACGCAGTTAGTTTGACGCTTCGCTATATCCCTGATGTTCAGGAAGAATTTTACATGATTCGAATGTCACAAGAAGCGCGTGGGTTAGAATTATCATCCAAAGAAAAACTGATGAAACGTATCAAAGGTAACTTACAAATCGTTATTCCGTTGATTTTTAGCTCACTTGAGCGTATTGATACCGTATCGACAGCTATGGAATTACGCCGTTTTGGTAAAAATAAAAAACGCACGTGGTACACTTATAAACAATTCACAACAGCTGATTTGGTAACAATTGCTCTTGCAATTTTCTTGGTTATTATCAGCGTGTGGCTCTTTCATCTTAACCAAGGTCGTTTTTACAATCCTTGGCAGTAAACTAAAAAACGTATAAGCCAGAACAATTAACTGTTCAATGGTTTATACGTTTTTTATTATTTCAAATAGCCAAGGTAGTCGAATTTTTCAAAAGTATTGTCATTGGCAATAGCCACAACTTCAGTATTAGCTTCAAAAGCTTGGTTCGGGTCGATACGTGTATCGAGACTAGCCGATGCCTTTTTTCGGATTCCAATCAAATTAAGTTCATATTTGTTTCGAAGGTCAAGCTGAATCAGATTTTTCCCTATCCAAGAGTCAGGAATTGAAAATTCAATCATGGCAATATCATCTTCGATATGGATAATATTTTCAATATGGTGGCGAAGCATATTAGAGGCAACGGTTTTACCTGAATCACGTTCTGGTGTGATAACTTTAGTTGCACCAATCCCATAAAGGACTTCTTCGTAAGTATCGTTTTTAGCTTTTGCAAGGATTGTTTTGATTCCGAGTTTTTTACAATGCATTATGGCAAGAACAGAAGCTTCTAACGTATTTCCTGTAGCAATCACAACCGTATCACATTGTGCGATACCGATAGCTTTCAAAAATTCAATATCTGTAATATCACCGACAGCAGCTTTCGTAGCAACATCAGCAATATCCTGTACTAGATGTTCATCATTATCAACAGCAATAACATCTTGCTCAAATTTATGCAATTCTTCAACGACAGTACGTCCAAAAATACCTAATCCTAGAACAGCAATAATCTTTTTTGTCATAATAATTTTCCTCTAACCAACATTAATATTTGTTTGTGCGTAGCGAATATCTTTTTCTTTCTTCTGAACAAGACTGAGTAAGACGGTAATCGGTCCAACACGTCCAATAAACATGAGTGCCATGATAACAAATCGACCAGCTTGTGATAAATGAGGTGTTAAATCCATAGAAACTCCCACAGTAGCCATGGCAGAAATAGCTTCAAAAAGAAGTGCCAAAGGATCGTGGTGAGGTTCAAATTGTAAAAGTAATATGTAGCCAGTTATCAAAATCGTGAAGAAAAAGATTAATACAGTCAATGTTTGTTTGATGGTTTTATTAGCAATCACGCGGTGACGAAAAGTCACTTCTGTTTGCCCAGCCAATTCAGATTTAAAAAGTAAGAAGGCAATAGCAACAGTTGTTACCTTGACACCACCAGCAGTACCACCAGGTGCCCCTCCAATAATCATTTGAATCATGTAGAGAATATTAGTTGCAGGATGTGCATCAAGGTAAGAAATTGTCGCAAATCCAGCTGTTCTCATTGTTACAGATTGGAAAAAACACACCATGAGTTGTTGAAAAATAGTGTAGTGACCGATTGTCTTCGGATTTCGATATTCTATTAACCAAGTTAATAACGTTCCAAGGAGTAAAAGAATTCCCGTTGTCATAAGAACCAATCGTGTTTGATTACTTAGTGACCGAGTAAAAGCGGAGAAACGATAAGGTCTATCCTTGATGAAACGTTTGAATGCTTGTTTCAAATTCATCCAAACTGCAAAACCAATCCCACCAGATAAGATTAAAATGGCTACTGCTATATTAACCAAAGGATTAAGGACAAATGATTTAAGGCTAGCATCACCAAAATTATCAAAACCAGCATTACAAAAAGCAGAAATAGCAAGGAAAATAGCGTTGAAAATCCCATGCCCCAATTCAAAACGTGGAATAAAATCAATCATCAAAACAAGAGCAATCAATGATTCAATGGCAATGGTAATCTTATAAGCACTAAATAAATAGTATCTAAGGTCGTTGCTATTATCATAACTAAGTGCTGACTGTAGTAAACTTTGCTCAGATAAATTCATACGTCGTTGCAACAAATAGGTACTAACCGCAATCAAGGTAACCAAACCAAGACCACCAATTTGCATAAGAAACATCGCAATAACCTGACCAAGTCCATTGTAAACACTTGCCACAGGGACAACAGATAGCCCAGTCACACAGACCATAGAAACAACATTAAATAGATGATCAAGGTAAGTAGTGGCAGGTGCAGTGTCATAATGTGTTATTGGAAGTGAGAGTAGCAGACTTCCGATAAAGATAACAATTAAGAAACTAAAAGTCAGTCGTCTAGTGCTGGTCAAGGATTTTAACAGTCTATTCAAATCATATCCCTCCTAAATCAAGAGAAAAAATCCCTCATTTGAGTTTTCTAAAAGAGCCTTGACGGCTCATCATTAAAGAGGTTTTTTATTTGGCATACCAGCTTTGCGTGGGTATTTATTTGGTGTTTCTTTTTTCTTTTCAAGAATAGTTATTTGACGGCTATCGCCATTTGGCAATTCATAATGGTAATTGTCGATTAGTTTTGAAAAAAGAACAGACATGGCATTTTTGGCGTCTGCCAATTCTTCCTCAGCAGCAGAAGCTTTTAACGCAATCAATTGTCCGCCAACTTTTAAGAAAGGAATGGTCAATTCTGTCAAGACTTGCAAACGAGCTACAGCACGTGCTGTTACAACATCATAGCTTGCGCGGAAATTCTTATCTTGACCAAAATCTTCGGCACGTCCGTGATAGAAATGAACGCCTTCTAAATCTAACTCTTCTGCTAAGAGATTGAGGAAATTGATGCGTTTATTAAGTGAATCAATGATTGTCACATCAATATCTGGACACAAAATTTTAATAGGAATACTTGGAAAACCAGCTCCAGCCCCAATATCCAAAAGTCGTACCGCTTGATTAGTAATCTTTCCTTGGAGAACAGGTGCAATAGAATCATAAAAATGTTTTAAATAAACACCGTCCTCATCAGTGATAGCTGTCAAATTAATTTTTTGATTCCATTCCACCAACAGCTCAAAATAACGGTTAAATTGTTTTTTCTGTTCATCAGTCAACTCAAAACCTTGTTGACTAAGTTGCATGTAAAATTCTTCAGGTGTCATAATAAGCATTAAAGAAAGTAAGAAAGCAGCTTGTTCAAACCACCACAACTTTCCCTAAATATCCTTTCAATTCCAATATATATCACTTATTTTACCATAAAATCAGACTCAATAAGTATGTTTAAAAGTCAAACCCAAAATTTTCTACAACACTTTCAGTAATCGCTTTAAGAATTAACTAAAAATTGATATAATAAGGCTAGAAGTATAATTATTTTAGTTTAGCGTTTGATTTTGCTAAAGCTGTATTATTGGAAGGGTATAATAGTTACCCAAGGAGGAATTTATGATTTTTGTTATTATCGCTATTATTGTCGTTTTAGTGCTCTGGGTTGTAGCTGTTTATAATGGACTTGTTAAGAGCCGTATGCAAACAAAAGAATCTTGGAGTCAAATTGACGTGCAACTCAAACGTCGTAATGACCTTATTCCAAATTTGATTGAAACTGTTAAAGGTTATGCAGCTTATGAAGAAAAAACATTTGCTAAAATCACTGAATTGCGTAGCCAAGTTGCACAAGCTCAAACTCCAGCAGAAGCAATGCATGCTTCAAATGCTCTTACAAAACAACTTTCAGGTTTGATTGCAGTTGCTGAAAATTATCCTGAACTTAAAGCTAACAACAGCTTTATCAAATTGCAAGATGAATTGACAAATACTGAAAATAAAATTTCTTATTCACGTCAATTATTTAACACAACAACAGCAAACTACAATGTTAAATTAGAAACTTTCCCAAGCAATATCATTGCAGGACTATTTGGCTTCAAACCAAGTCAATTCTTGGAAACACCTGAAGATGAAAAAGAAACTCCAAAAGTATCATTTGATTTTTAATGGATACTGTTTTGAGAAAGTTTTTTTAAAGCAACCTATTCAAAAAGAAAGGAATAGAATGGAAAGTCTCTTTAGACGGTTGATGATGTTAGCGACTTGAAAAGAGACTTTTTATATTCTTAGATAAAGTCATGTTATATAATCAAATTTCCAGTAATAAACGAAGAACGGTTGTTTTGATTATTGTTTTCTTCTTAATCCTAGCAGCAATCGGAGCTGCCGTTGGTTATCTTTGGCTAGATAGTTTGGAATTTGGAGTGTTTATCGCCCTGATTATTGGTGGCATTTACGCTGCTAGTATGATTTTTCAATCAACTAATGTCGTCATGTCAATGAATAATGCGCGTGAGGTCACTGAAGAAGAAGCACCACAGCTGTATCACATTGTAGAAGATATGGCGATGGTTGCACAAATTCCAATGCCACGAGTATTTATTGTAGAAGATGATTCTTTGAATGCTTTTGCGACAGGTTCAAGTCCTGAAAATGCTGCGGTTGCAGCAACAACAGGTCTCTTGGCAGTTATGAATCGCGAAGAATTAGAAGGGGTCATCGGACATGAAGTGAGCCATATCCGCAACTATGACATCCGAATTTCAACCATTGCAGTTGCACTTGCTAGTGCGGTAACATTGATTGCTAATCTTGGTGGTCGTATGATGTGGTATGGAGGCGGAAATCGTCGCCGTTCTAATGACCGCGATGAAGGTGGACTTGGAATTTTGATGCTTATCTTTTCGATTCTATCGTTAATCTTAGCACCACTAGCTGCCACACTTGTTCAACTAGCCATTTCACGTCAACGTGAATACCTTGCTGATGCTAGTTCTGTGGAACTCACTCGTAATCCAGAAGGGATGATTAAGGCACTCCAAAAACTGGAACAATCTTCTCCAATGCATCACCATGTGGATGAAGCAAGTGCTGCCCTTTATATTAGTGACCCTATTAAAAAAGAAGAAAGAACGACGTCGTTATTTAATACACACCCATCAATTGCGGATCGTATTGAACGTCTTCGTCATATGTAATAATTTATTCATACTTCACACCTCGCGTGTGAAGTTTTTTTGTTGACAGAATTGTTAATTAGTTTATTATTTATTGATATAAATAGTTACAGACAAGACTGTAAAAAGTTGGTATAATGGTAAGGAAATTTAGAAGAGGTAATGATTATGTTTACTATTTCGGAAATAAAAAAGAATGCAGACGGTATTGCTTTTAATCTTTCTTTAGATATTAAAGAAAAATTAATGAAACGTAATAAGGATGTTTTAGATGTAAAAACGGTTTCTGCTAACGGAAGCATTTCTTATGATGATGGTTTATATTTACTAAATTATACATTGGATTATACTATCACATTGCCGTCAAGTCGCTCAATGTTGCCTGTTGATGTGCATCAAGTTGAAGTTGTTTCAGAAATTTTTATTGAAGCTGCGGATATTCATTCAAAAGAAGATCTTGTTCGAGAAAATCTCGTCCTAGTACTTGAAGATGACTATATTGACATAGAAGAAAGCGCTATTGATAATATTTTATTAACAATTCCTATGCAAGTTTTAAGTGATGAAGAACGTCAATCTGATACAATGCCATCAGGGAATAATTGGTCAGTTCTAACAGAAGAGCAATATGATGCACTTCAAAATGAGAAGAAAAAGGAAAATAACCCATTCTCTGCCCTAAATGGATTGTTTGAAGATTAATACTATTTTTATTAAAAAAAATAAAATATTCTTGAATTATCGTTAACACTTTGATATACTTTTAGAGCGATATAGTATACTTATATTTAATGAATAATTTTGAGAAAATTACAATTAAATGAAAAATAATATTTAATTTTATTCTCATCAACAAATAAAAATGTTTCTTGTATAATGAGTATACTTTAGCAAAAAGAGATTTTATAATCTTTAAAATAATAAAAGGTTGGTGACAATGAGTAAAAAGATTTTAATTATTGAAGATGAAAAAAATCTTGCACGATTTGTGTCTTTGGAATTACAACATGAAGGCTATTCAGTAGTTGTAGAAACAAATGGACGCTTGGGGCTTCAAACAGCTCTTGATGATGATTTCGATTTGATTTTGTTAGACTTAATGCTTCCCGATATGGATGGTTTCGAAATCACACGTCGTCTTCGATTGGAAAAAGAAACTTCTATCATTATGATGACAGCCCGCGATTCTATTATGGATATTGTTGCTGGTCTTGATCGTGGTGCGGATGACTATATTGTCAAACCATTTGCAATTGAAGAATTACTTGCTCGTGTCCGTGCGGTCTTCCGTCGTCAAGATGTTGAATCTAAGCGTGAACAAGAAAGCCAAGGAAAAGAAGGATTACTTGGTTTACGATTAAATCCTCAAAACCGTTCAGCAGTTCGAGGTGATGATGAAATTTCACTTACAAAACGTGAATATGATTTATTAAGTGTTCTTCTGTCAAACGTTAATCGTGTTATGACACGTGAAGAATTGCTAGCTAGTGTTTGGAGATACGACACAGATATTGAGACAAATGTTGTCGATGTTTATATCCGTTATCTTCGTGGAAAAGTGGATATTCCTGGTAAAGAATCTTACATTCAAACAGTTCGTGGAATGGGATACATTATTCGAGAAAAATAATGATAAAATGGGAAGAAAAGTCTTTATCTAGAAAAATATCGATTTTCTCTTTGCTTCGGATTCTCCTTGTGCTAACGATTTTTAATTTGATTGTTTATTTTGGAACAACTCAAATCTTTTTAGCACGTGAACGCTATGATGTTGAACAAGGTGCCGAGGTAGTGAGAGATTTTTTGTCTCAAGAAGATTCGCTGACGGTAACAAATCTTTTGAATTTGTTAGATGACTATAACGCTTCTGGGTCACTTGTTGAGGAAGATGGTTCTCAATATATCTTAGATAAAAGTGGTGGAATTGATGATTTGACTTCTGATAATCAAGATGTTGCCATTTTTGATAAGGATAAACAATTAATTTTGACAACGGATAAATCTGTTTCAAGTTTTAAGACAGGCACTGTTGGCAAGACAAAAGTTTACCGAGCGCCAGCTTTCACAGGTTACTATTCAACTGCGAAAGTTTACTCAAAAACAACTCGAGAAGTTATTGGTTATGTGACGCTTTTTCAACATTTTAGTTCTTATTATTTGATGCGACATTGCCTTGTTGCTATTCTTCTAATTGCAGAGCTTATTGAGGTAGGGTTGGTTTTACATGTTCTTTTAACCTCGACTAAACGTTTTTTACGTCCATTAGAAGAATTTCAAGGGGTGCTCAGTGAAATGGCTGAAAACCCTGGCGACTTGACAATTCGTAGCGATATTCATTCTGGTGATGAAATTGAAGAAATTTCAGCTGAATTTGATAAAATGTTAGATCAAATTGAAGGCTATACAAAACGGCAAACACGTTTTGTTAGTGATGTTAGCCATGAACTCCGAACACCGATTGCGGTTATCAAAGGGCATCTTGGCTTACTCAAACGTTGGGGAAAAGAAGACCAACATATTCTTGAAGAAAGCTTAGATGCGGCTTACCATGAGACAGACCGTATGTCTATTATGGTTAATGAAATGCTAGACATGGTTCGTGTTCAAGGAAGTTTTGATTTGCATAAGGGCGAAAAAACAGATTTGAAAAAATCTATCGAATTTGTCCTAGGAAATTTCAGAATTCTACATCCAGACTTTAATTTTCAATTTTCAACAAGTGTTGAAGAATGTGTTTTTGCCGAAATTTACAAAAATCATTTTGAACAGGCGATCTTAATTTTGATTGATAATGGCGTGAAGTACTCCTTGGGAAATAAAGTTATTCATGTGACTTTAGAAGTTCAAGGAGATAATGCTATTGTCAAAGTTAGGGATGAAGGAGAAGGTATTTCTCAAGAAGACCTAAAATATATTTTTGAACGTTTTTATCGAACAGATAAATCACGTAATCGTGTTTCGACACAAGCAGGGCTTGGTATTGGATTAGCTATTCTTAAGCAAATTGTTGATGCTTATGAACTTGAAGTTGGTGTCAATAGTGTTGTTGATGAAGGCACAGAGTTTACATTAGTTATTCCAAGACTTATGGCAAAACAAGATAAAACAGACTGAGTTTTTCTCTCGGTCTGTTCGTTTTTCTAATCAAACATGAGTAAGATAACATTTTTGATTAGAAAAGGGATGGATTTACGACTAGGGAAATCGTTTGGCTAATGCGGTCAAGCTGGTGTTACTTTCATAATGAGTGAATTTATGTTAAAATAAAGTATTAAATAATTGATAGAATGGGGTGTTTGCATGCGTTGTCCAAAATGTAATTATAATAAATCAAGTGTCATTGATAGTCGTCAAGCTGAAGATGGAAATACTATTAGACGTCGTCGAGAATGTGAAAATTGTCATACACGTTTTACAACCTTCGAACGAGTTGAAGAATTACCCTTACTAGTCATTAAAAAAGATGGAACGCGCGAACAATTTTCTCGTGAAAAGATTTTAAATGGTATTTTCCAAAGTGCTCAAAAACGTCCAGTATCAAGCGATGATATCGAACAAGTCGTATCACGTATTGAACAAAAAGTTCGTAGTGAGTATGAAGGTGAGGTTCCGAGTACAGCTATCGGAAATCTTGTCATGGATGAATTGGCTGAAATCGATGAAATCACTTATGTGCGATTTGCCTCTGTTTACAAATCGTTTAAAGATGTTGATGAAATTGAAGAACTTCTTCAACAAATTACCAACCGTGTTCGTAGTAAGAAGAAAAGAAGTAATTTAGATGAGACCGATCGATGAATTTTCTTATATCAAAAATAACAAGGTTTTATTAGATTCTGATAGTCTTACGCAACTGTACCATCCTGTGATTGGTAATCATGCAGTTTTGCTTTATGATTATCTATTAGCATTTTTTGATGATGGGGTTAAGCGTCATAAGTTTAGTGAGATATTGAACCATCTCCAATTGAGTATGCGTCAGGTGGAAGAAGCACTGGCAATTTTAACAGCTGTTGATTTGCTTGTTTTGTACCAAACACGCGATGCTTATGTCTTGAAATTACAACCTGCTTTGAATCGCGAAACATTTTTGGAAAATCCTGTCTATCGCCGTTTGTTAGAACAAGAAATCGGTGATGTTGCGGTAGCTGAGTTGGATATAAAAGTTCCGCAAGATGCTAGAAATATCTCGAAAAAATTCTCAGATATTTTTTCAGCAGAAGATAGTCCCAAAGCGAAAAAAACATTATCGAAAAATCATTTTGATTTAGATAGTTTTGAGCGTTTGATGTTACGTGATGGTTTGCAATTTAAGGATGAAAAAGCTGATGTTGTGCTAATCTATAGCATCGCTGATAAGTATACGATGAATTGGTTTGACACTTATCGTTTGGCAAAAAGCACAGCGATTAATGGAAAGATTTCTCCACAGCGAATGACTGTTCAGTTGGAACAGAAAAAAGGTGCTAAGACGCAGTCTAATGAACAATTTGATGCTAAAGAACAAGTGATTATTCGGGAAGCTAAACAAGCAACTGCTAAGGAATTCCTTGAAAAAATCAAGGCACCGCGTCATGCAGTTGTGACAGAAAGTGAGCGAAAATTGCTTGAGGACTTAGCAAATATGAGTTTCTTAGATGAAGTGATTAATGTCATGGTGCTTTATACCTTGAATAAAACACAATCAGCTAATCTCAATAAACCTTATATTATGAAGGTAGCAAATGATTTTGCTTTTCAAAAAATTACTACCGCAGAAGCAGCTGTGCTGAAAATGCGTAGTTTTGCGCAACGCAGCAAGGAACGTAAGGCGCAGACGAAAGCAGCTAAAAGCAATGTTCCTGAATGGACAGCGAAAGAATACAAACATGTTGCCACGGCTGAAGAAAAGGCAAAATTGGAAGAACTCAAACGTAGCATGTTAGAAGATTAAGGAGCGAGTGATGGAAAAAATCGGACAAACCTTGGCTAAACAGCTTCGCCAAAGTCGCACTGATCTCAATGAATTGACTCAAGTTATTTTAGCAGATAAGGAAATTGCTGATTTTATCACGTCAAATGGCTTGACTCAGGAGCAGATTAATCGGAGCTTACCTAAGTTTAATCAATTCATGGTAGAACGTGAAAAATTTCAAAATCAGGACGAGTCTTATGTTGCCAAAGGCTATAAACCAGCACTTAGCATGAACGAAGGCTATGCAGATGTCGTTTATTTGGAAACACGTGAACTCGTTGAAGCGAAAAAACGTCAAGATATTAAAAATCGTGTAACCTTGATTGGCTTGCCATCAGGTCTGAAACATATTTCGGCAGAAGACCTTGATTTAGGTGACCCAAACCGTATTGAGATTTATAATTATTTGAATGATTATCAAAAAAATCTTGAGACAGGAACGCAAAAAGGGCTTTATGTTTTTGGAAATTTTGGTGTTGGGAAATCTTATTTAATGGCTTATTTGGCAAATCGTTTGTCAGCGAAGTATGGGAAATCAACAATACTATTACATTTTCCGACTTTCTGTGTTGATATCAAAAATGCTATTAATACAGGAACGGTGAAAGAGCAGATTGACCAAATCAAACAATCTGAGATATTGGTTCTTGATGATATTGGTGCTGAACAACAGAGCCCATGGATTCGTGATGATGTTTTGCAAGTTATTTTACAATATCGTATGCAAGAAAATCTGTTAACATTCTTTACTTCAAACCTTGATTTTAAAGGACTTGAAGAACATTTTGCAACATCACGTTCTGGTGATGAGACTTGGCAAGCTAAACGTGTCATGGAACGTATCCGTTATTTGGCTCGTGAAATTCATCTTCAAGGTGATAACAGACGCTAATCATATAAATTTATATAGATAAAAGAATTGAAAGGAATAGATTCGGCAAAGACGTTTTTAAGTAATTAATCGTCTTTTGTGTGGAAAATCCACTTAAAGTAGTTTTGGCTATTTTAACGAAATAGGTACAAAAAGAATTATGGCTTTACCTACAGTTGCTATTGTCGGGCGTCCAAATGTTGGAAAATCGACTTTGTTTAACCGTATCGCAGGTGAGCGCATTTCAATTGTGGAAGATGTTGAAGGGGTTACTCGTGACCGCATTTACACTACAGGTGAATGGCTTAACCGTAAATTTTCATTGATTGATACTGGTGGTATTGATGACGTCGATGCGCCATTTATGGAACAAATCAAACACCAAGCTGATATTGCGATGACTGAAGCTGACGTTATCGTATTTGTGGTTTCAGGAAAAGAAGGCGTTACAGATGCTGATGAATATGTTTCAAAAATCTTGTATCGTACAAATAAACCTGTCATTTTAGTTGTCAACAAAGTTGATAATCCTGAAATGCGAAGCGATATTTACGATTTCTATTCACTCGGTCTTGGAGATCCATACCCAGTATCATCTGTTCACGGGATTGGTACAGGGGATGTTTTGGATGCTATCGTTGAAAATCTTCCAGTTGAGGAAGAAGATGAAAATCCAGACATCATTAAATTCAGCTTGATTGGACGTCCAAATGTTGGTAAATCAAGTTTGATTAATGCGATTCTTGGTGAAGAACGTGTGATTGCAAGTCCAATTGCTGGTACAACACGTGATGCCATTGATACAAACTTTACTGACAGTGAAGGTCAAGAATACACAATGATTGACACAGCAGGTATGCGTAAATCTGGTAAAGTTTATGAAAATACTGAGAAATATTCAGTGATGCGTTCAATGCGTGCCATTGACCGTTCAGACATCGTTCTTATGGTTATCAATGCCGAAGAAGGTATTCGTGAGTATGACAAACGTATTGCAGGTTTTGCTCATGAAGCTGGTAAGGGAATCATTATCGTTGTTAACAAATGGGATACGATTGAAAAAGATAACCATACAGTTACCAAATGGGAAGAAGACATTCGTGACCAATTCCAATTCTTGTCATATGCACCAATCATCTTTGTATCTGCAGCAACAAAACAACGTTTGAACAAATTGCCTGATATGATTAAGAAAATCAGTGAAAGCCAAAACAAACGTATTCCATCAGCAGTGCTTAACGATGTTATTATGGATGCTATTGCTATCAATCCAACACCGACTGATAAAGGTAAACGATTGAAAATTTTCTACGGCACACAGGTTTCCGTTAAACCACCAACGTTTGTTATCTTTGTTAACGAAGAAGAACTTATGCACTTCTCATACATGCGTTTCTTGGAAAATCAAATCCGCGCAGCCTTTGGTTTTGAAGGAACACCAATCAATTTGATTGCTCGCAAACGTAAATAATTACGAAAAGCACCTTTTAAGGTGCTTTTTAATATTTCTGGTAAAAATAAAATCAAAAAAGTATTTTTTTAAGCTAAAGAAGGCTGAATTTGATATAATAAAAGGATAAGGAAAAAGGTGGTGGCTAAGAGTGGGTAGAATGATTCCAGGTCGAATTCGCAATCAAGGCATAGAACTTTACGAACAAGGTTTGGTTGATATTGTCAGTAAACATGAAGAAATAATTCAGGCAAAAATTGGAACGCATCATCTCCAATATGCTCTTGAAGATGAGCAAGTTCGGTGTGACTGTGACCTGTTTGCTAAGAAAAAATATTGTGAACATTTGGCTGCTTTAGAGTATTTTTTGAAGAATAATACAGAAGGTAAAGAGTTGTCAGATGAACTTAGTTCACATCAAGAAATACAACAAGAAACGAAAAAAATCACCTCATTTGGTAGTGTCTTTTTAGATGGCTTAGCCATTAATGACGATGATACGACAAAGTATCGTTTAGCTGCTTATGGAAATCAAAGCCCTTTCTCTTCAGATTATTGGTGGACGTTAAAAATCAATCGTTTACCAGGAGACCGTGCTTATGTTGTGCGGGATATTAAAGCCTTTTTGAATACCGTTAAAAGTGAAGGCTATTATCAAATCGGAAAAAATTATTTTGAGCCGATATCTTTGATTCAGTTTGATGATGCTAGTCAAGAATTAATTCAATTTTTATGGCGAATTTTACCAGATGGTGACCATGTTGATTTGGAGTATATCCTGCCTAATCATGGACGTAATTTATCGCTAACAAGCGGAACATTTGAAGAAGGTATTTCGCTGTTAAATGAGCTTTATGATTTCTCTTTTGAGCACAATCATCAAAATTATGCTCAATTGATTTTTAGACAATTAGATGGAACGGAAGGTTTGCTTTCCTTTAAAGTTATTGTTCATCGTCAATCAATTGAGTTGGTGATTACAGAAAAGACTTATCAGCCTCTTTTTGACAATGCCTTTCTATTTGCTAATGGTGTGATTTATTGCTTGAACTTGAAACAGCAGAAAATTTTAGCAGCTGTTCGCAGTTTACCAATTGAATCGGATTTAGCTAAGCACTTATTCTTTGATTTAGATGACCAGGCTAAATTGGCAGCTAGTTTGCTTGATTTTAAAGAACTTGGTCTGGTTGAAGCACCGAAAAGCTTTGAAATTTGTGATTTTACGCCTTATTTTCATATGGAGCTTAATGAGTATCACGAAATTGCTTTGCGAGTGACCTTTGATTATGGGGCAGTCAGTGTTAGCAGTAAGCGAGAATTGGAAGAATTGCCGTTTGCTAGCCATTTCAAGCATGAAGAACGTGTTTTTAGGACTCTAGAAGCTAATGGCTTTGCGGCTTCATTTTTATCTTATCATGCCCCACTGACAAATGATGATTTATATGATTTCTTTACCAATACTTTAGAGCAATTAGAACGTTTGGGTAAGGTCTACTTGTCTGATGACCTTGACGAAATGCGTCAGTTTGAACGTCCGCAAGTTTCTGTTCAGACAAACGGTGGTTTATTGGATATTTCCTTTGATTTTTCAACTATTTTTGAAAATGATATCGATAACGCTTTGGAAGCCCTCTTTAAAAATCAGCCCTATTTTGTTAATGATGCTGGTAAATTAGTCGTTTTTGATGAAGAAACACAGCGTGTCAGCAGCACTCTGCAAAATTTACGTGCTAAGCAGGTGAAAAATGGACACCTCCAATTAGAGACTATCTCGGCTTTTCAAATTGCTGATTTATTCCAAGGTAATGACCGTGTGACATTTTCAAAAGAATTTGAGCAGTTAGCGCATGACTTGACACATCCAGAGGCGTTTGAAGTGACGATTCCGCAGTTAAATACACAGTTACGTGATTATCAAATGACGGGAGTGCGTTGGTTATCAATGCTTGACCACTATGGGTTTGGTGGTATTTTGGCAGATGATATGGGACTTGGTAAGACCTTGCAAACTATTGCTTTTCTAGCCTCTAAATTGACTCCAGAAACACGTATTTTGATTTTATCACCGTCAAGTTTGATTTATAATTGGCAAGACGAATTTAATCGTTTTACGCCAGAAATTGATGTGGCTGTAGCTTACGGGTTAAAAGCGGTTCGTGATGATATTATTGCTCAAAATCATCAGGTTGTGATTACAAGTTACTCATCTTTCCGCCAAGATTTTGACGAATACAGTCAGTTGAATTTTGACTATTTGATTTTAGATGAAGCGCAAGTGATGAAAAATACGCAAACGAAGATTGCTCACTATTTGCGCCAATTTGAAGTTAAAAATTGTTTTGCTCTTTCAGGAACACCGATTGAAAATAAATTGCTAGAAATTTGGTCAATTTTTCAGATTGTTTTACCTGGTTTATTGCCTGATAAAAAGCAATTTCTCAAATTAAATGCTAAGCAGGTGGCACGTTTTATCAAACCGTTTATCATGCGTCGTCGTAAGGAAGAAGTACTTCCAGAATTGCCAGATTTGATTGAGATTAATTATCCAAATGAACTTGATCATAAGCAAAAAGCGATTTATTTAGCACAACTTCGCCAAATGCAAGAAACGATTGCTGGCGCTTCAGATGCAGATATTAATCGTCGTAAAATTGAGATTCTGTCAGGAATTACACGTCTGCGTCAAATTTGTGATACACCAAGTCTTTTCATGGATTATAGTGGTGAAAGTGGTAAATTAGATAGCCTTCGTGTGTTATTGACGCAAATCAAGGAAAACGGACATCGTGCTCTTATCTTTTCACAATTCAGGGGAATGCTTGATATTGCCGAAAAAGAGATTGAAGAGCTTGGTCTTACTTCGTATAAGATTACGGGTTCAACGCCAGCTAATGCCCGCCAAGAAATGACACGAGCTTTCAATAATGGCTCAAAAGACACTTTCTTGATTTCATTGAAAGCGGGAGGCGTCGGACTGAATCTGACAGGAGCTGACACAGTTATTTTGATTGACCTTTGGTGGAATCCTGCTGTTGAAATGCAGGCTATTAGCCGTGCCCATCGTATTGGACAAAAAGAAAATGTCGAAGTTTATCGTTTGATTACACGTGGAACCATTGAAGAAAAGATTTTGGAATTGCAAGAAAGCAAGAAAAATCTTGTAACAACAGTTCTTGATGGCAATGAAACACGTGCTAGCATGACGATTGAAGATATTAAAGAAATTTTAGGCGTTGACCGCTAACATTAAAGTCAGTTTTTCGTTTCTGAAAGACTGACTTTTCTTTTATGAAAACTTTGAAAAAATACATGATTTAGTTTATAATAAAAATGCTACAAAGTTGGAGCTTTGTTCAAGCTATTACCATTTTTGAAATCTTTATTTAGAAAGTAATAGCAATGAAGCTTTTTAGTTGCTAGGACGTATAATGGTAACTATTTTACACTGATTTTTTAGTAAGTGGTACTAATGAATTTGCACAGTGCGTTAAGAAAGGAAGTGACGCTGTGAAAAAAACTGTAAGACGCTTTCCCTTAGTTGCTGATGGTGAGCCAGTAAGCAATCCACCAAAGACGATGGCTTTATATGAAAACGAAGATTTAATTACCAATATTCATGGAACTTACCATGATAAAGACTATGATGACGTCACTAAAGACTATAATTTTGTTGGCAAAACAGAAAAAGATGCAGAACGTGTACGAACAGTTAGTGAAGGTAAATCTTACGCTGAGTTAGCGCGTGATGAGGCGAGACGTGATATTAAGAAAAAACGTCAAGCTTATCTGTCTAACGAAGTGAAAAAAATGCCTTCAAAAACAGCTTTTCAGCAACAACTGAAGGCAACTTTGCCTAAAACACCTGCTAAACCGACGAATAAACTAAGTCATTTAACAGAAAAAATGCATCAAGAAGATTATATCTTGGCAGAAATTCCCGTAACGTATAAAGAGCCAGATAATACTTCTGTACCTAAACCGAAGAAAAACAATTATGACTTCTTAAAACGTAGTCAAATTTATAATAAGGAAGCACAGCAAAGTCAAAGAGAACATCGAATGGCTCAAGAATTGAATTTAACACGCTTTGATGATGCAAATTAAACTGCTTAGCAGTTATATTAATAGAGGAGAAAAAATGTCTAAAACCTATCATTTTATCGGAATTAAAGGGTCTGGTATGAGTGCCCTTGCCTTAATGTTACATCAAATGGGACATAAGGTTCAAGGAAGTGATGTTAGCAAATACTACTTTACACAACGTGGTTTGGAACAAGCAGGAATCAAAATCTTGCCATTTTCTGAAGAAAACATCACATCAGACGTTGAATTGATTGCCGGTAATGCTTTCCGTGAAGATAATAATGTTGAAATCGCTTATGCTATTCAAAATGGTTTCAAATTTAAACGATACCATGAATTCTTGGGAGATTTCATGCGCCAATTCACAAGCTTTGGTGTTGCTGGTGCACACGGAAAAACATCAACAACAGGTTTATTGTCACATGTCCTAAAAAATATTACAGATACCTCTTATTTGATTGGTGATGGTACTGGTCGTGGTTCTGCGAACAGCAATTATTTTGTTTTTGAATCTGACGAATACCAACGTCACTTCATGCCTTACCACCCAGAATACTCAATCATCACAAATATTGACTTTGACCACCCTGATTACTTCAAGAGCATTGATGATGTATTTGATGCGTTTAACGATTATGCTAAACAAGTTCAAAAAGCTTTGTTCTTGTATGGTGATGATGCTTACCTTCGTAAGATTACATCAGATGCGGACATTTACTATTATGGTTTCAAAGACACTGATGATTTCATGGCTTATGACCTTGTCCGTACAACAAATGGCTCTGCTTTCAAAGTGAAACACGGTGATGAAGAACTTGGTTCATTCCATCTTCCAGCCTTTGGACGTCACAATATCTTGAATGCGACTGCGGTTATTGCTAACCTTTACGTTGCAGGAATTGATATGTCTCTTGTAGCAGAACACATGAAAACATTTGCTGGTGTTAAACGTCGTTTCACTGAAAAAGTGATTAATAACACAACTATCATTGACGATTTTGCACACCATCCAACTGAAATTGTTGCGACTCTTGATGCAGCTCGTCAAAAATACCCAAGCAAAGAAATCGTGGCTATTTTCCAACCTCATACGTTTACACGTACTATCGCACTTTTAGATGAATTTGCGGAAGCTTTGAACCAAGCGGATGCTGTTTACTTGGCGCCAATTTATGGTTCAGCGCGTGAAGTTGACCATGGTGATGTTAAAGTTGAAGACTTAGCTGATAAAATTCAAAAATCTGCAAAAGTCATTAGTCTTGAAAATGTGTCACCATTACTTGACCACGATAATGCCGTTTACGTCTTCATGGGAGCTGGAGATATTCAATTATACGAACGTTCATTTGAAGAATTATTGGCAAGCTTGGCTAATAATACGCAATAATACTGTCATGTATGGAAAAGGAGTGAAAAACTCTTTTTCTTTTTAGGAGGTATTTATGATTATAAGAAATGCAAGGATTGAAGACTGGGAAGAAATAGCACGTATTGAATCGGAAAACTTCTCTGTCGAAGAAGCTGCGACTCCAGAAGCGATGAAAGAACGTATAGAAACTATTTCAGATACTTTTTTAGTTGCAGAGATTGATGGAAAAATTGCTGGTTATATTGTAGGACCCGTTGTTTTACAACGCTATTTAACTGATGATTTATTCCATCACGTTGTTCCAAATCCTGCTGATGAAGGATTTATTGCAATCACAAGTCTTTCTGTAGCTCCTGATTTTAAAGGACAAGGAGTTGGAACAGCTTTAATTGCAGCATTAAAGGATTTGGCAGTTGATCAAAAACGTTTAGGGATTAATCTTACTTGTCACGATTACCTTATCCCTTACTACGAAAAAAATGGTTTTGTAGATGAGGGGGAATCAGAATCAACACATGGTGGCTCTAGCTGGTATAATATGGTTTGGGAAACACACTTAACAAATTAATGAGTGATATTTCTTATTATTAAGAATAGATAACAACCCACCCCATCAGTTGATTTTACGCTATTTTTAGGTTATAATGGCGATTGACTAAGATTAGGAGGATAAGCTTTGACCGAATTTAACGACGATAAGCCAAAAACTCAGAAAGAAAAAAGTTTCAAGGAGCAAATTTTAGCTGAACTTGAGGAAGCTAATCGTTTGCGTAAGCAACACGATTTGGAACTTCAGCAAAAGGAAAGAGAAGCAGAAGAATTTGCACGTAAGACAGCAGAATTGATGGCAGAATACGAAGCCGAAGAGCGAAAAGAGCGTCAAGAAGCAGAAATTCGTGAAGAAAAACGCCGTATTGAGGAAAAAGCTCAAAATGCTCTTGCTGAAAATCAGATTGAAACGACTATCGATAATCAAGAGATTAAAGATGTTTTAAGAAATATTAATCAAACTTTCAATCCTAATAGTTCAGATTCTGATGACGTTGACGAAGATGAACATGAAAGTTATCTTGTTCGAGCAACTGATGGTGTTGGCTTTGCTGGTATTCCAGATATTCCAGAAGAAATTGCGAGTGATGATTCTCAAGCAGAAACGATTCAGGCTGAAGATGAAGCTACTGATGGTTCAGTAGAAACTAAAACAGACTTGGAGAAAAAAGTGGGAACAAAACGCAAAAGAAAGCGTCAGCGTCAAAAGACAGATAGCTTAGCAAGACGAATTGCTATGTTCTTGATTACAGCTATTATTATTGCCTTGCTAGCAACTGGATTCTTCGTTTACCGTTATGTTGATAGTGCTGTCGGTGCATTAGATAGTACTTCAACAAAATACGTAACCGTTGAAATTCCAGAAGGCTCTGGTAACAAATATATCGGACAAATTTTAGAAAAAGCCGGTGTTATTAAGAGTGCAACTGTCTTTAATTACTACACAAAATTTAAAAATTATAGTAATTTCAAAAGCGGTTATTATAACCTTCAAGCTAGTATGGATTTAGATGAAATTTGTAAACTCCTTAAAAAGGGAGGAACGGCTGAACCGGAAGACCCGTCTTTAGGTAAGATTTTGGTTACAGAAGGTTATACCATTAAACAAATTTCTGAGGCTGTTACTAAAAATACAGCGGATGATGATTCATCAACGCCGTTTACAGCAGATGATTTCTTGTCAGTAGTGCAAGATGAGACATTCATCTCTAAAATGGTTGAAAAATATCCAAAATTATTAGCGAATTTACCAAGTGCAGATGAGGCAACTTATCGCTTAGAAGGTTACCTTTTCCCAGCAACATATAGTTATACTGAAGATACAACCATGGAAGATTTGGTTGAGCAAATGATTGCAACGATGGATTCGTACATGTCTAGCTACTATGATACGATTTCTGAAAAAGGCATGACTGTCAATGAAGTACTTACGCTTGCTTCGTTGGTTGAAAAAGAAGGTTCGACTGATGATGACCGTCGTAACATTGCTAGTGTCTTCTATAATCGTTTGAATTCGAACATGGCTCTTCAAAGTAATATTGCTATTTTGTATGCTATGGGTAAACTTGGTGAAGAAACGACCTTGTCAGCAGATGCAAGTATTGACACATCCATTGATTCACCGTATAATGTTTATACCAATACTGGTTTAATGCCTGGTCCAGTAGATAGCCCAAGCCTATCAGCTATTGAGGCAACTGTTAACCCAGCTTCAACAGATTATTACTATTTTGTAGCTGATGTGAAGACAGGAACTGTTTATTATGCAGAAACCTACGAAGACCATGAAGCCAATGTTGAAAAATATGTTAATAGTCAATTAGATGAATAATAATTACTGACAAACATGGTGTGATTCACATCATGTTTGTATTTGTAGATTATCCAAATAAATTTTAGAAAAGAGATAGAAAATGGCAGAAAAAACTTATCCAATGACCCTTGCTGAAAAAGAACAGCTTGAACAAGAATTAGAAGAATTAAAATTAGTTCGTCGTCCAGAAGTTGTTGAACGTATTAAAATCGCTCGTTCATATGGTGACCTTTCTGAAAACTCAGAGTACGATGCAGCTAAAGACGAACAAGCATTTGTTGAAGGTCAAATCCAAATCATTGAAACTAAAATCCGTTATGCTGAAATTATCGATAGCGATGCTGTCGCTAAAGATGAAGTAGCTATTGGTAAAACAGTAACTGTTCAAGAAGTTGGAACAACTGATAAAGATGTATACCACATCGTTGGTGCTGCTGGTGCAGATATCTTCTCAGGTCGTATTTCTAACGAAAGCCCAATCGCTCAAGCATTGATTGGTAAGAAAACAGGTGACGTTGTCACAATTGAATCACCTGCTGGAAGCTACGATGTTGAAATCGTCAGCGTTGAAAAAACAGCTTAATAAATAAAAAAGGCGTTAAGCCTTTTTATTTTGTCTTTATAATAACCATAAAAGAAAGGCTAAGGAGTTATAGCTCCCTAGCCTTTTTAATATTAAATTGTTTTATTTACGTTTACGTTGTTTTCCAGCGTTACGGTTGCTTTTCTTAGGTTTGTTACTAATTTGTGCTTTATTAGCAGTTGGTGTAACATCTTTGCGAGCTTTTGATTGGTAAGTTTTTGGAGGATTTTTTTCAAATTCAACAGCAATTTTCTTACGAAGTTTTGGTTTAATGATAAACATTGTAATTAATTGTTGAATGATTGAGAAGAAACCACCGACCAACCAATAAAGGAGAACACTTGCTGGCATGCTCATACCCATGAATACCATCATCAGTGGCATGACATACATCGTACCTTTCATGGCAGCACGTTGTTCTTCAGCGACACCTTGCATAGACAACCATGATTGGAAGAAGTACAAGACGGCGATAATAGCTGTCAACGGAATGCTACGTGTACCAAGGTCGATTCCTAAGAAAGTACTTTCAGAGACACCTTGTGTGTATTGCGCAGCGAAATACATTGCTGAGAAGAATGGCATTTGGACGAGAAGTGGGAGACATCCCATACCACCAAGCATATTGATGCCATTTTCTTTTTGGGCAGCCATCAATTCTGTTTGGGCAGCCAATTTTTCTTCTTGTGTAGTTGCATTACGCATACGCTCATTAATCGGTTCAAAGATTGGTTTGAGGTACGCCATCTTTTCAGATTGATAACTTGCTTTCCATGATTGGTAAAGTCCAAGTGGTAAAATAATACAACGTACAATAATTGTTACCAAAATAATAGCTAAACCAAAGCCAAGTCCAACGTTGTTAGCGAAGTATTGGATGAGTTTTGCCATTGGCTCACCGAGGATATGCCAGATAGTTCCTGTAGGATTACCACTTGAATCACGGCTGACACAACCAGTTAGCAACAACAATAAAGATAAGCTTAGTCCTGAAAAGAGGACACGATTTAGTTTCTTTTTCAATAGTTTATTTCCTTTTATTATAATACCCTACTATTTTACTGTTTTTTGAGCAATTTCTCAATACGTCTGTAGTCTTATTTTTTTATTAGTTATTAGTTAGCGATGCGAAAATCGGTAAAATTTTCAAAATTAGCCATTTTTACATCAACATAAGTGACTTTTGCCCATTGTGACGGACCTTTACGGATTTCTTGGATAAATTTGGCTATTTTTGCTGAATCTTCGGATTGAGCGAGGATTTCTACGGTGCCGTCATCGTTATTCCAAACACGACCGTAAATATCCCCCAATTCAAGGGCAAGAGCATAGGTTGAATAACGAAAACCAACACCTTGAACACGACCAGAGACAATTAAGCGTACTTTTTTCATCTCAATTTCCTCCTTTTAAGTATTTGCTAACTTTATTTAGTTTTATTATAACATAAGCAGTTTATGACTGCTTATGTTATAATGGTCATAAAGTTCAAAAAATGATAGTTAAGTAAGATTACCGATTAATAATTACTGGAATTGGTAGTTGTTAATTAAAAAATTAGTGAGGAAGATATGTCCGAAAAACGTCCAAAACTTGAAGATGTAGCTGCTTTGGCAGGTGTTTCCAAAACAACTGTTTCCAGAGTTTTAAATAATAGGGGATACTTAAGCAAAGAAACAATTCAAAAAGTTAATGATGCAATGAAAAAAATAGGCTATCAGCCAAATATTATTGCACGACAATTTTATACACAAAAGACTAACTTAGTCGGACTTATTTTCCCTACTATTAATAATCCATTCTTTGCGCAACTAGAAGCAGAAATGGAACTTCTTTTGTATAAAAAAGGATATAAAGTTCTAATTGGTAATTCCCAAAATGATCCAGATAAAGAAGAAGACTATTTGAATCAATTACTGAGTCATCAAGTTGATGGCTTAATTGTTGGGGCGCATAATCAGGGGTTAAGCGAGTATCAAAATAGAAACTTACCAATTGTTTCTATTGACAGAATTATGAATGAGGATATTCCTGTTATTTCTTCGGATAATTACCAAGGTGGGAGGATAGCTACAGAAAAACTAATTGCTGCTGACTGTCAGTATATCATACATACTAATGGTCCTTTAGAATTACAGACACCGGCTCAGAAGCGTCGTATTGGTTATGAAGATACCATGAGAGAACATGGATTGACACCAATAACTTATCATCTTGACTTTAATATTAGTCAGGAAGAAAAAAGGGAGTGTCTACGTCGCATTTTTGTAGAACATCCAGAAGTTGATGGAATTTTTGCATCTAATGATACTGATGCAGCTATTTTGCTGTCTTTAGCACAGGAATTTGGTCGTAATGTTCCAGATGACTTAAAGCTCATTGGATACGATGGTGCGGATATGGTACGCTTATTACTCCCTAATCTCTCTACTATTCAGCAGCCTATCAATGAGATGGCTGAACTAGCAGTAACCATTTTGGATAACCGGATTAATGGTAAGGGTGACGAAGCCACTTCATATACATTACCGGTGAAACTGATTGAAGGTAAAACTTGTTAAATATAAGCAGAAGTAGTTAATATTTTTTACAACAGACTCTACATTCTATCTATATGAGAATGTAGAGTTTTTTTGATTCTACAAGTACTTGGATTAAGTCAATAGTGTTGATGGCTAAGATTTTTTTGTAAAAAAAAATATATCAACCGGTTGACATATAAAATTGTAAGCGCTATAATATAACCATCTTCTAGAAGAAAACGATTACAATATATGTTAACCGGTTGACACGAAGAAAGGATAATTATGAATGAAATGACTGTTACTAACCAACGTTATCGCCTTAACTATCATTTAATGGCCAAATCAGGATGGATCAATGATCCTAATGGTTTATCATATTTTAAGGGATATTACCATATCTTTTATCAATATTATCCATATGACTCTGAGTGGGGACCAATGCATTGGGGACATGCCAGAAGTAAAGATTTGGTTCATTGGGAAACACTACCAGTTGCTTTAACACCAGGAGAAAGTGAAGATGGTTGCTTTTCAGGTAGTGCGATTGAGTATGATGATAAATTATGGTTGATTTATACTGGTCATCACTATACTGATCCAACAGATCAAGAACAATTTTATGAAGATCAGAATCTTGCCTATAGTACTGATGGTATCCATTTTACAAAATATGAAGGTAACCCTGTTTTGAGAACACCTGTCGGTAACACCAAACATTTTAGAGATCCAAAAGTTTGGCAAGATAATGATAATTTTTATATGGTTTTGGGAAGTCAAGAGGAGAATGGGTTAGGCAGAGCGCTGCTATATCGCTCTAAAAATTTAATTGATTGGGAATTTATTTCAGTATTATCACAAGCTATTGATTGTGATAGAGAAGGTTTTATGTGGGAATGTCCAGATTTCTTCAGATTAAATGGAGAAGATGTTTTGTTAATGTCTCCACAAGGAGTCAAAGAAGATGGTGATAAATATCGTAACCTGAATCAGACAGGCTATTTACTTGGGCAATTAGATGATAAAAATGGTGTCTTCCACCGTGGGAAGTTTTTCGAGATTGATAATGGTCATGATTTCTATGCAACTCAAACTTTGCTGACACCTGATGGACGTCGTGTTATGATAGCTTGGATGAATGCTTGGGATTCTCCGATGTATGAAAAAGAAGATGGTTGGGCAGGAGCCTTGACATTACCAAGAGAATTAGTTATTCGTGATGGCAGACTTTGTCAGTTGCCAATTAAAGAATTAAAAACTTTGCGTGAAAAGGTATCATTTGATGGAAAACTTGAAAAGGATGTACCTTATACTTTAGAAGATAGCAGTGAAATTATTATTGATGCTCAACATATTAAATCTGGTCATTTTCTAAGTCTTTTTGATGGTAATAATAGTCTAAAATTATCTATTGATCGTGATGGTGATCGAATTATTTTAAATCGAACAACTACTGATGGTGAGCGTGTCGCTCATATATCGTTGTCTGATAGTCTGTCTTTACATATCTATGTAGATAGTAGCTCTGTTGAAATTTTCATAAACCAAGGAAGTGCAACTTTTACAGAAAGGATGTATTGGCAGGACAAAATTAACCTAAGTCTGTTGGCAGACTGTGATAATCAATCATGTATCTATCAATTAGAAAGCAATGCAAATAGCTACTAAGATTTGAGAGGTGAATTATGAGTAATTTAAAAAAGCATACTGCTAATCCGTTTTATATAAGCAATTCTTTGATGATTCTTTTATTCTTTACAGGCTGGGGAATTTGGTGGTCATTTTTTCAAATTTGGTTAACAACTAAGCAAGGTTTTTCAGGATCACAAGTTGGAACAATCTATTCTTTCAATTCAGCTATAACCTTGATTTTGATGTTTGTGTATGGTTCGCTACAGGATAAGTTTGGAATCAAAAAAAATCTATTAATTTTTTGTGTTGTTTGTGAAGTATTTTTAGGTCCCTTCTTTACTTGGATTTATGTCCCTCTATTAAAAAGTAATTTTATCGTCGGCGCTTTAATTGGCTCTATTTACCTTTCAATGGCTTTTCTTGCTGCTTCACCAACTTTTGAAGCTTTAGCAGAACGAATGAGCCGTCGATTTGGTTTTGAATATGGTCAGGCACGCGCATGGGGATCTTTTGGCTATGCTGTTGCTGCTTTAATCGCAGGTTTCATATTCACAATAAATGCTTATTTGATTTTTTGGATCGGATCGGTATTTTCAATTGTATTATTACTTGTTTTGCTTTTTATTAAACCAGAAAATAATACAGCTATTGTTGTAAAATATGAAAGTAAATCTGATAACCAAGATGTTAATAATTCACCATCGCTAGTAGAAATTTTAAGTGTATTCAAGATGCCTGACCTTTGGAAAATTATTATTTTCATCATCATGAGTTGGACTTTCTATACTGTTTTTGATCAACAAATGTTTCCTGAATTTTTCACTAGATTCTTTGGAACAGAAACGGCAGGTCAACAAGCTTATGGTGTTCTTAATTCTTTAGAAGTATTCTTAGAATCAATTATGATGGGAATGATTCCAATTATGATGAGAAAGACAGGGGTTCGTAAAACTCTTTTGATTGGTTTGGTTATTATGGTTCTACGTATTGGTGGTTGTGGTTTGGTAACTAATCCTCTTGGTGTATCAATCATTAAACTTTTACATGCTCCAGAAACTGCAATTTTTATTCTTGCAATGTTCCGTTATTTTACCCTACACTTTGACACACGTATTTCGACGACACTCTATATGGTAGGCTTTCAAATTGCTGCACAAGTTGGACAGATTATCTTTTCAACACCATTTGGATTATTGCATGATAAAATTGGTTATCAACCAACTTTCCTAATTGTGGCAGGTATTGTGTTCATTTCTGCGATATATGCTTTCTTTACTTTAAAAAAAGACGATCAGGATGTTTATGGACAACCTTTGGAAATAAATTAAACACTATACTAAATCTCCTATCTAGGAGATTTTTTTGTTATAATGTAAGCATGCAAGTAATAACTTCTAAATCAAATAATCTCATTAAAAAGACTAAAAAATTATTGAAAAAAAAATACCGTGACCATTCTTACTTGATTGAGGGCTGGCATCTTTTTGAAGAAGCTGGGAAAGCAGGAGTAGAATTCTTAAATATTTTTGTGCTTGAAGAGTTTGCTGACCGTGTGAGCCAATTTTCAAATGTCACTTTTGTGACGCCTGAAGTTTTAAAGGAATTAACGGATTCTAAAACGCCACAGGGAATTATTGCTGAGGTTGCTATGTCGAGCTTGCCTTTAGCGGATTTAAAAGCAGGGCGTTATTTAGTTTTGGAAGATGTCCAAGATCCTGGAAATGTTGGAACAATGATTCGAACAGCAGATGCTGCTGGTTTGGACGGTGTTTTGATTTCAGAAAAATCAGCTGATATTTATAATCAAAAAACACTACGTTCTATGCAGGGAAGCCATTTTCATTTACCAATTTGGCGTACCGATGTTTATGCGGCTTGTCAGCAGTTACAGGACCTAAAGGTGCCGTTAATTGCAACAACGCTCTCAAAAGATTCTGTTGATTATAAAACTGTAGAAGCGCAAGCCCATTTTGCTTTGGTGATGGGAAATGAGGGCAATGGTATTTCTGAACAGATGACAAATCAGGCTGATATTTTGGCTCATATCACTATGCCTGGACAAGCTGAGAGCCTAAATGTTGCCGTGGCAACGGGGATTGTCCTCTTTCAGTTGATTTAAAAATCAGTGATTATTTTATTTCATTTTTGAAGCATTGGTTTCAGTCTAATTTAAGGTCATATGCTATAATTAGGGTGAAAGAAGGTGGTTCTGTATGGAAGCATATAAAAAAGATAAAGAGTTTATGGAACTTGTTGGACACCTTATCCAACACCCTCGTTTTCATAAATTAGATAAAATTCCACAGCATCACTACTCGACGCGCATGGAACATTCTATTAATGTGGCTTATACGAGTTATAAAATTGCCAAAAAATTTGGTTGGGATGAAAAATCTACGGCGCGTGGAGGACTTTTACACGATTTCTTTTACTACGATTGGCGAGAAACGAAATTTAATAAAGGTCATGCTTGGGTACATCCTAGGATTGCCGTGCGAAATGCTAGAAAGCTGACGAAATTAAATAAACGTGAAGAAGATATTATCTTGAAACATATGTGGGGGGCAACAATTGCTCCACCACGTTATAAAGAAGGCTATATTGTAACAATGGTAGATAAATATTGGGCTGTTAAAGAAGCCATTACACCATTTCGAAATCGTTTCAGCAAGAAGAGACGTTATAGTCGCAAGATTTTACCTAGCAATCATCGTTAGAATACATTGAGTTTAGAAGGATTTGAGAAAGGAGATTTCATGAATCATAACGACGTTATTTATACGCAAACAGATAGTGCCTTAAATCGCTTTTTTGCCAAGATTTATGGCTTGGTAGGAATGGGGATTGGCTTATCTGCATTAGTATCATTTTTGATGCTGTATGTTTTTACTGATAATATGATTAATATTATCGTTTATCATCCATTTGTTTATTATGGCGCAATCTTTTTGGAGTTAGCTTTGGTTTTCTTAGCTAGCAATGCGGCTCGTAAAAATACACCAGCTGCTCTGCCATTATTCTTATTCTATTCTGCTTTAAATGGCTTTACACTAAGTTTTGTGATAGTGGCTTATACTCAAGCAACAGTTCTCCAAGCTTTTGTTTCATCAGCATTGGTCTTTGGAGCTATGGCTGTTATCGGAACTTTTGTTAAAAAAGATTTGTCAGGGCTTGCTAAGGCATTAATGGCAGCATTGATTGGAATAATCATTGCTAGTCTGGTCAATATGTTTATTGGCTCAGGTGGAATGAGTTATGTCATCAGTATTATTTCAGTTTTGATTTTTGCTGGTTTGATTGCTTATGATAATCAAATGATTAAACGTGTTTACGAAAGCACTGGTGGTAATGTCGGTGATGGTTGGGCTATTTCAATGGCTCTTAGCCTTTATCTTGACTTTATTAACTTGTTCTTGAGTTTACTTCGTATTTTTGGAAATGACGATTAATAAATAAAAAGCTGGTGCAATTTAAATTGTATCAGCTTTTTTACGTCGTTAGGATTGGTGATTTCAACGCTTTGTGTTATAATAGTCCTAATATTTTGAAAATTCGAGGAATAATTATGAAAACACCTTTTATTTCAGCTGAAGAGCTCCAAAAAATTACTGATGAATTTCCAACACCTTTTCACCTTTATGATGAAAAAGGAATTCGTGAAAAAGCTCGCGCTTTGAACAAAGCATTTGCTTGGAACAAAGGTTTTAAGGAGTATTTTGCTGTTAAAGCAACACCGACTCCTGCCATTTTAAAAATTCTGCAAGAAGAAAATTGTGGTGTTGATTGTGCAACAGAAGTAGAATTACTGATGAGCCATAAGCTTGGTTTTACAGACATCATGTTTTCATCTAATGATACGCCAGCGCGTGAATTCCAATATGCGAAAACAATCGGTGCGACAATCAATTTAGATGCTTATGAACATATCGCCTTCTTGAAAGAAGTGGCTGGGCTTCCTGATACTGTTTCGCTTCGTTACAATCCAGGTGGTGTATTTGCTCTTGGAACAGATATTATGGATAACCCTGAAGAATCAAAATTTGGGATGACAAAAGCTCAATTGATTCAAGGATTTAAAGATTTGAAAGCAGAAGGAGTTAAATCTTTTGGGATTCATTCATTCTTGGCTTCAAATACTGTGACCAATGATTATTATCCAGAATTGGCACGTCAATTGTTTGAATTGGCAGTTGAGGTGAAAGAAGAAACTGGTGTAGCAATTGATTTTATCAATCTATCAGGTGGTGTTGGGGTTAACTATCGTCCCGAACAAGAGCCTAATGATATTGCTGCTATTGGCGAAGGGGTTCACCGTGTCTTTAACGAGGTCTTGGTTCCAGCTGGACTAGGTGATGTCAAAATCTTCACCGAACTTGGTCGTTTTATGTTAGCACCGCATGGTTTGTTGGTAACAAAAGTTCGTCATCGCAAACAGACTTATCGCACTTATATTGGTGTGGATGCGTCTGCTGTTAACCTAATGCGTCCTGCTATGTATGATGCTTATCATCACATCACAAACATGACAAATCCAGATGGTAAGCTTGAAGTGGTGGACGTCGTTGGTTCACTTTGTGAAAATAATGATAAATTTGCCAAACAACGTGAATTACCAGAAGCGCGTGTTGGTGATACTTTGGTCATTCATGATACAGGTGCCCATGGTTTTTCAATGGGTTATCAATACAATGGTCGTTTGCGCTCAGCTGAAATTCTTTACCAGGAAGACGGTACAGCACGTCTAATCCGCCGTGCAGAGACACCAGAAGATTACTTCGCAACGATTAAGGGATTTGACTTTGAGTAATAGATTATCAAGCACCTACTTTTTAACTGAAAAGTAGGTGCTTTTCGATGAAAAAGGATAGGGGAGAAAGAGTTTGAGTTCATCTGATAAAAACCATTCAAGAATTTGTAAACTCTTTCTATTTCTGCTATAATGGGTGTTGTAAAAAACTTAGGAGAAAAATATTCATGACAACATTTCTTTGGATTTTGTTAGTTTTGGTTGCCCTTGTTGGTGGCCTTGTTGGCGGCGTTTTTATTGCTCGCAAACAGTTTGAAAAGGAAATTGGAGAACACCCACGTTTGACGCCTGATGCGATTCGTGAAATGATGAGCCAAATGGGTCAAAAACCTAGCGAAGCTAAGATTCAACAAACTTATCGTAACATTATCAAACAATCAAAAGCAGCTGCTGCAAAAGCTAAAAAATAATCTTTAGGCTTTGGTTTGAAAAAAAGAACAGTTGGAAGTGCTGATAGTGATGTATTGATATTCCAAAAGTCAGTCTTTTGACTAAGATTTTCGAGCACAGAGCTCAGAAATGAATGACTCAGTTGGCTCACCAACTGAGTTTTTTCTAAGTCCATGATTAGAAAGAAGATTCTATGGATAATAGACCAATTGGTTTTTTAGATTCTGGAGTTGGTGGATTGACGGTTGTCCGTGAGTTAATGCGTCAATTGCCACATGAAGAAATTGTATATATCGGAGACTCTGCCAGAGCTCCTTATGGTCCTAGACCTGCCGAACAAATTCGAGAGTACACTTGGGAATTGGTTAATTTCCTATTAACACAAAATGTTAAAATGATTGTCTTTGCTTGTAATACTGCGACAGCAGTGGCTTGGGAAGAAGTCAAGGAAAAACTAGATATTCCTGTTTTAGGTGTTATTTTGCCAGGCTCTAGCGCAGCCATTAAATCAACACGCAATGGTAAAATCGGTGTGATTGGAACACCGATGACTATCAAGTCAGATATTTATCATCAAAAGATAAAATCATTGGCACCGCAAATGGACGTTACAAGTCTTTCTTGTCCTAAATTTGCTCCTCTTGTAGAATCTAACGAAATGACATCAAGTGTTGCTAAAAAAGTTGTTTATGAAACATTAGCACCGCTTGTTGGCAAGGTTGATACACTGGTGCTTGGCTGTACGCACTATCCTTTGCTTCGCCCAATCATTCAAAATGTAATGGGACCAAGTGTAAAATTAATCGATAGTGGTGCCGAGTGTATACGTGATGTATCAGTTTTGTTAAATTACTTTGAAATTAATCGTAGTCGCACACAAGCTGATGTTAAGCATGCCTTTTATACAACAGCAAGTAGTCAAAGTTTTAAAGAAATTGCTGTGAACTGGCTAGCTAAAGATATCGATGTGCAACACGTTGATTTGGAAAAGCTGAACAAATAGAAATGGGATTGTAACAAATGACTGATAAAATTTATGAGTATAAAGATGCGGATAATTGGTTCCTTGGTGAATGGGGTGGCTTTAATGCCATTTCAGGGCTTGGCAATGTTTGTGATGATGCCGTATACGAACTAAGTCAACAGCTTGCAAAGCTTAATAAACGTAAATGCTGTGGCAACTGTCATGGTAATTGTCACAACGATGAGATGAATGGTTACAATATCACCATTGTGAAAAAATCATCAGATTTTCAATTGATTCGCTTTGTAGCTGATATGATTAACCAAGAAACAAATCGTCAGCTTGAAGTTGCACAACGTGCAGGAGCTGTTGTGGTGACAGAAGCTGAGCAACTTCTCTTTGTTCATTTGCCTGATGGTGGCGTTGAAGCGTCAGCTTTCTTTGGACAAACATCAGAAAATACTTTTGGAGACACCATTTTAATTGCAACACGCAATGAAGGTAAAACCAAAGAATTTCGTAAGATGTTTGAAAAGATTGGGATTAAAGTTGAAAATCTAAATGACCATCCTGATTTGCCAGAAGTTGAAGAAACAGGCATGACTTTTGAGGAAAATGCACGTTTGAAAGCAGAAACTATTTCAAAATTAACAGGGAAAATGGTTTTAGCAGATGACTCAGGCTTGAAAGTTGATGCTCTTGGTGGACTTCCTGGGGTTTGGTCAGCTCGTTTTTCTGGTCCAGATGCGACAGATGAATCAAATAATGCTAAACTTCTTCATGAGTTGGCGATGGTATTTGACCACAAAGACCGCTCAGCACAGTTCCATACTACTTTAGTGGTTGCAGCACCAGACAAAGAAAGCTTAGTGGTTGAAGCTGATTGGCCTGGCTACATTGCAATGGAAGCTAAAGGTGACAATGGTTTTGGTTATGACCCATTGTTTATGGTTGGCGAAACAGGACGTCACGCTGCTGAATTGACGGCAGAAGAAAAAAATGAGATTTCACATAGAGGATTGGCTGTTAAGAAATTAATGGAGGCATTCCCAGTATGGCAAGCAAAACAATAATTGTAATGAGTGATTCTCATGGAGACCGTGAGATTATTAATGATATCAAAAAACGATATCAAGGAGAAGTAGATGCTATTTTCCACAATGGCGATTCTGAACTTCCAAGTTCGGATACGATTTGGGAAGGCATCAAGGTAGTGCGTGGAAATTGTGATTATGACAATGGTTATCCTGATAAGCTGATTACTTATCTTGGCGATATTGTCGTTGCACAAACACATGGACATCTTTATAATATTAACTTTACGTGGGATAGACTTGATTTATTTGCCCAAGAAGCGGATGCTGATATTTGTTTATATGGGCATTTACATCGCCCAGCTGCTTGGCGTAATGGTAAGACTATCTTTATCAATCCAGGTAGTGTTTTACAACCACGTGGTGATGTGAAAGAAAAACTCTACGCCAAAGTTGATATTACCGATGATAAAATCAAGGTGACTTATTACACACGTAATCACGACCTTTTCCCTGCACTTTCTAAGGAATTTGACAGATGATAGCAAAAGAATTTGAAGAGTTTCTTCTCAGTCATTTGGAACATTATTTGATTCCAGCTGAGGATTTAGCGATTTTTATTGATACCCATAATTCTGACCATGCCATGCTTTTGTTGGCAAATAATGGTTACTCACGTGTTCCTGTTATTACTAAGGACAAGAAGTACGTGGGAACGATTAGCATTGCAGATATTATGTCTTATCAAGCTAAAAATCAGTTAACCGATTGGGAATTAGCTCAAACTGATATTGGTAAAATGGTAAACACGAAAATGCAAACGATTAGTGAAACGTCTAATTTGACGGAAATCATGCACCTTTTGGTGGATTATCCTTTTTTACCTGTTTTAGATAAAAATGACCAATTTTTGGGCATTATTACTCGTAAATCGATTTTGAAGGCTGTTAACAGTCTTTTACACGATTTTACTGATTATTATACGATTACTCCGAAAGATGATTGATTTTATCCAAGATTTTATTGATAGCAAGTCTTTATCTGAGAATTCAAAGAATGCTTATTTCTATGATTTGCAACAATTCGTTGAAGCTGTCGATGGAAAAGTAAGCAAAGAAAAGCTAGCGCTTTATGAGCATTCCTTGTCACATTTAAAAACTTCCGCTAAAAAACGAAAAATTTCAGCAGTTAATCAGTTCTTGTATTTTTTATATGAAACTGACCGTCTAGACCATTTTTACAAGTTAAATAATAAAGAAAAGGTCACTGTAAAACCTGTTGAGACAGCGCTGTTAGATTATAGTTGTTTTTATCAAGAAACACCTCATCAAGCAGGGCAGTTAATTGCGCTTTTGATGATAGAACTTGGTTTGTCACCGAGTGATATTCAACAGCTAGAAGTGGCTGATATTGATAGTACTTTTGCTGTTTTACGTGTTCAAAAGTCTGGGCTCGTTAGGGTTTTGGAAATTCCTGAGAAGGTATTGCCTTATATCACTGCAAGTCTTTCTAAAGAGCAAACTTACCTTTTTGATAATCAAGGAAAAACCTATTCACGACAATGGTTTTTCAATCAATTAAAGGCATTTTTGAGTGATTTGCATCTAGAACACTTATCTGCGCAAGCTATTCGTCAGCAATACATTCTACATCAAAAAGCAGCTGGAAAATCAATGTTGGAAGTTAGTCGTAATCTGGGCCTCAAAAGTCCAGTAACTCTAGAGAAATTTTATAAGTAATGGATATTAAATTAAAAGATTTTGAAGGGCCTCTGGATCTTTTGCTACACTTGGTTTCAAAATATCAAATGGATATTTACGATGTGCCGATTGTGGAGGTTATTGAGCAATATTTGGCTTATATTTCAACCTTACAAGCCATGAAGTTGGAAGTGGCTGGTGAATATATGGTGATGGCTAGTCAATTGATGTTGATTAAGAGCCGTAAACTATTGCCAAAAGTTGTCGAAGCAGAGCCAGAAGAAAATGACCCTGAACAAGAATTGCTGACACAGATTGAAGAATATCGCCGTTTTAAAGCAATCAGCGAAGAAATGTCAGCACAGCACGAAGAGCGTGCCAAGTTTTATTCAAAACCAAAACAAGAATTAATTTTTGAAGATGCCGTGTTAACACATGATAAGACTGTTATGGATTTGTTCTTATCTTTTTCACATGTCATGGCTGAAAAGCAAAGAGAGATGAAAACTAACAATACGGTCATTGAGCGTGATGACTATCGTATTGAAGATATGATGACTGTTATTGTAGAGCGTCTTAGTGCTACTAAAAAATTAGTGTTGACAACTGTTTTTCGTGAATGTCAAACACTTCCTGAGATGATTACTATCTTTTTGGCAACGTTGGAGTTAATCAAAGTTCATGAGGTAGAGGTTGAGCAGGAAGAAAATTTTGGAGATATTATTTTGCGAAGTGTCAGCTAAATCGTGAAGTCTTGTAGCAAGGCATTCAAAAGAAGATTAAGAAAGGAAGTTATATGAACTATTTAGCTCAGATTGAAGCCCTCCTTTTTGTGGCAGGTGAAGAGGGATTGAGCTTACGACATTTGGCTAGTATGGTTAATTTAACACCGACAGCTCTTCAACAACAATTGGAAAAATTAGCTCAAAAGTATGAAGCAGACGAAACATCTAGTCTTTGTCTGATTGAGACGGCAGGAAATTATAAAATCGTCACAAAAGATATTTTTGCTGATTTGTTACGAGAATTTGCTAAGGCACCTGTCAATCAAAGCTTATCACGTGCGAGTTTGGAAGTTTTGTCTATTATTGCCTATAAACAACCCATCACACGTATTGAAGTTGATGATATCCGTGGGGTTAATTCAAGTAGTGCTATCAGTAAATTGATGGCATTGGGCTTAATTACTGAAGCTGGGAAAAAAGAAGTGATTGGTCGTCCGAATCTTTATGCGACAACGGATTATTTCTTAGATTTCATGGGAATTAATGATTTGACAGAACTCATTGATGTTTCTAATATCGAATTAGTTGATGAAGAAATGACACTTTTTGATAGCTCAGATTTACCTGAGGAAAGTTAGAAACTCGCTAAAAAGAACGAAATGATGTAAAATAGCAAACAAGTTAGTTTGTGATTTAGACCATGTAGTAAAGGAAAGAAAATGAGAATTAATAAATATATTGCCCATGCGGGTGTTGCTAGCCGTCGAAAAGCTGAGGAACTGATTAAAAAAGGCTTGGTAACTATCAATGGTAAAGTGGTTACAGAGTTGGCAACAACTGTGAAATCTGGTGATGTTGTTGAAGTTGAAGGAACACCAATTTACAACGAAGAAAAAGTCTACTACTTGTTAAATAAACCACGTGGGGTAATTTCAAGTGTTTCTGACGATAAAGGACGTAAAACGGTTGTTGACCTTTTGCCAAATGTGACAGAACGTATTTACCCTGTGGGCCGTTTGGATTGGGATACGACAGGACTTTTAATTTTGACAAACGATGGTGATTTTACAGATGAAATGATTCACCCACGTAATGAAATTGATAAAGTCTATTTAGCACGTGTGAAAGGTATTGCAACGAAAGAAAACTTGCGCCCATTAACACGTGGTGTGGTGATTGATGGTAAGAAAACTAAACCAGCACGTTATAATATCGTCAAAGTTGACCCTGAAAAAAATCGTTCAGTTGTTGAATTGACCATTCATGAAGGACGTAATCACCAAGTTAAGAAAATGTTTGAATCAGTTGGACTCTTGGTGGATAAATTGTCTCGTACCCAATTTGGAACGTTAGATTTGGCAGGGTTACGCCCAGGTGAATCACGTCGTCTCAGCAAAAAAGAAATTAGCCAATTGCATAATTTGGCTGTTAACAAACAAAAATGATGAAAAAAAGTCTTATTGCTCTCGTAAAATGGTATCAAAAGCGTATTTCTCCGATGACACCGCCATCATGTCGTTACCATCCAACGTGTTCTAATTACATGATTACGGCGATTGAAAAGCACGGCTTAAAAGGTGTGTTAATGGGAATTGCCCGCATTCTACGTTGCCATCCTTTTGTTGAGGGAGGCGAGGACCCTGTACCAGATTATTTTACCTTGAGACGCAATAAGAAATATCGAAAAAAATAAAGGTGGAAAGCTCAGTTTTCCACCTTTTTATATGTTAATATTTTGACCAAGTCTTTGGAATGAAAAGTAGGAGCATTGGATAGATTTCCAAACGTCCAGCAATCATAGCAAAGGACATGACTAATTTTGAAAATGGGCTAAAGATAGCAAAGGTATCGCTAGTACCAAGCATTGGTCCAATATTATTAAATGTTGAAGCAGCAGCACTGGCAACAACCATAAAGTTATTGCTATCCAATGATAAAATCAAAATCAGCCCTGCTAGCAATGTGATGTAGAGTGAAAAATATTTTAACACGCTGCGTTGTGTTTCTTTATCAAGCGGTTGATGGTTAACGTGAAGGGTCATGATACGATTTGGATACAGTGTTGATAAGATTTGATTTTTTGAAATCTTAGTCAAAATCAATGCTCGCATGACTTTAAGTCCACCTGCTGTAGAACCAGCAGAACCACCAATAACCATCAAAATAAGCAGGATAACTTGAGAAAATAGCGGCCAGACGGTCAAGTCTGTAATACCAAATCCTGTTGTGGTAATCACATTGGCAACTTCGAAAAGCGCATTTTCCAAACCTTTGCCAGCACTAGCATAAAGCCCACCAACGTTGAGCCAAATAAGAGCTGTTGCGATAACAACAATACCGATATAAGTTCTTAATTCTTCATCTTTGAAGAAAGCTTTAAATTTACGAAGGAGCAAGAAATAATATAAGTTAAAATTAATCCCAAATAGAAGTACTGCAATCGAAACAATGTTAGTGATTAGTGAGCTGTTATAGTGGGCAATAGAATCGTTATAGACAGCGAATCCACCTGTACCCGCACAACCCATCGCTGTCACAATACTGTCGTATACTGGCATACCAGCAATTTTTAAAATAACAGTAAGAACGACAAACATTGTTAGGTAGATAATATAGAGGATTTGAGCGGTTTCTTTTAATTTGGAAACAACTTTACCAAAAACAGGTCCTGGAACTTCAGCACGCATAACCTCAAGGTGGCTATTTTTACTGTTTTCCATAATGGCTAGTGCAAAGACCAACACTCCCATACCACCAATTAAATGGGCAAAACTTCGCCAAAAGAGTAATGAGTGACTTAAAACACTGACATCAGGCAGAATGGTTGCTCCTGTTGTGGTAAAGCCTGAACTCATTTCAAAGAAGGCATCAATAATACTTGGAATTTGACCAGATAGGACAAAAGGCAATGCTCCAAAGAATGACCATAGTATCCAACAGAGGGCAACGATTAATAGCCCTTCTTTGGTGTAGATATGATAGTTCTTCGGTTTAAAAGCAGAACCTAAGAGACCAAGAATTAACAACATACCAATTGTAATGCCAATAGCATTTAGAACTTTGAGCGGTTCTCCGTAGATAATTGCTACCAACATTGGAACAAGTAGTAGAGCAGCTTCGATTAAAAGTAATTTAGAAAGGAGGTAACGAACCATACTTTTATTCATAACTTACCTCGCTAATAAATCGTAGATGCGCGTGATATTCTTCAAGAAAGTCACGACAACAATTTTATCGCCGACTTGTAATACATCCTCACCAGTAGGGTAAATAGTCTTACCTTTGCGGATGATAGCAGCAATCAAAATATTATCTCTAAATTTCAGTGAAGACAAGCTCTTTCCAGCCATTTTATTAGATTCACGAATTTCAAATTGCAATGATTCAATACGTCCATTGGCAATATGGTGCATGGCATCAAGGTTTGAGTCTTGGGCGTTAACACGTCCGCGAATGAAGTGCATCACGGTATCAACAGCGATACTCTTTGGTGTAACAATACTAGAAAATTGGCTAGTATCAATAATTTCCAGCAAGCTTGTGCGGTTTACTTTGGTAATATTTTTTTGTACTCCTAATGTTTCAAGGAACATTGAAGTAATAATATTTTCTTCATCAACACCTGTTAAGGTAGCAACGGCATCAAAGTTTTCCACACTTTCTTCCAACAAGACGCTCTTAGCTGTACCATCACCTTGGACAACGTGGACATCAGGAAACTCTTGGCTGAAAAGCTCTGCACGTTCTGGATTATTTTCAATCACCTTAAGATTAATTCTGGTGTGTTTGAGAATATTGAGTAAGTAATAAGCTATGCGTCCAGCACCAATAATCATCAGATTTTTGATAACTTTGGTTTTAACGAAATTGTGGAAGAGAATCATTTCCACACGATTTCCTGTGACAAAAATCTTATCACCTGTTTTAAGAACGGCATCACCATCTGGAATAATTAATTTTCCTTGGCGTTCAATGGCACAGATAACGATATTACCAAATTTTTTGCGGAATTGGCTGAGTGTCATTTGACAAAGCTTACTACCATCAGCAATCATGAATTCCATCAGCATAACACGACCATTGACAAAGTGTTCAACGGAAAGTGCGTTTGGAAAATCAACTGAGTTGGCAATATAACGAGCAGTCAAAAGTTCTGGATTGACAACAAGTGAAAAACCAAGAAAATCTTTATCTTTAAAATAAGCGTTAGAGTATTCTGGATTGCGCACACGAACAACGGTTTCTTTGGCACCCATTTTCTTAGCCAAAACAGCTGAAATCATATTAACTTCGTCTTTGGCTGTGAGGGCGATAAAGATATCACAGTTGCTGACATCTGCTTGTTCGAGAATCTTAAAGTTAGCTCCGTTACCAACAATCCCCATAATATCATTACGTTTGGTGATGTTTTTTAGAACGGATTCTTTTTCTTCAATTAAGATAACATCATGTTTTTCTTCAACAAGAGAGCGACAAAGTGCGGTACCAACCTTACCTCCGCCGACAACAATTATTTTCATTCTTAACCTCCGGAATGTATCACCCCTATAATACTCTTTTTTTCCTAAAAATTCTACCTATTTCATGTAAATGTCGGGTGTTAAATATTACGTCAGATTATTTTAAAAAAATTGTTAACATAAGCTAACATTAATTGTTAAAATTAGATAACATTTTGACAAAATACTTGCGAAATGAGAATGAGAGAACTATAATAAATCGTTATCTAATTTTAGGGAGAATTTCAATGCTTGAAAAGTTAAGAAATGTTTTTATCGGGAATCCGTTGAAATCAGCTGGCGAATCTGATGAAGAACATTTATTGTCTAAATCACAAGCGTTAGCGATGTTGTCGAGCGATGCTCTTTCATCTATTGCCTATGGTCCAGAACAAGTTATCTTAGTTTTGACAACAATTTCTGCGGCGGCAATTTGGTGGTCTTTACCTATTGGACTTTTGGTCTTGGTATTGCTAGCTAGTCTAACAATTTCTTACCAACAAGTTATTCACGCTTATCCAAAAGGTGGCGGAGCTTACATGGTGTCTACTGAAAATCTATCACCAAGTATGGGGTTGATAGCTGGAGGTAGTCTCTTAATTGACTATATGTTGACCGTAGCGGTGTCAGTAGCTTCTGGTGCAGATGCGATTACGTCAGCCTTTCCTGTTATTAAGGAATTTAATCTAGAAATTTCTATCGTACTGGTGTTGATTTTGATGTTTATGAATTTGCGTGGTTTACGTGAATCAGCGACATCTTTGATGATTCCAGTTTATCTTTTCATTGCTAGTATCCTTTTCTTGATTGGCTATGGTGGCTTCCAGATTGCGACAGGACACCTTGCTTATAGTGCGACAGCGCATGTCGGAAAAGTCGTTCCTGGCGTGTCTTTGATTCTTTTACTAAGAGCTTTTACAAGTGGTTCGGCATCTCTTACTGGTGTTGAAGCCATTTCAAATGCGGTGCCATTTTTCAAGAAACCTAAGGAAAAAAATGCCGCTGGTACCTTGGCAATCATGTCAGTGATTTTAGGAGTAATGTTCGCAGGAATCACGTTTTTGAATTATTGGCTAGGTATTTTGCCATCAGAGCATGTGACCGTTTTGGCACAAATTGCTCAAAAAATCTTTGGAGATTCTGCAATTGGGAACGCACTATTTTACATCTTTCAATTGTCAACAGCTCTTATCTTAGCTGTAGCTGCTAATACAGGCTTCTCAGCCTTTCCAATGTTGTCTTTCAACATGGCTAAAAATAAATACATGCCACACCTTTTCATGGAAAAGGGAGCTCGTTTAGGATATTCAAATGGGATTATTACCTTAGCAGTAGGAGCGATTGTTCTGCTTTGCATTTTCAATGGTTCAACAGAACGTCTCATTCCGCTTTATACGATTGGGGTCTTTATTCCATTTGCTCTTTCACAAACTGGTATGGTCATTCATTGGAAACGTAAAATTGGCAAAGGTTACTTAAAACATTCTATTGCGAATATTTTGGGAGCTATCATTTGTTACCTGATTATCTTGATTCTTTTAATCTTTAGATTAGGTGAGATTTGGCCATTTTTCCCAATTATCGTTGTCTTAATGGCATTGTTCTATTCAATCAAAAATCATTATAAGAATGTTGCGATGCAGTTGCGTTTAACGGATGATGTCAAAAATATTCATTATGATGGTAATACTGTTTTGATTCTGGTCGGAAATATCACTCAAGCAAGTATTCGTGCGATTAATTATGCGAAGAGTATTGGGCAAACTGTGGTTGCCATGCACGTTTCAACGCTAGAAACTCGTGAAAAAGACATGGAAATCGAGCAAGAATTTAAAACCTATTTCCCAGATGTTACTTTTGTTAATATCGAGTCAAATTATCGCGATATTGTAAAACCAACCATGCTATTTGTTCAGAAAATGAATCAAGAAGCCAAGAAAAATAACCACACGATGACGGTTATTATTCCAAAATTCATTCCAAAACATAGTTGGCAAAATGTTCTTCACAACCAAATGAGCTTACGCTTACGTGCACGCCTACGCTGGTATGAAGATATTATCATTGCCACTTATTCATATCATTTGAAAAAATAAATAATTAATAAAGCCCTGAGGATTCAGGGCTTTTTGCTTTCTGATTTGAAAAAATTTGAAAAGAAAAGTATTGAAAACGTTATTTTTAGGAAAAGAATCAAAAAATCTTGAAAAAACACGTAAAAACATCACAAATTCATGTCAAATGCGTTGACTTTAGGCTTTAAAGTGTTATAATAAATATCAAGAATTCGTTAGTTTAAATCAAACCTGTTATGATTTAAGTTAACGAATCGCCGCCAACCACATTGTTTGCTGAGCTTGACTCCGAGCAGTGTGGTTTATTTTTATGTCGAAATGAAAGGGTAAGTTATGAATATCGAAGAACTTGACTATCAAGAAGAACCTAATAAAGCTGTGAATCATGTTGTTCTTTTTCAACCACAAATTCCACAAAATACAGGAAATATTGCTAGAACTTGCGCTGCGACAAATACACCTTTGCATATTATTCGCCCAATGGGATTCCCAATTGACGACCGTAAAATGAAACGCGCAGGATTAGATTATTGGGATAAACTTGATGTGACATTTTATGATAGCTTGGACGAATTTATGGAAAAATGTGATGGTGACGTACACTTAATTAGTAAATTCGCTGAAAAAGTTTATTCTGATGAGAATTACAATGATGGTAAACACCATTATTTCCTTTTTGGACGTGAAGATAAAGGATTACCAGAAGAATTTATGCGAGCTAATCCTGAGAAAGCTTTGCGTATTCCAATGAATGATGAACATGTTCGTAGTTTAAACCTATCAAATACCGTTTGTATGATTGTCTATGAAGCTCTTCGTCAGCAGGCTTTTCCAAATTTAGAATTAAGCCATACTTACGCACACGATAAATTAAAATAATGAAAATGACAGCTAACATTAGCTGTTTTTTTGATAATAGCAAGGTTTTTGCGCCAAAAATATTGCATGAAAGGTGTTTTTTTGCTATGCTAGAAATGTCTTCAGGGCAGGGTGAGATTCCCGACCGGCGGTATTGCCTCTCGTTGTCTGCCTTTTGCTTTTATTCGTTGCTGACTTCCTTTGCCTAACGTCAGTTATGGCTGCAGGGCAGAGGCACCAAGACTAAAAGTAAAAGTTCAAACGACTTAGTTTAGAAAACGAACGAGAGCGATGTAAAGTCCGCGAGCTGCTAAGCAGTTGATCTAGTGAAATTCTAGAACCGACAGTATAGTCTGGATGGGAGAAGACCAAGAGTTTGGCTATGCTGTTTTTGTTATGCTATATACTCGAACGCCTTCTTTCAATTTGAGAAAATTGGAGGAACTTTTTTATGCCTGAAACTATGACTAATACACGAAAAATAGCTCATATTGCTATTTTAGCGACACTTTCTTTTTTGCTGATGTATCTTCAGTTTCCACTTATTCCATCAGCTAGCTTTTTACAATTTGATTTTTCCATTTTACCAGTTTTGATTGGTTTAGTGATGTTTGATTTAAAAAGCGCGTTTGGAATTTTGATTCTACGTACCTTATTAAAACTTTTGCTTAATAATGGTGGAATTTCAACAATTATTGGATTACCGATGAATGTGATTGCTTTAGGTGTCTTTGTAGTCGCGCTAGCTATTCTTTGGAAACAAAAACCAAGTTTTAAAAATTATTTGATTGCCTCAGTTGTTGGGACGCTTGGCTTAACGGTGGTTATGTTTGTGCTTAATTATATTTACGCTGTGCCACTTTATGCGAAGTTTGCAAACTTTGACATTTCAACAATTCTAGGATTAGGAAATTATCTTTTTGCTATGGTGATTCCATTTAATCTGATTGAGGGAGTTATCTTTTCGGTGACATTCTTCATTTTATACAGTTGCCTTAAACCAATTTTAAAAATAGATTAAGTTGAGAAAGCTAACAATATGTTGGCTTTTTTCTTTTTGTCTAAAAAATGATATAGTTTAAGTGAGTTTTAATTTGAGTGAGGGAAAATAGATGTGGTTTTTATTTGCGATTTTATCAGCAGTATTTGCGGCTTTGACCTCTATCTTGGCTAAAGTTGGGATAAACGGTGTTAATTCAAATCTAGCGACAGCCATTAGAACAGTTGTTGTGGTCTTTATGGCTTGGGGAATGGTGTTTATCACACATGCTCAAACGGGTATTGGTGAAATCAGTCGAAAAAGTTGGGTATTTTTAATTTTATCTGGGCTTGCGACTGGCGCGTCTTGGCTATTTTATTATCGTGCGTTGCAGATGGGGGATGCTTCAAAAGTCGTTTCGATAGATAAGCTAAGTGTTGTCATTACCTTGATTTTAGCCTTTATTTTTCTAAATGAGCAACTAACTTTAAAATCAATACTAGGGTGTTTGCTGATTGTTGCTGGAAGTCTCGTGATGGTTTTGTAAACTATTTAGAATGATAAAATACCACAATTTTGCCACAGATTTTTTGAGAATTTATCTGGGATTCAAAAACTAACTAGGGTATAATAGACTTACGATATTTTTGATAGGAAAGGTACATAATATGAAACATAAGCAGAATTATCTTGTGGGAGCTTCATTTTTCCTTGTTATTTTTATGATGTTAGGGTACTTGGTTAAATTCTTTCCTGAGAGTTTAGCTGGAATCGACTCAAGTATTCAAACAGGTGTTCGTGGTGACTTACCTGCTAATGCGACTGCTTTCTTTAAAATTGTAACGAATTTTGGACATGAAGTTTTTATTTTTGTTTATGTCTTCGCTATTGCATTGGTATTTTATTTCTGGAAAAAGTGGAAAGCAGAAGCTTGTCTACTAGCTGGAAATTTAGTGTTGATGGGGATTTTCTCAACAGGGTTTAAATACCTTTTCAATCGTCCACGTCCAAGTATTCAGTATCTTATTCCAAAACCAATGGGGCCATCATTTCCAAGTTGGCATGCTGCCGCTACAATGGTTGTGGCTTTGAGCTTGGTTGTGATTATTGAGCAGCATTTGACAAAACAATTGTTTAAACGCGGCTTGCAAGTTTTAGTTGTGATTATCGCTTTGACAACAGCTCTTTCAAGAATTTACCTAGGTGTGCATTACCCATCTGATATCTTGGGAGGCTGGTTATTAGCATTCGCGATTGCTGCAGTGACTTATCCATTTTATGACCAAAAACGTTTTGAATGGCGTTTCCAAGGAAAACAAGAATGATGAGAAGGCAATTTTGCCTTCTTTTTTTTGCTATCACAATAAAACGTTTTCATCTTCTTAGTTTTTTTAAATTTATTGACAATTAATTTGAGGTAGTATAAACTAATTTTTAAAAGTGAGATGATTCTCACTTTTAAAAACTAGGAGGTAACTATAACGGATGCAGGTTATACTTAACGATTGTGTTAATGAGCGACATAAATATAGATTGCAATCAGTTCCTGAAATGATGGCTTTAGGTGCTTATTTTGGGGAAGGTGCAGATAAATATAGCATGAATTTACCATTCTCAATTGAATTAGAAGGTAAGTTAGATATAAAATTGTTAGAATTTTCTATTAATAAAGTTATTGAAGAGCATGATATTTTACATAGCTCTCTTGAATTTGATAATGGAAGAGTAGTTGTAACAGTAGCTTCAGAGTATCATTTTGAATTATCTTGTACAGATGTTAAGGGGGAGAATCAAGAGAATAAGCTACAGTATTTGAGAAAATATTTGCAAGAAAAAAGTGCTAAAGACATGGAGCTTTTTAATGCTACAAAAGCACCTTTTGAAATTGAATTATTTAAGATTGATGAAGACTATCACGTTTTGTATTTGATGATTCATCATTCTATTTGTGATTTTGGAAGTGTTGTGATGTTATTTTCTGCAATTTTTGATTATTATAATCAGCATACAGTAACGACAGTAGCAAAGACCTACGAAGACTTCCTGTCCGAGGAAATCAGTATTGTTGGAACAGATTTAGAAAAAGAAGAAGATGAGTATTGGGAGAACGAATTAAAAGGGATTACTTTAGATGATTTATCTGAAAATTCAGAGAATAACTCGAGCGCATCAAGTGAAAACTTCCTTCATCTTATAAATGAAAATCAGATTAATGAAGTTTCTAAAAAGAACCGAACAAGTTCATTTAATACTGCAATGCTTATTATCCAAATGGCGATTGCAAAGGTAAATAATCATAAAAATAGTCTTGTTCAATATGCCATTGCGAATCGTTCAGAAGAAAAGTATCGTCATACGATTGGCTGTATCACACGTATTATTAGCAATACGATGATTTTTGAGGATGATGATACGGTTCTGACGTTAAGTCAAAAGATGCGTCGAAAAATCGGAAATGGTTATATTAATCGTCATGTGGCTTACAAAGTACAATTTGGTTCGGTACCTTATGTCATTGCAAGTGAGGATATGGAAAGTTTGGGGAAATTTCCGACATTTAATGAACAACCATTGAAATTTGATTTTATTGATATCGAAAGACGCATGGATATCATTGCTTTTTTAATATTACCAGTACCAAATGGCATGGCAATACAATTATTAGGAGATTGTGTAAGATATTCTGCACACATGGAGCAACTTTTTAAAGCTATCAAAGAAGCTAGTGAGTTTATACTATCAAATTCTTCTAAAACATTTTTAGAGTTTTGGGATAGTAATGCTAAGCAATCAGAGGTTGAAGAAACTATTACTATAATTCAGTTATAGTATATTAATTTTAGAAAACTATAGGAAAATTTTAGATGAGATATAATGATGTTGCTGTAATTGGTATGAGCGTCAAATACGCTAATGTCAATAATTTAGAAGATTATCATGACTTATTATTAAATGGAAAATCTGGAATTGATTGGCCATTAGAAGAACGGTTAGATTTAACGGAACAGTCACCACAAGAAAAATACATGAGAGCTGGTTATGTAGACGATATTGATAAATTCGATTATCAGTTCTTTGAGATAGAAGAGCATGAAGCACGGTTAACAAGTCCAGAACAGAGAATTTGTTTAGAAATGGTTGCACATGCCATTTGGGATGCAGGATATAGTTTAGAAGAGTTTGCAGGAAGCAATTGTGGCGTATATACAGTTAGTTCACAGAGCCAGTATAGAAAACTTTTGAAACGAGCATCTTCAACTTCTATCATTGGTAGTGAAAGTTTTATGGTAAGTGGGAAAATAGGATACTATTTTGATTTACGTGGAGAAAATATTAGCCTTGATTCGGGGTGTTCATCATCTTTGGAAGCACTTCATCTTGCCTGTGAGAGAATTTCTAGTGGAGAAATTGATACTGCTATTGTTGGAGGCATTTCGCTTAATGTTGAGGTACCAGTCTCAGGAAAAAATGATTATGACATTTTAGGGATTATGTCACCAGATTATGAAATTCATTCATTTGATGCTAGAGGAAATGGTACGGTATTTGGTGAAGGTAGTGGCTTTGTTCTATTAAAGAGAAAAGAAGCAGCTATCGCAGATAATGACCATATCTACGGAGTCATTTTAGGTGGAAAAGTCAATGGTGACGGAAAACGTAGCAGTAGTGCAACGATGCCTAGTGTAGAAGCCCAAAAAGAAGTTGTCATTGATGCCTGGAATGATATCGAAAAGATTGAAAAGTTAACAGAAATTGAGGGGCATGGTATTGGTGCAAGTATTGGTGATGCCGTTGAATGTCAAGGACTAATCAGTTCAATTGAAGACAAAGGATTGGAAAATAATAACATTATTTTAAGTACTGTGAAGCCAAATATTGGTCATCTTTTCGGAATGTCTGGAATATCAGCTTTAGAAAAGGTTCTTTTAGGTTATGAAAATAATGTGACCTATCCGATTGCAGGCTTTGAAGAGATTAATCCAGTTATTGATTTGTCATCTGTAAGTTTAGTGCCTGCTAAGAGTCCTAAATATTGGGAAAAAACGGATTCTAGGATGACAGGAATTAGCGCTTTTGGGTTGAGTGGTTGTAATGTTCATCTTGTTGTTGAAAATTTCAAATCACAAAATAAGTCTAATTTATGTCCTCAAAGTCAGTATTTTATTAAATTATCAGCAAAAACGAAGGAATCATTATCGGAGTTAAAACAAAGATTAGCTAAGTTTTTACAAAAAAATGATACCGATAATTTTGCGGATATAGCTTATACATTAAATGTTGGACGTGACGATTATGAGTATAGAGAAACTTTTTGGGTATCGCATAAAGAGGAATTTATAGAAGAACTGCTTAAAAATAAGCAAGATATGCCCCAAAATGCCTGTGGCAAGGTTGTTTTTGCAATCAAAGATGATTTGTCAGAGCCCTTTTTAGATTCTTTAGGTCAATCTCTTCCACAACATAATGTACTTTCAAATAAAACAAAGGTAAAACAGAGTGTTTTAGAAGAAAAAATCTTTCTTTTGAATTATTTACAAGAAATTGGCATTGATGAAAAGACTTTCTTTCTTGATGAAGTCAGCAATAAACAAATTCAATTGTTGCAAGGAAAGTGCTCAAAAGCAGAGTTAGAGGAAGCTAAGAAAGCAAATACAGCAGATAATGATTATGCGAAATACAAGCAAAAATTAAAAGAATTCTCGCAAAAGGAAAACTTGGTTGTTCTTGATTTTTCAACCACAGGAGAACTTAAAGATATAGAAAATGAGCGAATCACAGTCTTTCAAGTAACTGATAGCAATGATTTGGTAAAATTCATTAATCTTTGGTTTACAAGCGGCAAACAAATTCACTGGAATAAATTTTATGATAAAAGCTATTACCATAGAGTTTCCTTACCAACCTATTCATTTAACAGCCAAAGTGTTTGGATAAGAAATGTAAAAAAAGAAGAAAGTAAAGAATTAACTGTTTTTATCTTTAGAGCTACGGATAAATTAGCTGATTTTAAAGTTTTCCCATATGCTGATGAAGAATTTAAAGAGTGCTTTGAACTATTAACGACTAATAATAAAATTAACTACACTGTTGCGATGTATAGGTATTTACGTAAAAAAGGAATCACGCCTCAATATATTGTTACTGATAGCTTGGGAGTAAGATTGGTAGATTATTTAAAAGGTAAGATTAGTCTAGAAAAGGTAAAGCAGTGGAGTAATAAAGACTTTGATTTAGATTGCTCAAAAATAACAGCTAAAATTAATGACTTATTATTAAAGAATCAAAAAATCAAAGTCATCGATTTTTCAAATGATTTTGAGTATTTAAGTGAAAATAATAATGTGATTGTTCAGTATCCTGCAGAAGTTTTTGCACAATCAGAACAAAATGGAATAGCTAAAGAAGTGCAACAGCACACTAATCAATCACCTATTCAAAAAACTCAGGCTATGATTGATGCTGAGGAGTTCTTAGAAAAATTATGGTTAAAAGTTTTCAATCTAGATGGTGAAATTGGGCATCAAGAAGATTTCTTTGCCCTTGGTGGAAATTCCTTAATTATGCAATCAATGTCAGACAGTATTAATGAACATTTTAAAATTAAGTTTGATATTTTTGAAATCTATGATTACGAAACAATTGAAAAGTTAGCGGATAGGATTTTACAAGGGGATAATTGATGACAAAAAATCTTATAAAATGTATCGAAGAAAATACAGAAATTGTTAAGAACAAAGTCGCTATTTTTGATAGAAAGGGACAAATAACTTATGATGAATTGATTTCAAAGGTTCAAAAAATAGCAGGTTATTTTGTTACGATTGGTTTAAAAAAAGGCGATATTATTTTGCTCGAGGCTTTATCTGAGATAGATTATGTGTTGGTATATCTTGCTGCTCAACAGCTTGGAGCTATTACAGCTCCTATTGAGCGAGGAATCCGAGAGGATTTATTAGACTACATTTGTCAGCTCATTGTTCCAAAATATTTTATTTCAAATACAGGAAAACAGATAGATGGTATTGCGGGTTACCAATATAAGGAAGTCATTGACAATGCTATGTATTGGGATAAAAGCTTGTATGAAGAGGTCGATGATAATGATAGAATAGCTGAAATTATTTTCACTACTGGTACAACAGGAAAACCAAAAGCAAGTTTGCACACAGCAGCAGGTGTTTTTTACAATACGATGAATACAGTAAATGGTGTAGGGATAAAGCAAACGGATACCATTTTAGTTCCATTACCACTTAATCATTCATTTGGAATGCGTGTTTTAAGAGCCTCACTTGTTCAAAAAGCAACTGTTGTATTACACAGTGGGGCTATTTTTGCAAAATCGTTGATTGAAGCTATTGAAACTTATCATTGTACAGCAATGTCTTGTGTGTCTGCTACAATGGAATCTATTTTAAATGAAATTGGTGAGGTAAAGACTAAGGAGGCATTTTCAAGCTTAAGATTTATTGAATTTAGCGCTGGGGCAGTACCAACACCTTTACGAAAAAAATTAACAGCATTGCTTTCGGAGACTGACATTCTTAATACTTGGGGATCATCAGAAACAGGTGGTTGTTTATTTATTAATTTATCCCAAAATATGTCTAAAATCGATGCAGCAGGTAAAGCTTTAAACGGTACAGAATTAGCGATTTTATCTGAAACAGGTGAATTTCTAACAGGTACAGGAAAAAATGTGACAGGTAGATTAGCTATTAAAGGAGAAATGATTTTCAAAGGGTATTACAATCAGGAGGAGGAATCACGTGATACCCTAAGAAATGGCTGGTTAGTCACAAAAGATATCGTTTGGCGAGATGAAGAAGGATATTATTATATTCTTGGACGTTCAGATGATTTAATTAATATTGGTGGTGAAAAAATTTCACCTGCTGAGATTGAAAATGCAGCTCGAGAAAGTAAGCTAATCAGAGAAAGTGCTTGTATTGCTATTACTGACCAAGGTGGAGTACTAGGGCAAGTTCCTTTGCTAATTTATACAACAGCAGGAAATCAAGTTATTGATGAAAAAGAATTAGCTAAAAATATTTCAACACAAATTGGAGCTTTCCGCACCCCAAGGGAGTTTCTTCATGTTCAAACTATTCCTAAGAATTACATGAAAAAAACAAATTATAAATTATTGAAAGAGCTTTGGGTGAGAGGTGGCAGTGAAGAAATACTACATTCTTTTGGGATAGAGGAGAATGCATTTGCTGAACACGATTATGATTTAAATAACGTCGTCATAAAAACTATTTTAAATCGAAGAAGTCGTAGAATATTTTTGAACGAACCGATTTCAAATGAGATTATTGAAAAACTTGTAGAGCTTGGAACTTCCGCACCATCAGGTAAGAATTTACAAACGCGACAATTTACAGTGATTAATAATCAAGATGAAATCAAAAAATTAAAAGAAATTACAAAGAAAATTGCTAAACGGGAAGGAACGTCTTTTAAAGGATTTGTCAATCCTCCACTTTTGATTCTTATTTCTAATGACCGTAGAAATAAAGATGGTATTCAAGATGTTGGAGTTTCTGCGGAAAACATTCTCATAGGAGCAGAATCTTTAGGAATGGGTGGTGTGTGGTTGAATCCTCTTATGGAAATTTCTGACGAAAAAGAAATTCGTACGCTTTTGGACACCTATCTTATTCCGCCTAGTCATATTGTTTGGGCAGTAATAGCTGTTGGATGGCCAAATGAAGAAATTCCACAATTTATCAGAAAAGCTAATGTTGTTAATTACATTGATTAGGTAAATGGGGGGATAAATGTGGATAAGTGGTTATTTCATGTTAAATCTTTAGAAAATGTTCGGTATAGATTATTTTGTCTTCCATACGCAGGAGCTGGAGCATCAATATTTTCAACTTGGAAAAATTTGAGAGAGTTTGGCATTGAAGTGTGTCCTATTCAACTTCCAGGGAGAGAAAATCGCTTTAACGAACCATCTCGAAGCAATATTAAAATGTTAGTGAATGATATTTGTACAGTAATATCTGAATATTTGGATAAGCCATTTGCAATATTTGGACATTCTTTAGGTGGTATTATCGCGTATGAATTAGCGTTAGAAGTCTACAGAAGGTATCAAAAGAAACCAAATTTTATTGTCCTCTCTGCTTCTTCTATATTCACGAGAAAACGGGAGTATATTGTCTCACAGTTGAGTGATGAGAAATTGATGGAATACTTAAAATTTGCTGGTGGAACACCAGAGAGATTGTTGACAACTCAATATTTTAAAAGATATTCACAGGTTATTCGTTCAGATTATAGATTATTGGAAAATTACCGTTTTCAATTACAAAAGTTGCCTTGTAAATTGGTTGCTTTGGCATCTTCACAAGATAAGCTAGTTTTGTTGGAAGATATTGAAAAAATGAAATATTTTGCAAGTGAGTTTTCTATGATATCTGTAGAAGGTACACATTTTTTTATCAATCAATTAACAGACGAAATTCAGCAAATAATTAGAGAAAACTTCAGCAATAGTGAAAATCAAGAAGGATAGTTTATGAAAAAATATAATACCTTACAAGAAGTCGTGATGGCTTTGAAAGATAATCATCAAGAAGGAATTACGATTATTGACAAAGCTGATAATAGGCAGATAAAAACATATAGTGAGTTCTTTTCAAGTGTATTTTGTCAAGCGACACTCTTATTACAGCAGGGTTATCAAAAAGGCGAAAAAGTTGTTGTGTTAGTAAGTGATACGCTGAAAGAATTAGAACTTTTTTGGGCTTTGATTATGGTAGGTGCTGTTCCTATTCCAATTGTTATCTCTGACGTGACACTAGATAAGCAAAAAAAAGAAAAAATCTTAGGAGCTTTAAGAGCGACTCATCCAGATAGGATAATTGTAGATAGTGTAACTAAAAATTTCTTAGAATCTGTATTAAGAGATGATATTCAGCAATCTCCTGTTGTTCAGATTCTATCCGATTTAGATAAAACGCTAACTGATTTTGATAAACCAGAATTTCAAATAGTTCAGCCAGATGACCCAGCTATCATTCTTTTGAGTTCAGGAACGGTAGGTGTGCCAAAGGGAATTATTCTGACTCATAATAACATTTTAAGTGCGGTTGTAGGTAATGTTGATTTTCATAACTTTACAGACCAAACAACTTTCTTAAATTGGATGGTAATGGAGCACATGGCTTCGGTATCATTGTTCCACATCCTTCCTACTATTCTACAGGCTAATCAGATACATGTGGCGACTGTAAGAATTTTAGAGAATGTGACAAGACTTCCAGAATACCTATCTGAATTTCAAGTGAATGCAACCTTTGCTCCAAACTTTGTTTATGACTTACTTTTGCAAAAGAAGGAAGAAATTTTGGCATCGGATGTAACTTTTTCTAGTATTACAGCAATTATCAATGGTGGCGAAAATATTAATTTTGAACATTGTAATGCTTGTATGAATTTATTGAATTTAAAAGGATTAAAATCTGAAAGCATGGTACCTGCTTGGGGAATGACTGAGACTGCAAGTGGTGCTCTTTATTCTAAAGATTTTGGTCGCTATGTTATTGATAATCATGTTTCGGTAGGTAAGCCAATATCGACGGTAAAGGTTAAATTACTTGATGACAATAATCACGAAATATGGGATGACAATATTGAAGGAGAATTATTGGTTAAAGGTGAGCCGATTTTCAGCGGTTATACTAATACCGATTTAAAATATGAAGATTATTTTGTAGATGGTTGGTTTAAAACAGGTGATCGTGCCATTTTCTTGAATAAAGAGGTTGTTATTGTCGGTCGTCAATCAGATATTTTTATCATGAATGGTTTGAATGTTAATACGCAGGAATTGGATCAACAAATAAGAGCTGAGGTCGCCAATTGTTTACAAGTGAAATCAGTACCTTATCTTGATCAAGAGCGTCAGCAGGAAATATTACTCGTTTTCATTGATGAAGTAGCAAAGAAAGAAGAGGTTCAGAAGTTTTTAGCAATACAACTGGCAATTCCTAATTTTGTACTTGTTTTAGTTCCACGAGGAGAATTTCCATTAACTTCGATTGGAAAGGTGCATACTAGAGCTTTAATCAATAATTTTGAACAGAATACTTATCAAGTGTTCGAAGCTAACCATAAGGAGTTACAAACAACGTTTTCAGCTGATGATAGAGTTTCTAAAATCAAAAAAATCTGGTCAAAAATTTTAGCTATTGACCCAGTTATAATATCAGGAGATGATAATTTCTTTCATTTGGGTGGGAGTTCTGTAAATGTTCCTGAAGTTTTGAGTCAGCTAAAGGAGAAGGTGAATATTCATATAAATGCTGCTGAGTTTGTTCAGCATGCGACGATACATTCTTTACTTTCTCATGTGAATCAATTTGAAGAGATTGATGAGGAAGCTAATGATATCTTTATTTTGTGATGTTGATAAGGTGGTGTATTTTGATCTATCTATTAGATAATATTGCATACGATATGGTTGACTTATCTTTTTTGGGAAATTTCATAGAAAAGGACCGTCTTGAGAAAGCAATGAAATATAAATTTCATAAAGATCGAGTAAATTCCCTTTTAGCATGGTCTTTATTGAAATTTGGATTATTTAATGAGTATCAGATGGTAACGATGCCCAATACAGCTTGTAATGATTATGGAAAACCTTATTTTTTAAATAAAAATCTGTTCTTTAACTTATCGCATAGTGAGTCTGTAGTTGGTTGTGCATTGAGCAGTTCTAATATTGGATTTGATGTTCAAACTAATATTAACAATCTTATTGCTATTAGCTCAGTTTTTAATCAAGGTGAGTTAAGTAATATTCGGTGCCATGATTGTCCAATTCTTGAAGCAACTCGTCTATGGACACTAAAAGAAGCTTATGGCAAGTACCACGGAAATGGACTGAACTATGATTTACAGCAATTTACTACCAACATGATTAGTAAAAATAGCTGGCAGAATTATGATGATCAAAAAGTATTTTCTAGCTCTAAAGCGACCTATTCTTACTCGGTATTTTCTGAACAAGAAGAAAAATTTTATCATGTAACATGGGATGAATTAAATAGTTTTTATCAACGTTTTTTAAGTAATAAATGGGAAAAGGAGAAAACAAATGAGTTTTATTGAATTTCAAAATGTCGTTAGACAGTATGGTGAGGGAGAAAGTTTGGTGACTGCGGTTGATCATATTAATTTCCAAATTGACCGTGGCGAATTTGTGGTGATTTTAGGACAATCTGGTGCGGGAAAATCGACCGTATTGAATTTACTTGGTGGCATGGACCAACCAACTTCTGGGAAGATTATGGTAGATGGTCGCTTGGTTTCAGAGATGAATGACCAAGAGTTATCCGATTATAGAGCGACTGATATTGGATTTATTTTTCAATTTTACAATTTACTGCCAATGTTAACGGCTTATGAAAATATCGCTATTACAAAAGAAATTGTTAATGATACTTTAAATCCTGATGAAATCCTAAAATTGGTAGGATTAGAACATTGCCGAAATAAATTTCCAGTTCATTTATCTGGTGGGGAACAACAGCGCGTTTCGATTGCCAGAGCTTTATGTAAGAATCCTAAGTTTTTGCTTGGTGATGAACCAACAGGTGCCCTTGATTCACAGACAGGGCAAGAGGTGCTGACTCTCATTCAAAATATGTGCCGAAATTATGGACGTACGACGATTTTGGTAACACATAATGAAGATATTGCCCGTTGTGCTGATAAAGTCATTAAAATGAAAAATGGGAGAATCATTACGATTGAGAAAAATGACAATCCTGCTTTGGTAAGTGAGGTGGATTGGTAATGTTATGGAAAAAATTTATTAGAGATATCAAACACAACATTCCACAATTTATCACCATCTTTCTTATGGCATTTCTCGCAATGGTATTGTATACGGGATTGGCAAGTGAAGTGTATAGTGTCAAAACTGCCATGTCATCTTATCACAAACAAACACACTTGGCAGATGAGTGGTTTATTGGTGATAATTTTGATTCTGCTGATATGGCGGCACTTCAAAAGATTAACGGCGTTGAGACAGTTCAGCTTCGTCTTCAACAAAAAGATATTGGCGAAGACGGAACGGTTGTTTACATGAATTTTGAAGATAGCGATTCGCTTAGCCAACCTTTAGTCGTAGAAGGGGAGGACTATGACCCAACTGACCAGGAAGGAATTTGGTTGAATGCTCGATTTGCGGCTGAAAACAATATTTCACTTGGTCAAGATTATCAAATCACGCATAATGGTTCCTTGAAAAACTATGTTGTTAAGGGCTTTATTTGGGATGCTGAATACGAATACTATAAAGACGATGTTGCTATCGAACCAGATTATCAAACGGTCGGCTATGCTTATGCGTCTATTAATTCGTTAGATGCGGATGAACAGAATTGGAATCAAGTGTTATTGAGTTGGAGTAATGGCGAGAAAAAAAGCACATTGCAAAAAGTCAAAAAAGTACTTTCTGGAAAGTACACAACATTTTATAATCACTCTGGGTTAGCCAGTCTTGAAAGCTTGTCTGCCGAACTAGACCAACATGAAACCTTATCGCTATCTTTGCCGGCTTTCTTTATCATTATTTGTTTATTGACGTTGATGACCACAATGAAGCGAATCATTGACCGTCAGAGAACGCAAATTGGGACTTTGAAAGCACTGGGAATGAAGAAATGGAAGATTTATGTTCATTACCTTAGCTATGGTGGGATTATTTTATTTATCGGTGCCGTCATGGGAATCATCATTGGTCCGCGATTATTGGCTCCAAGTTTATTTAAAATGAAGTTTTTCTATGATTCATCTGATGAATACATGCTGCCGCATTTTGGTTTAGTTTATCCTGCCATTTTTTGGATAATTGGTTTTGGTTTAGTTTTTCTTTGTGTTCTTGTTACTTGGTTAAGTTGTCGTCAAATTCTTGACATTCAGCCTGCTCAATCATTGAGACCAGCACCACCAAAATCAGCCAAGGCAAGCTTTATTGAACGATTAGCTATTTGGAAGAAATTTAGTTTTTCTATTCGTTACAACATTCGAGATATCATTCGCAATAAATTCAGAAGTTTACTTGGTTTTGTTGGGGTGATGCTGTGTATGGCTTTGCTGTTATCAGCTTTTGCCTCAAAACAAGATTTTTCAAGTTCAGTAACGGATTGGTATATTAGCAAACTATTGAATAATGCAAATTTCATCACTCTAAGTGACACGGCTTCATTAACTGAAAAAGAAGAGGTGGCTAGAGCACTTAATGGTGAACTTGTTATGTCGGATACGGCAGTGATTCGTACTGACGATGCTGATGAAACAAGCGTGCATATCAATGTTTATGAAAATTCTAGTATTGCTAAAGTTACCGATACTAATCTCAATGTACAAATATTATCTGAAGATGACTTTGCCATTACAGAAAAAACTGCTAAGCAACTTCATTTAAGTGTGGGAGATACAGTTGAATGGCATCTTTATGGGACATCTCAATGGAGTAAAAATACAATTACTAAGATTGTTCGTTCACCACTTGAACAAGGTATCACGACAACGAAAACAGTTCTGGAAAACAATCAATTTGACTTTACGCCAACAAGATTATTAACGAAGCAAAAAGTTACAAAATCTTTGAAAAAAACATATAATATTATCGAAAGCATTGAGTCGTCTTCAGATATTGTCTCAGCTATGGGAAATTACCTAGAATTGATTAACTTGTTTACAGCTTTTATCATTATACTTGCTGTTTTCTTGGCAGTTGTAGTATTATATAGCATGGGACTTTTGACATTTGAAGAACGACGAAATGAATTGGCAACACTTAAAGTCATTGGTTTTGGAACAAAGAAATTGCGCACAATGTTGTTACAACAAAATTTGATTATAACGATTATTGCGATTCTTTTTGGAATTCCTCTAGGAAAAGTGATTCTAGACGTTTTATTAAATTCATTAGGAGATTCTATCGATATTCCTGCTCAAATATCTATAATCAATCTTGTTTTAGCCATGGGAATTACATTTGTTGTTTCAATTCTGGTCAATCTTTTATTTACGAACAAAATAAGAAAGTTAGATATGGTTGAAGAGTTTAAAAATCGTGCCTAGCATTTGATACTATTCGACTATCTAAAGGAGAATGAAACTTTGAAGCAAATAGAATCAACATCACCCAAAGGGCTACAAAAACGTGCACAACTAACAAGGCAAAAAATTATTGATAGTAGTTTCCAATTATTTTCTACTAAGGGATACCAAAATGTAACGGTTGATGATATTGCGAAAAATGCTGGCGTCTCAACTGGGGCAGCTTACCGCTATTTTGGAAATAAAAAAGAAATTTTACTTGTTTTGTTAGAAGATGTTTTTAACAATAAACAATTCATAGCTGAAATTAAAGACATACCTAGTTCATTGACGACATATCAAGAATGTGTGACATGGATTCTTGATAGTTTTGTTGATATTCATCGAAAATATGCTGGTTTTCATGAGGAATTAGAAGCTCTTCGTCATCTTGACCAAGATGTTCAGAAGCTTTATATGCAATGTGAAAATGAAGAGATTGATATTCTTTTGGCAGCTATTGAAAAACGAACAGGGAAAAAATTAACACAAGGTAGAGACAGGGTTCGAGTCATGTTAAAATGTATTGAAGACTACTGTAATATGATTGTTGTTGAAGATATCATCGTTGGCGATAAAGAGTTCATTAAACAAAAATGCATTCAAGCAGCGACCTCTGTTTTAGAAGTGAAGTAATTAGATAAGAAGCTGGGTTCATCCCAGCTTTTTTCAATGCTAAAAATGCGCTTACGATAAGGGATAAGAGTTTGTTTGTTTTGTGGAAAGTGTTATAATATAAATCATGAAAAAACGTTATAATACTTTAAATGATTATTATCGTCAGCTTTTTGGGGAGAAAATTTTTAAAGTTCCAATTGATGCGGGCTTTGATTGTCCGAATCGAGATGGTACGGTTGCGCATGGTGGCTGTACTTTTTGTACGGTATCTGGTTCTGGGGATGCGATTGTTGCTCCTGATGCGCCAATTCGTGACCAATTTTATAAAGAAATTGATTTTATGCATCGCAAATGGCCAGAGGTTAAGAAATATCTGGTGTATTTTCAAAATTTCACAAATACGCATGATACTGTAGATGTCATTCGTGAGCGATATGAGCAAGCTATTAATGAACCTGGTGTGGTTGGTATCAATATTGGGACACGTCCAGATTGTTTGCCAGATGAGACGATTGCTTATATTGCGGAGCTTTCTGAGCGTATGCACGTTACTGTTGAGCTTGGTTTACAGACAACTTACGATGAAACGTCCAAAATCATCAATCGTGCGCATACCTATGACCTTTATGTTGAAACAGTAAAACGTCTCCGTGAGTTGGCTCCGAAGGTTGAAATTGTTTCGCATTTGATTAATGGATTGCCTGGTGAAACACATGACATGATGATTGAAAATGTCAGACGTTGTGTGACTGACAATGACATTGACGGGATTAAACTCCATTTATTGCACTTGATGACGAGCACGAAAATGCAACGTGATTACCATGAAGGGCGTTTAAAATTGCTAGGCATGGAAGAATATGTTAATATCATTTGTGATCAATTGGAAATTATTCCGAAAAATATCGTCATTCATCGTATTACAGGAGATGCTCCACGCGATATGCTCATTGGACCAATGTGGAGCCTCAAAAAATGGGAAGTCTTGAATGCCATTGACAAAGAAATGGAACGTCGTGGTTCTTATCAAGGTTGTAAATTAGAAAGCAAGGAGGTCATGTCGTGATTAAACGTCCGTTGCATTTATCCCATGATTTTTTAGCTGAAGTTTTAGACGACCAAGCTATCGCCGTTGATGCGACTATGGGAAATGGAAATGACACAGCTTTTCTCGCACAGCATGCTAAAGAAGTTTATGCTTTTGATGTGCAAGAACAAGCGTTGAAAAGCACGAAAGAACGCTTAGAAAAACAAGCTATTCACAATGCTCATTTAATCTTAGATGGGCATCAACATATTGATCAGTATGTTAATCAGCCAATTCGCGCAGCTATTTTTAACTTAGGCTACTTGCCAAGTGCTGATAAAACAGTGATTACAAAGCCTGATACGACTTTGATTGCTGTTGAAAAAATCTTAGAAAGACTTGACGTTGGCGGTCGTTTAGCTATCATGATTTATTATGGTCATGAAGGTGGCGACATGGAAAAAGATGCTGTTTTAGATTTTGTGACAAAATTAGATCAAAAAGCTTTTACAGCGATGTTATACAAACCATTAAACCAAATTAATCAGCCTCCATTTTTGGTGATGATTGAGAAATTAAAAAATTCGAAAGAGAGTTAATCTTATGCAAACCGTAGCGGTTCGTGAAAAATTAAATCGAATGCATCAAAAGTATTTGGATGACGCTAATGCTAAACCATGTGCTAAGTTGTCAGAAGAAGATGCCGAGAAAATTTTGGCAATCAAGAAAAAATTAGCCAGTCTTGAAAAAGAACGTTGCATGAAGCTTCGTGATAACAAAGACATTACGGCTATTGATCAAAAAATTGCCAAACAAAAAGAACGTTTTACTGTTTATTGCCGTCAAAAACAACGATAAGGAGTGATGTTTTATCGAGAGTTCTATCCTTGTTATCGCATTTTTATTAATGCTCATTGTTTCAAATGTCATTAATCGTCTCTATCCCAAATTACCTCTACCTTTTATTCAAATTGTTTTAGGGATTTTAGTTGGGGTTTTAGCGAAAGAGACGACACTCACCTTAAATTCAGAGCTTTTCTTGGCTCTGGTGATTGCACCGCTCAATTTTAGAGAGGGACAAGAGAGTGATGTGACGACTTTTGTTAAATATAAGTCGATTGTGGCTTATCTGATTTTGCCAACTGTTTTGATAACGATGCTGACGGTTGGTTATGTGACTGGCAAGTTGCTGCCAGTTGACGTGCCTTTGGCTGCTAGCTTTGCCTTGGGAGCAGCGCTTGCTCCGACAGATGCCGTTGCTTTTTTATCGATTGCAAAACGGTTTAAATTTCCAAAGCGAGTCGAATCAATTTTAACGATTGAAGGGCTTTTAAATGACGCCAGCGGCTTGATTTCATTTCAATTTGCTGTGACAGCTTTGACGACTGGAGCTTTTTCGTTGCTGACTGCTAGTTTTAGCCTTTTCTGGGCGATTATTGGTGGGATGTTGGTTGGGCTATTTTTTGCCTTACTAAATCGAGGCGTCATGGCATTTCTCGAAAAAATTGACGTTGCTGATGTGACAGGAGCTCTCCTTTTAGAATTATCATTACCGATTGTTTCTTATTTTGTTGCTAGTCTTTTGGGAGTATCAGGAATCATTGCTGTTGTGATTGCTGGTTTATCACAAGCTAGCCGTTTTAAACGGATTCGATTATTTGACGCTGAGGTAGACCGCGTCAGCCAGATTATCTGGGAAACAGTCAGTTTTATTTTAAATGGTTTTGTCTTTATCGTTTTTGGTTATGAATTGACACGTATCGTCGAGCCTGCTTTGACCAATCCTTTGGTTAATAATTATCGCTTGGTTGCCATAGTTTTGATTGTGACAATTCTTCTTTTCCTCGTTCGCTTTGTTATGATTGGGATTTATTACACCCTTCATTTTCGAAAAGCAAATCGTTCTGCTAAATCGATAGTTAGAGAAGTTTTGCTGTTGACATTTTCTGGTGTTAAGGGAACGGTATCAATTGCCACAATTTTGCTGTTACCACAGTTTGAAAGTTATGCCTACAGTTTGATTTTATTTACCGTAGCAGCGGTAACTTTGCTTAGTTTTTTGACTGGGGTTCTAGTTTTACCGCATTTAGCGCAGAACTCTGATAATGCAGATAAGGTTGATTATGTCACTCAAATTGCCATTTTAAATGAAGTGGTTAAGACTTTAGAGCAGGATTTGAAAGAAACTGAAGACAAAGGTCCGCTGTATGCAGCGATTGATAATTATAATGGTCGTATTGAACATTTGGTTTTGGAACAAGAACCAACAATTGTTAAAAAAGAATTGGCTTATTTACGCTTGATGATTCTGGGAATTGAAAGTGATGGTCTTGAACATGCGTTTTCAGAAGGCAAGATAGAGTTGGTTGAATATCGTTTGTATCAACGTTACTTACAAAATTTGGAACGTCAGATTAACCGAGGTTTTATTTCAACCTTTAGCTATTTCTTCACGATTAGCATGCGTGTGATTCGTCGTTTAATCCGTGAAACGCTTAGCTTTTGGCCAACTCTTCGTCATTTTCTCTCTGGAAAATCACATCGAATCAAATTGACAGAAGCTAACCGTGATCGTTTGACCGACCTTTATCTAAGCAATACCGAATTAGTATTGGAAGGGCTTCAAGATTTGGAAGGCATTTATAATTCTGAATTGATTAGTTTCCTTCAACGCTCACGTTTACAGGAAGCCAATATCATCGAATCAGGAGTGTTTGTTGAGCGTGTCATTGCTCACGTGAAACCTGATAATATTGATGAAATGCTTCGTGGTTATTACCTTGAACGAAAAGTCATTGCAGAATATGAAATGCGTGGTGAGATAAGTTCACGCTATGCGACTTTCTTGCGACGCAATGTCAATAAATTAGAAAGTTATTCTTTAAAAGACGACTATGGAACACTTCCATACGATTACTTTATTATAAAATGACCCCTAGAATAAATGTCCTAGGGGCTTTATTTTTACGATTTAAATTCAGGTTTGATGTAAATGCGTTCATCGCCTAGCGGAATGATAGAAACGGGCTGGTCATAGAAATCAGTCAAAATATCTTCAGTCAAGACATCATTTTTAGGACCTTGGGCAATGATTTCGCCTTTTTTGAGCAACAAAACGTGGGTCATTGATTGTGTGATTTCTTCAGCATGGTGTGTCACGTAGAGGATTGTCGGAGCATTAGCAAGACTAGAAATTTGTTCAATTTGGGTTAATAATTTTTCACGCGCAAAGAGGTCAAGACCGCTGGTTGCCTCATCTAAAATCAAAATTTCAGGATTTTCCATTAGGCTGCGTGCGATAAGGAGTAGCTGTTTTTCACCTTGTGATAAGCTAGCATAAATACGTCCGAGCAAATGTTCGCCACCAATTGAAATCAACATTTGTCGTGCTTCATCAAGTTCTGTTTCACCGTATTCTTTGTAAAGAATGCTTGATTTGTATTTTCCTGTCAAAACAATTTTTTCAGCAACCATATTTGATGGAAGGCGTTCAGCGATAAATGAGCCAACAATTCCAATTTTTGTACGCATATCGCTAATATCAGTTCCACCAAATGCTGTTCCTAAAACTTCCATATCACCAGCTGTTTTCCAGTGTTCTGCCATGATAAGTTTTAAAAGCGTCGTCTTACCAGAACCATTGAGTCCTAGAATTGCCCAGTTTTCCCCTTTCTTGACTTCCCAATTGAGATTTTTTAGTAAGGTTTTATGTTGACGCTCTAAGCTAACGTTTTGTAATTTGAGTTGTAGCATCTGGATACCTCCATGAGTTTTTGATAATTATTATAACATTTTTCTGAAAATTTTGATATTTAAGCTTAGCTTTTTAAATCCAAGTAATAAAAGGGTTTCGCTATTACATAAAAACAAAAATATGCTATAATGTAGTCACTGTATTATTTTATCGTGTAGCATAAAATCTCATTAAATAAATTGTTAGTTTAAGAATAGGAGTAGAAATGATATGGAAGACCCCAGTCAGAATTTAGTTTTGCAATTTGTTTTATTATTAATTTTGACCTTGCTAAATGCCTTTTTCTCAGCATCTGAGATGGCGTTAGTTTCCCTTAACCGTTCACGTGTTGAACAAAAAGCAGAAGAAGGCGACAAAAAATTCATTCGTTTGTTGTCTGTTTTGGAAAATCCTAATAACTTTTTATCAACCATTCAAGTTGGTATTACTTTTATTAGCCTTTTACAAGGGGCTAGTTTGTCAGCATCACTTGGAAGCGTGATTGCTTCTTGGTTTGGAAACTTTGTCTGGGCGCAAACGGCTGGTAGTGTGATTTCCCTTGTCTTTTTGACTTACATTTCAATCGTTCTTGGAGAACTTTATCCAAAACGTATTGCTATGAATCTTAAGGAAAATCTAGCTGTTGTTTCTGCACCTGTCATTATTTTTATTGGAAAGCTTGTTAGCCCCTTTGTGTGGTTGTTATCAGCTTCAACCAATCTTTTGTCACGCATCACACCAATGCAGTTTGATGATGCGGATGAAAAAATGACCCGTGATGAAATCGAGTATATGCTGTCAAATAGTGAAGAAACATTAGACGCTGAAGAAATTGAAATGTTACAAGGTGTTTTCTCACTTGACGAATTGATGGCGCGTGAAGTCATGGTTCCGAGAACCGATGCTTTCATGATTGATATCAATGATGATACGAAAGAAAACATCCAAGAAATTCTCAAGCAGAATTTCTCACGTATTCCTGTCTATGATGATGACAAGGATAAAATCATCGGTGTGCTTCATACAAAACGGTTGCTAGATGCTGGTTTCCGTGATGGTTTTGATAATATTGTCTTGCGTAAGATTTTGCAAGAACCGCTCTTTGTTCCAGAAACGATTTTTGTCGATGATTTGTTACGTCAATTGCGAAATACTCAAAATCAAATGGCAATCTTGTTGGACGAATACGGTGGTGTGGCTGGTATTGTCACACTTGAGGACTTGCTTGAAGAAATCGTCGGAGAAATCGATGACGAAACAGATAAAGCTGAGCAATTTGTCCGTGAAATCGGTGAACATACTTATATTGTCCTTGGGACAATGACACTTAATGAGTTCAATGATTATTTTGATGTTGACCTTGAAAGTGATGATGTTGACACCATTGCTGGTTACTACTTAACTGGTGTAGGAAATATTCCAGACCAAGATAGTCGTGAAACATTTGAAATTGACACAAAAGAAAAACACATCGCTTTAACCAATGATAAGGTCAAAGATGGACGTGTGACAAAATTAAAAGTTGTTTTTTCTGATATAGAACAGAGTATTGAAGAAGACTAAGCTAATCTTAGTCTTTTTTCTTTGGAAAATGATATAATGAAAATAGTAAAAACGGTTACAAAGGAAAGAGAAAAATGACTGAAATTGACTACGGCAAAGTGACTGGTATGATTCACTCAACAGAAAGTTTTGGTTCTGTTGATGGTCCAGGAATTCGATTTGTAATTTTTATGCAAGGCTGCAAAATGCGTTGCCAATATTGTCACAACCCAGATACTTGGGCTATGGAAACTAATCAATCGCAAGAACGGACGGTTGATGATGTACTAGCTGAAGCTTTGCGTTACAAGCATTTTTGGGGAAAAAATGGTGGTATCACGGTATCAGGTGGAGAAGCCATGTTGCAAATTGAATTTGTGACAGCACTTTTCACTAAGGCAAAAGAATTGGGGATTCATTGTACATTGGATACTTGTGGTTTTGCCTTTCGTGACACACCAGAGTATCATAAAATTGTGGATAAGTTGTTAGCAGTGACGGATTTGGTTCTTTTAGACTTAAAGGAAATCAATCCTAAACAACACATTGTTGTGACACGTCAGCCAAATACTAATATTTTGGCGTTTGCGCGTTACTTATCTGACAAAGGTATTCCAGTTTGGATTCGTCACGTTTTGGTACCTGGCTTAACTGACTTTGATGAGGATTTGATTGAACTTGGTAAATTTGTTGCAACGTTGAAAAATGTGGATAAATTTGAAATTCTTCCTTACCATACCTTGGGTGAATTTAAGTGGCATGAGCTTGGCATTCCATACACTTTAGAAGGCGTCAAACCACCAACAAGAGAGCGTGTTCAAAATGCCAAGGAACTCATGCACACTGAGTCTTACACAGAATATATGAAGAGAATTCATCAGTAAAAAGATTGACATAAGCTTGAAACTTTGGTAAGCTCTAGCATAAGGTGGAATCTATGAACAGTTACAAAGTTTTAAAATTTGACGATGAATTCGTTTATTTGACGCAAGATGGAAAGATAAAGAAACTTGCGCGTGATTTGTTTGATTTTGATATCAAATTAGGAGATAAGGTTGATTATATTCAAGATGGAGATATTGTTCTGGTCTTGCCAACTCAGGAAGAAGCAGCTCTAGATTTGAATGATGACAAGTCAGTGAAATCTGGGCTTTTACAAGGCATCTTGAATCTTTTCCTAGAAACATTATCTATTCATAATAATGACCTAGGCAATCTGAAAAAGATTTTTTCACAATTATTGGTGACACTTTTTATGGCTTGGAGTTTACTTGGCGTCATTGTGATTGAATTTTTGCTTTTAATTGAGTCAATCATAGTATTTGTTTGGCGTTTGTTAGTAAAAGGTGTGCGTGGTTTGCATATTGTGGACAACAGCCGTAAGTATATGGCTTATCGCAAAGAGCAAGAAGCTATTCGTAATCAAGAAAATCGCGAGGAAGAAGAACGCCTTTTGCGCTTAGCCTTAGAGCAAGAAAAGGTAGCTAAAGCAGAAGCTGCTAAGAATAATGCTTCTGAAAACGAAACAACTGATTCAGAAAAAATTAACGATGATTCTACACAAGATACAACAGAAAAAGATTAACCTAAAAGCATTTTTATCAGTGATTTATAGTAGTCATTGATAAAGATGCTCTTTTTGTGCTATTTATTGGGCTAAAAGGCGTTGCTGGCTTTGCTATCTCCCTTAAAATTTGCTAAAATAAGAATAAATAATTATTATGAGGTAGAAAACATGTCTAAAATTTTAGTTTTTGGTCACCAAAATCCAGACTCTGATGCTATCGGTTCATCAGTTGCATACGCTTATTTGAAACGTGAACTTGGCGTTGACGCTGAAGCCGTTGCTCTTGGAACACCAAATGAAGAAACAACTTTTGCTTTGAATTACTTTGGTGTGGAAGCACCACGTGTTGTTGAATCAGCAAAAGCTGAAGGGGCTGACCAAGTTATTTTGACAGACCACAACGAATTCCAACAATCAATCTCAGATATTCGTGACGTTGAAGTTGCTGAAGTTGTTGACCACCACCGTGTGGCTAACTTTGAAACAGCTAACCCACTTTACATGCGTTTAGAACCAGTTGGTTCAGCTTCATCTATCGTTTACCGTCTTTACAAAGAAAACGGTGTAGCTATTCCTAAAGAAATGGCTGGTTTGCTTTTGTCAGGTTTGATTTCAGATACACTTCTTCTTAAATCACCAACAACTCACGCAACTGACCCAGCTGTTGCTGCTGACTTGGCAGAAATCGCAGGTGTAAACCTTGAAGAATACGGTTTAGCATTGCTTAAAGCAGGTACAAACTTGGCAACAAAATCTGCTGAAGAATTGATTGACATCGATGCTAAAACATTTGAACTTAACGGAAACCAAGTTCGTGTAGCACAAGTTAACACAGTTGATATCAATGAAGTCCTTGAACGTCAAGCAGAAATCGAAGCTGCTATCGAAGCTTCAAACACTGCAAATGGATACTCTGACTTCGTCCTTATGATTACTGATATCCTTAACTCAAATTCAGAAATCTTAGCACTTGGTTCAAACATGGATAAAGTTGAAGCAGCTTTCAACTTCAAACTTGAAAACAACCATGCATTCCTTGCAGGCGCTGTTTCACGTAAAAAACAAGTTGTCCCACAATTGACAGAAAGCTTCAACGCTTAATTAATAGAGGGTGGAAAGAGGCGACGTAAGTCGTCTTTTTTTGAAAATAATAGATTATGTTCTTAAGAAAGTGAAAAATATGGCAGACGAAAAGATACTCTATCATAAAAAAGGAAAACATTGGGAATTTACACTTTCAAAAACGTCAAAAAGAGAAAAGGTAGAAGGGGTAATAGGACTTCTTGCACTTTTTGCCTACTTTTGGATGAAATAATTTATTTTGGTGAATTCTAACATAACAAAAGCAAACCAATCGTTATTTTAAATGGTTTGCTTTTTGTATTTATCTATCATTCCTTCTCACGGATAAAGGTGAGAGTTTTATCGTCTGAGTGTTTTGGTGAATATTTGAAGCCGTCAAAAGTTAGTGATTTTATCTGTTCAATGGTTTCAATTTCTTTTTCAGCCATTAAAGATACAAGGCGTCCACGTCCTTTTTTAGAAATGGTTGAATGAATTTTAAGATGACCACCTCGGTTTTCCATAAAGACAATTTTAACCATGCGTTTGCGGATTGTTGGTGAGAAGACTTGTTCAAATTCTGATGAAAGGAGCGAAATTACTAGCTCATCTTTATGAATTTGACTATCATATTGTTCTCGCCAAAATTGTTTTAATGGCGTATTTTCGATTTTTAAATTGCCTTGAAAATCAAGACGATGAGGGGCAATCAGCATCGTAGGAGCTATCAACCCATACAAAGCAGTAGCAATGCGAAGATGTTGATTTAAATAGTCTTGCTCGGCAGTTGTTACCTGTGTGCGTTTCATGTAGCGGTACATAAGCCCATCATATAAAAGCCATGCAGGATAAGTTTTGGCTTGCCCACTTGCTAGACGTTGCCAACGTTCCCATTCTTGTTCAGCTTTGGTAAGATTTAATTTATAAAAAGCAGCTAGTTTTTCAGCAGAGTAATCTTGTATAGTTTTTAAAACAGCTTGACTCATAGAAGATAATTCTTGATTTGGAAAGCTGTCCTGGTTTGTCAGTAATTCTTTGGCGTTAGGGATTAGTAATTTCATATTGGCATTATAGCATACTAGCAAACGTGACTACAATTTTTTAGTTTTGATAAGAGTGAGACATAGCAGTCCTTTTTGTTTTTTGTTACAATAAAGGCATGAGAATTCGAGATTTGCAGAATGGTGATTTACTTTTTATGCGAGATGTTTCAGAGATGTCGCAAGCCATTCAAAAAGCAACAGGACAGTACAGTCATGTTGCCATTTATTTTGATGCAATGATTTATCATGCGACGAAAGATAAGGGTGTCATTAAGCAGAAGTTAAATGACTTTTTGGAAAATGATAGCCATGCTATTTTTGTTTACCGTTATCCAGATATTAAAGCTGAGCAGGTTCAGGCAGCAGCAGACCATTTGTTGGGCAGACCTTACAATCACAGTTTCTATCCAGACGATGATGGTTTTTATTGTTCGCAATACATTGCTGAAATGTTGCCAATTTTTCCAACGATTCCAATGCAGTTTGGTGATGACAACCATGTGATTTCTGCATTTTGGCAGCAGTATTATGATGACCTCGGGGTAGCTGTTCCACTAAATCAGCCAGGAACAAATCCTAGTCAGCTAGCACAATCAGAGAATTTACAATACTTAGGAGAATTAGATGATTAATATTTTTAATCCAGATAAATTAACACGACAAACTTTTTTTCAAGATTTGGTTAATTTTCTTTACCAAGAAGATGATGTGACATTACGCCAAATCAAAGCAACATTTCCAGAGGTTGCTAAAATTGACCGTTTGATTGAAGAGTACGTTCAGGCAGGATACATTATTCGTGATAATAAACGTTATACGATTGGTTTTGAGTTGTTTGATAGCCTAGAAAATGTTAGTTTAGACAGTCAACTTTTTGTAGATGACCAAAGTGCTATCTATGATGACTTGATGGCTCTGACTTTTGAAACACGTTTGACAAATGAGGCTAATGATTTGGTGCTTGTTGAAAAAACAAGTATCGCTCGTAGTGAGTTAACTTTGGCGAATTATTTTTTCAAACTAAAAGAAGATTTGCCGATGTCAGCAGCACAAATGCCTTTGTATGACTTGCTTGGTGACGTTAATCCACAATATGCTTTAAAATATATGACAACTTTCCTTTTGAAATTTGGTCGTAAGGACGAAGTTGTTCAAAAACGTCCCGACATCTTTGTAGAAGCTTTGGCATTGTTGGGATACATCTCAAAAAACGAAGACGGCAAATATGAACTAAACATGTTGTTTGACAAAGACAATTTAATTTTTACTAGCAAAAATTAAGGAAAAATCCCTAAACTAACTGTTTAGGGATTTTAAGCTGTCTTAATCATAAGGTATAGGAAATATGGAGCACCAATGACGGAAACCACAATTCCTGTTGGAATTCCTGTTCCGACCAAGAAAACACGTCCAATTGTATCAGCAATCAAAAGCAATATCATACCGATTAATAGGCTTGATGGAAGACTGATACGATGGTCGCTTCCTAATAAGCGGCGTGTGATATGCCCAGCAAGTAAACCAATAAAGGTGATATTACCAACAAGGACAACGCTAAGCGCAGCTAGAGCCGTTGAAAGAATTAACGTGTAGAGCCGCTCCCTTTTTAAATGTAATCCAAGAGCTAAGGCAGTTTCGTCAGTGAGGCTCATAATATTTAGAGCATAACTACGGCTGTAGGTTAGTAACCAAGTGATGAAAAGAATAGGTGTTAAGATTGCAAGATCTTGCCAATTACCACCAGTGACTTTCCCACTAAGCCACGAAACAATATAATCTGTTTTGCTCGTGTCAAGATTAGCAATGATTGAGACCATGATACCTGATAGCAAACTAGAAATACCAACGCCAGTAATGATAAGTCGTGTCGGACTGATTGGCTGATTTTTCTGATGTGAAACAAAATAAACCGTGCAAATGGTTAGAATACCACCTAGCATGGCTAAAAATGGCAGTAAAGTAAGCACTATTGGATTTGTGATATCTAAAAGCCCAATCATAATAGCAATGACAAGCCCAGCCCCAGTATTAATGCCTAAAATACCTGAGTCAGCTAGGGGATTTTTGGTGAGTGTCTGGAGCAGTACACCAGACATTGCTAGCGAAGCTCCGCCTAACATACAAGCCAAAATGCGTGGTAGCCTAATTTGTAGGACAATTAGGGACATGGTTGCGTCTGATTTTCCTAAAAAAACATTAATTACTTCCACGAGTGATGAATTAGCATATCCCATGGATAACGATAGTAGGAAAACAAAGAGTAACAAAAGGATGAGAATGGTGAAATGACGTACTATTTTTAGTTTTGAGGTCATAAATTTTCCCCCTTTCGCACCAACCATAAAAAGCATGGCAAGCCAACAATGCTGATAATTGCACTAAGCGGTGTTTCTGCTGGTGGATTGATTGTTCGACAAACCAAGTCCACCCAGAGCATAAATGTACTGCCAGCAAATGCCGTCAGAGGAAGGATAATCCGATAGTCTTTTGCGACAAACATCTTGATAAAATGTGGAATAATAAGTCCCACAAAAGCAATACTTCCAACAAGAGCAACAGCAGCTGCCGATAACATAACAACGATACCGAGAAAAGTCACAGTCATGGCAAATGTTTTTTGCCCAAGTGCTTTTGCGATTGTTTCATCAAGACTTAAAATGGTTAATTGATGTGAAAATAGCTGCGCTAATACCAATCCAAGGAGAATAAACGGAGCGATGATAGCCAACATTTTCCAATTGATTTGAGCTAGCCCACCAGATTGCCATCCAATAACTGTCTTTGATAAATCAAAATACAAAGTGATAGCTTGACCAAGTGATGAAAAAAGTGTTGAAATCATAGCACCTGCTAAAATCAGACGAAGTTGCTGATAACCTCTTCTAGGATGGTAAGATAAGCCAAAGACTAACAGAGCCGCTAAAACAGCGCCAAGCAAGCACACCATTAAAATCAAGCTATAATGCATACTGCCAAAAACAGCATAGCCTGCAACCAATGCCAAACCAGCCCCAGCGTTAATCCCAAGAAGCCCAGGGTCAGCAATCGGATTACGAGTGACACCTTGAATAATAGCCCCAGATTGAGCCATCGCAGCTCCAACTAAAATAGCTGCAAGTGTTCTCGGCAAACGCAAATCAAAAATCACATCTTGTAAACTAGAATCCGTTAAAGGATGTTCTAAAACACTCACTAGCTGTGCATTAGAATAGGTCACAGCTCCAAAACGAAGACTAAAATACCAGCCAAAGATAAAAAGAAGGCAGATGCTGAAAAAAACAAGCCAGAGTTTTGTTGACTTATTTTTTTGAAAAAGAAGATAAGGTTGTTTCATTGTGCTTCCCTTTCATGGAAATAGTAGAAATCTGCCTAACATGGCTATGCAGGCAGATTTTTACTGATAAAGTTCTTAGCTATTTGCTTGTTTTATTGCTGAAACGAAAGCGTCGAGCTGTTTATCAAGTGACATTGGGTCAGAGAAGTAGAAGAGACTTTCATCAACTTCTAAAACATGCTGATTTTTCACAGCAGAAATATTATTCCAAACATCACTTTCTGTTAAAGATGCCGCAGCTTCTTTGGTATCATCGCTGACATTCAATACAACGTAGTCACCGATGTAATCACCGAGAACTTCTTGTGAGATACCAAACCAACCAGCTGGAAAAACATCATCTTGAACTTTTTGCGGTGCAGCATAACCAAGTGAATCGTAAATCAATTCACCGCCACGTCCCCAGTTATTACCATAGAGATAGATATCTTTGTCATAAAAATCCATAACGGTAAACGTTGTTGATGAGTCGATATATTGACTGAGCTCTTCCTTAGCTTCAGCTGTTTTGGTTTTCCAATTATCGAGCCATTCTTTGGCTTTATCTTCTTTATCAAAAACTTTTCCAAGATTAGTCATCATTTCTAAAAAATCACTTTTGCCATATTCAATGACTAAAACTGGAGCAATAGCTTTCAAATCATCAAGATTTTCATCTGTTGAAAAAGCAATAATTAAATCTGGTTTTTGTGCTGCAATAGCTTCAGTGTCATCTGATGTCAATTGGACAGCGTCGGCTAATTGGTCACCAAAAGCAGGGCTATTTTTTTCTAAATCAAGTGAATAACTAGAAACATTAACACCAAGTTCTAGAAGGTAGCCTGTATATGAGTAAGCAAAATTAATGACTTTTTTAGGATTCTTAGGAATATCTCCTTCGTAAGAAAAGCCAGTAATTTTGGGCATACTAGATAATTCAGTATCATCTGAAGTTGATGATGAGGTATGGCAAGCAACAAGAACAAATGTTGCTAGAAAAGTTGTTAAAGCGATAAAAAACTTTTTCATATCTCTTTCTCCTAACAAAATCTATGTGAGCTGATAGGTCAGCAAAATAGGGCGATTGTGTATAGGATCTTGAATAATTTGAGCATCAATATTAAAAATATCACGTAAAATATCTGGTGTCATAATTTCTTGGGCATTACCATGATATTTGATAACACCAGCTTTCATGGCAATTAATTCATCTGAAAAGCGCGCTGATAAGTTCAAATCATGCAAGACCATTATAATTGTTTTCTGGGTATCTTGGTTTAATTTTTGAAGTAGTTCCAAGATTTCCAGTTGGTGGTTCATGTCTAGATAAGTTGTTGGCTCATCTAGGAAAATAGTGTCTGTATCTTGGGCTAAAGCCATGGCAATCCAAACACGTTGTCGTTGTCCACCTGAGAGAGCATCAACATTTTCATTGGCAAATTCAGCGACTTTAGTCATTTCCATTGCCCAGTTGATTTTCTCTTTATCTTTTTCAGTCAAACTTCCCAAATATTTTTGATGAGGAAAGCGACCAAATGAAACAAGTTCATATACTGAAAGTCCTTCACTAGCTTCAAGCATTTGAGGGAGCAAAGCAATTTTTTTGGCAACTTCTTTAGTTGGCAGATTTGCGATAGCTTCACCATCAATAAACACCTGTCCTGCTTTGAGTGCATGGATACGTGTTAATGCTTTTAATAAAGTTGATTTACCACATCCATTAGCACCAATAATTGTTGTGATTTTTTGTTTTGCTATGGTGACAGATAAGTCATTGATAATCACTTTATCATCGTAAGCTACTGAGATATTTTCAGCATAAATTTCTGACATTAAAAAACCTCCTTTCAAAATATTTTTGAGGAATTTCCTCTTAAAACAAAACTCTAAATTGAGAATTGTTGTTTTATTGTAACAAGAAAAAAGGCCTCTGAAAAGCCTTTTTTAAATATTTTATACAAAAATTAAATAAAAGTTTAATTAATTATAACTATTCAAAATAATACTTGAAATCATTTTAATTAAGATACTTTTTGGCGATGTTCAAATCACCAGCATAAGCTGTGCGTTCACCGTTTACGATTTGGTAAGCATCAGCTCCTTTACCAGCAATAATCACCGCATCCAATTCATTTTCGGTTAATGCCATAGCTTGGGCAATGGCTTTTTCACGGTCAACTTGAATGTCCAGTGGACGTGTCACTTGACTAGCAATTTCCTCGGCAATAGCTTGTGGGTCTTCGTAGTTAGGGTCATCAGCTGTTAGGATAACATGAAGATTTGGGTGAGCGTTGATGACACGTGCAAAGTCAGCACGACGGCTTTCCCCTTTATTACCTGTTGCTCCTAAAATCAAATGAAGCATTCCTTTTTGGTGTTCTTCAACGACAGATAGGAGTTTTTCAAGACTGTCTCCGTTGTGCGCATAATCGACAAAGACTTTTGCGCCATTAGGTTGGGTAATAACTTCCATACGACCAGGAACACTTGTTTTTGCAATTCCTTTTTTGATATCTTCAAGACTTGTACCTAAACGAAGACAAGCAAGACCTGCAGCAACAGCATTTTCTTGGTTAAATGAACCGATGAGTTGAATGTCATAATGTCCTGCTAGTTTGCCAGTCACATCAAAGTCAAAAGCTCTGCTATTTTCAATGGTGTTATCAGAATTTTTACCATAAAAATCATGAGGAGTATTAGCGACTTGTTGTGCAACAACATCAAAGTGGTCCATGCCAGCATTGACAACAACAGCTTTGCTATTTTCCATCAAAAGACGTTTGTGGAAAAAATAATCTTCAAATGTTGGGTGTTCAATCGGTCCAATGTGGTCTGGGCTGATATTGAGAAATGCACTGACATCGAAAGTTAAGCCATAGACACGTTCAACCAGATAAGCTTGACTAGACACTTCCATGATGAGGTGAGTCATGCCATTTTTTACAGCGGTTGCCATCATTTTGAAAAGGTCAAGACTTTCAGGAGTTGTTAATTTTGATTTGAAGAATGTCTTGCCGTCTAAAGTTGTATTCATGGTTGAAAACATAGCTGGCTTATGACTTTGTTTTAAAATATTATAGGCAAAGTATGCCGCTGTTGTTTTCCCTTTTGTACCAGTGAAAGCAATGATTTTCAAATCATTTTCTGGATGACCGTAGAATTCCATGGCAATCAAGCTCATGGCTTTTTTGATATCTGTAACGATAATAGCTGGGATGTCAAGCTCGTAGTCAACTTGACTAACGTAAAAACTCAAACCATTTTTGGCAGCTTGCTCGAGGTATTCTTTTTTAAAAGCAGCTCCTTTGGCAAAGAAAAGTGTTTGAGCATCAACGTCACGACTATCAAAACTAATCTTAGTAAAAGTAGGATTTTCTTCCCAGTCAAGACGATAATGGTTATGGAAAATGATTTCTCTGAAATTATGGTCGTTTTTCAGAATGTCGAGGGTTTTTTCAAGTGTAATCATACTCTCTATTTTAGACTTAATGTCTTTGTTTTACAAGTCACAGGCAAAAGTTTATAATAAAAAGTAACGCTTATTTTAAAAAATTAGGAAGATTACTATGTCTGAAAACAAAACAAAAATGACACAGCAGCAGCAGATGGTACGTGGGACGGCTTGGTTAACAGCCTCAAATTTTATTAGCCGTCTTTTAGGTGCTTTCTACATTATCCCTTGGTATGCTTGGATGGGAACACACGGTGAACAAGCCAATGCACTTTTTGGAATGGGCTACAATATTTACGCCGTTTTCTTACTGATTTCAACAGCAGGGATTCCTGTTGCTATCGCTAAACAAGTTTCTAAGTACAACACTTTAGGGCAAGAAGATACGAGCTATTATTTATTGCGTAAAATCTTAAGATTGACCTTGGTGCTTGGATTTATTTTTGGGGCGATTATGTATATCGGCTCACCAATTCTAGCAGCTTGGAGTGGTGGTGGAGCTGATTTGGTTCGCGTCATGAAGAGTCTTTCATGGGCACTCTTACTTTTCCCATCGATGAGTGTTCTCCGTGGCTTTTTCCAAGGATTTAACAATTTAAAACCTTATGCCATGAGCCAAATTGCAGAGCAGATTATTCGTGTTATCTGGATGCTTTTAACTGCTTTCATGATTATGAAAATTGGCTCTGGTGATTACGTTACTGCCGTGGTGCAATCAACTTTTGCAGCCTTTATTGGTATGATTGCTAGCGTCCTTGTTCTGATTTTCTTTCTCTGGCGTGAAGGAAAATTACAAGCGATTCTATCTAACGGTAAAGAAGATATTGATATTGATGCGAATGCCATTATTATTGAAACGTTGAAAGAAGCTATTCCTTTTATCATTACTGGTTCAGCAGTTCAACTTTTCCAAATTGTTGACCAATGGTCTTTCATCAATACTATGAAGATGTTCACGTCACAAAGTACCAAAGAACTTCAAATCTTGTATGCTTACTTATCAAGTAACCCAAATAAAGTAACGATGATTTTAGTCTCTTTGGCAACAGCTATTGGTGGTGCAGGAATTCCACTGTTAACAGAGAATTTTGTTAACAAAGATAAAAAAGCAGCTGCGCATTTGGTAATTAGTAATTTACAAATGTTGTGTATGGTACTTTTCCCAGCTTTGCTTGGGGCTATCATCTTAGCACAGCCAGTTTATACGCTTTTCTATGGTGCGCCAAATAGTACAGCACTTTGGCTGTTTGTAGGGGCTTTGATACAGGTTATTTTCCTTGCACTTTATAGCCTTTTAGCACCGATGCTTCAAGCACTTTTTGAAAATCGTAAAGCCATTCGTTATTTTGTTTATGGTTTGGTAGTTAAGATTATCTTGCAAGTGCCATTTATCTTTATTTTCCGTGCTTATGGTCCACTCATTTCAACAGCAATTGGTTTAGCTGTTCCGATTGTTTTAATGTTCAATCGTATTTATGAGGTGACACGTTTCAATCGTAAAGCATTGGGACGCGGAGTGTTGCTTGTCACTATTTTGACATTAATCATGGGTGTGGTTGTTGCTTTGGCAACTGTTGGACTTCAGTTGTTTGTCAGTCCGACAACACGTATTGGTAGTGTTATTTATATTGTTTTGATTGGAGCAATAGGTGTGCTTGTTTATGGCTTCCTTGCTCTTGCAACTCGTCTGCTTGATAAATTAATTGGCAATAGAGCAAAAGTTCTTCGTCAAAAACTACATATGGAATAAATTTAAAGGTTGAGCTATGTGCTCAGCTTTTTTTGCTATAGTTTTTATTTATAGCCAACTATCAATAAATAGAATAACGAAAAGTCATGCATTTTATTAAATAAATGGTAGAATAGTGTCAATATATTTTTGAAGACCTCGGTTAAAGACCGATAGGATTAGTGTTTTAAGGGGGAGAGACCATGAAAAGTGATTGTAGATTGGCAACTATTTTAGCACATGCAGGAATAAAATCAGATGAAGCAACGGGAGCATTGGCAGCACCGATTCATTTTTCAACAACTTACCAACATCCAGAGTTTGGAAAATCAACAGGATTTGATTATACAAGAACGAAAAATCCGACACGCGCAACGCTTGAAAAAACGTTAGCAGCAATTGAAAAAGCAGACTATGCGCTTGCAACATCATCTGGTATGAGTGCCATTGTTTTAGCTTTTGAAATTTTTCCTGTGGGAGCTAAGGTTGTTGCCGCTCGTGATTTATATGGTGGTTCTTTCCGTTGGTTCAATGACAAGGAAAAAGAAGGACGTTTCAGTTTTGAATACGCTAATACAGAAGCGGAGCTTTTAGCAGCGATTTCTGCAGATACAGACATCGTCTACATTGAAACACCAACCAATCCTTTGATGATTGAATTTGATATTGAAACAGTAGCCAAGGCTGCACATGCTAATGGTGCGACATTAATCGTAGATAATACATTTTACAGCCCAATTTACCAAAACCCAATTCCTCTTGGAGCTGATATTGTTGTCCATTCAGCAACTAAATATCTAGCAGGACATAATGATGTTTTGGCGGGAGTTGTTATCACTAATGATAAAGAAATCTATGATAAACTTTTCTATAATCTCAATACAACTGGACCAACGCTTTCACCGTTTGATTCTTATCAATTGATGCGTGGTCTTAAAACACTCAAACTTCGCATGGAAAAAGCAACAGAAAATGCGCGTGACATTGTTGCTTTTCTGGAAACTTTACCAACAGTAAAAGAAGTTCTTTATACAGGAAAAGGTGGGATGATTTCGTTTAAAGTAATTGATGATAGTAAAATTCCAGTTATTATCAATAGTCTTGAAATCATCACATTTGCGGAAAGTCTTGGTGGTGTGGAAAGCTTAATCACTTACCCAAGAACGCAAACGCACGCTGATATTCCTGAAGACGTTCGATTGTCTTATGGATTGACGAATGATTTATTGCGTTTGTCCATCGGAATCGAAGATGTGGAAGATTTGATTGATGACCTCAAACAAGCATTGGAGGCTTAGTATGGGAAAATATGACTTTACAACCAGACCAAATCGTTTAACTCACTTTACTTATAAATGGCAAACTTCCGAAAATGACCCTGATTTACTTCAACTTTGGGTGGCTGATATGGATTTCTTGCCTGTTCCAGAAATCAAGGAAGCAATTATCAACTATGGTCAAGAACATATTTTTGGCTATAATTATTTTAAAGATTCGCTATACCAATCTGTGATTGATTGGGAGAAAAATGAGCATGGTTACAACATCACAAAGGACGATATTTCATTTATTGATGGTGTGGTACCAGCTATTTCAGTAGCTATTCAGGCATTTACTGAAAAAGGAGATGCAGTGTTGATTAATTCACCTGTCTATTATCCTTTTGCACGGACGATTCGCTTGAACGACCGTAAACTAGTTGAAAATTCGTTGCTTATTCAAAATGGTCATTTTGAAATTGATTTTGAACAGCTTGAAAAAGATATTGTGGACAATCAGGTCAAACTTTACGTTTTCTGTAGTCCGCATAACCCTGGTGGTCGTGTTTGGTCAAGACAAGAATTGCAAAAAATCGGTGAACTTTGTGAGAAGCATGGGGTTATCTTGATTTCTGATGAGATTCACCAAGATTTAGCACTTTTTGGCAATAAACACTATTCTTTCAATACGGTTGATGAGCGTTTTAAAGATTTTACGATTATTTTGTCATCAGCGACAAAAACATTTAACATTGCTGGTACGAAAAACAGCTTTGCTATTATCCAAAATTCAAAACTTCGTCAAAAATTCCAACGTGTTCAATTAGCTAATAACCAACATGAGGTTCCGACCCTGGGAATGATTACAACGGAAACAGCTTTTACTTATGGTAAACCTTGGTTGGAAGAGTTGAAAAAAGTCATCGAAGAAAATGTTAATTATGTTGTGGATTATTTTGGAAAAAATACCAAGATTAAGGTTATGAAACCTGAAGGGACTTACCTTGTTTGGCTTGATTTTTCTGCCTATGACATTGAGCAACCACAACTGGATGAAAAATTGCAAAAAGAAGCCAAAGTTGTCCTAAATGATGGAGCACATTTTGGGAAAGAAGGAAAAAGTTTTGCACGTCTAAATGTTGCTGCACCGCTAGAAACTATTAAAGAAGCTAGCAAACGTATCGCAAATGTCTTTGGAAAATAAATTTGGAGTTAAGCAGGCATAGGTCTGCTTTTTATATTTGGAAGAGTACAGTAATTTTAAAAAATTGTGACATTCGTCATAATTAATGAGCATATTTTAGTATTTTCTGCTATAATTGATAAGGTTAAACTAAATTCAGTATAAAAGGAGTACATCATGGGAAAATTCCAAGTTATCTCACACCCACTTATCCAACACAAATTATCAATTTTACGTCGTTCAACAACTTCAACTAAAGATTTCCGTGAATTAGTTAACGAAATCGCAATGCTTATGGGTTACGAAGTGTCACGTGACCTTCCACTTGAAGATGTTGAAATCGAAACACCAATTACAAAAACAACTCAAAAACAATTAGCTGGTAAAAAATTAGCAATTGTTCCTATTTTACGTGCTGGTATTGGTATGGTTGATGGCTTCCTTAGTCTTGTTCCAGCGGCTAAAGTTGGTCATATCGGAATGTATCGTGATGAAGAAACATTACAACCTGTTGAATACCTTGTGAAATTACCAGAAGATATCGATCAACGCCAAATTTTCGTTGTTGACCCAATGCTTGCTACAGGTGGTTCAGCTATTTTGGCAGTAGATTCTCTTAAAAAACGTGGCGCTGCCAACATCAAATTTGTTTGTTTAGTATCTGCACCAGAAGGTGTTAAAGCACTTCAAGAAGCACATCCAGACATTGACATTTACACAGCTGCTCTTGATGAAAAACTTAACGAAAATGGTTACATCGTTCCAGGTCTTGGTGACGCTGGTGACCGTCTATTCGGTACAAAATAAGATTAAGCCAGACTGCTTAATTAACAATAAAAAAAGTTTGCGTTCATTATAGAACGCAAACTTTTTTATTAATCATGGATATCACTAGAAATATTTTGAGCAAATTGCTGTGCTGCTAAGGGGAGGGTTTGCCAATTTTTCCATGCTAGAACAACGGTTCTAAAAGGATTTTCGCTAATCTGACGAACAGCTAAATCTTTAAGAGATAAGCCCTCAAGAAAATTTTCATAAAGCAAACTAGCTCCTAATCCTTGTCGAATCATTTCTAATATTGTATAGTCGTCATAAATTTCATAGGTAAAGTTTGGCACGATATTTTCTTTAGCAAAGGCTGTGCGTGTCAAACTGTGTTCACCTTCGTCAAGTAGGATTAACTCTGTCTTGGCTAAATCAGCTAACGAGATTTTTTCCTGCTGTGCTAAGGGATGTTTGCTAGGTAAGACTGCATAGAGGCAATCTTGGTAGAGGGGGTGTGATTGCAATTGCCCGACGTAGTCCATATGAGTAAACCCTAAATCAACTTGCCCCGTTTCCAACCATTGGTGAATACTAGTATATTCTCCTTGTTTGAGCACAAAATTTACAGTTGGGTGATTAGCCTTGAATTCTTTGATAAAAGGTAAAATGAAATTTCGGCTAGCTGACGTGAAAATTCCAATACGTATCTCGGCTTTATCCAAACCTTGTAATTCCTTGATTTTCTTACTTAGCTGATTTTCGCCTTGGACGATTTGCTGAAAATAAGGGTAAAGTGTTTGTCCATCTTTTGTGAGGCTTATTCCCTCATTGCCACGTGTTAGTAAGCGGGTTCCAATCTCTTCCTCAAGATTTTTAATTGTCTGACTGACAGCGCTTTGTGAGTAACTTAATTGCTTAGCTGTTTTGGTAAATGACCTCAATTCAATAACTGAGCAAAAAATAGCATATTTTGAAACCATAACTGTTATCTCCTGATAAGTAAAACTGATACTTATATTATAAACTTTAATTTTACTTATGACTAATATCAACTTATAATTAAACAAGAAATGAAGAATCTTGGGGTGACGTTATGATTCAAAAATACGCTAAATTATTTTCGGCGACTGTTCCTCTTGCCTGGGGAATGTCTTATCTTTTTGTGGCACTTGGAGCCTCTGAAATTCCATCTATAGAATTAGTCGCTTTGCGCTGTGGGGTGGCTTTTATTGCGCTCATTTTGCTTTTTTTCCGCCATTTACGAAAGACTTTTTCTTGGGAATTGATGATTTACAGTGCATTTGCGGGATTGTTAATATTTGCTGTCTTTTATGGTTTAGTTGTTGGTGTTATTGATACATCAGCTTCGACGGCAGGATTTCTGGCTTCTACTACGGTAGTTATTGTTCCTATTATTCAGGCGATTACGACACGAAAAATGCCAGATTTAAAGACAGTGGTAGCAATTCTGATTGTTTTATCAGGGCTTTTTTTATTGACTGGTGCCGATTTATCGCAATTTAATTTCGGCGCGATTATGTGTCTAATGGCTGCAGCTTTGTATGCTATCTATATCATTCTCTCTAAACATTTTGTTGAGCGAGTAGATGCGATGAGCTTGGGTATTTGGCAATTGGGATTTGCTAGCTTATACGCTTTGATAGGAACGTTTGCGCTTGAAACACCTGTTTTACCTCATACTGGGATGGTTTGGGCTTCTGTCCTTGGCTTAGCATTGATTTGTTCAGCTTATGGTTGGGTGATGCAAACCATTGTTCAAGCTTACGTCAGCGCAGAATTCACTAGTTTTATGTTTTCGCTAGAACCTATTTTTACGGCATTTTTTGCCCTTCTATTTTTTGGTGAATGGCTGAGCAGAGTAGCTTATCTTGGAACAGCTTTGATTTTTATTGGTGTGCTTTTAGTGTCTTATCAGCCTAAAAAAGACAAGCAAGCTATTTTACTTCAGGAAAAAGTCAATTATTAACGTTTTTTATTTGACCTTTTTTGACCAATTGACTATAATAGTTTCAGATTGATTATTAAAATAAACAAGGGCTAGGTAGGATTAAGGTGTTCCTTTTTACTTGCGTTTGCCCTGTGTATCTTGATAAAGGAGAAAACATATGATTCCTGTAGTTATTGAACAAACGAGCCGTGGCGAACGCTCATACGATATTTATTCACGCCTTTTGAAAGACCGTATTATCATGTTGACTGGACCAGTTGAAGATAATATGGCAAATTCTATCATTGCACAACTTTTATTCCTTGATGCGCAAGATAATACTAAAGATATTTATCTTTATGTTAATACACCTGGTGGTTCAGTTTCTGCTGGTCTTGCAATTGTTGATACAATGAACTTCATTAAATCTGATGTTCAAACAATTGTTATGGGGATGGCAGCTTCGATGGGAACTATCATCGCATCATCTGGTACTAAAGGTAAACGATTCATGTTACCAAATGCGGAATACATGATTCACCAACCAATGGGTGGTACTGGTGGCGGTACACAACAAACAGATATGGCAATTGCTGCTGAACACCTTTTGAAAACACGTCAAAACTTGGAACAAATTTTGGCTGATAATTCAGGACAAACTTTGGAAAAAGTCCATGCCGATGCTGAACGTGATAACTGGATGAGTGCCCAAGAAACACTTGAATATGGCTTCATCGATGAAATCATGGTAAACAACGAATTGAACTAAACAATTAATAATAGTTAAAGCCTGCTTTCAAGCAGGCTTTTTTTGCGAGCTGACCAAGAATACATTTTTTAGCAATTGTGGTATAATCGATTTATGTTGACAATTGATGAACAATTATTTGATATCGATGAGGCTGTCGATGAAGTGGTTGTCTCCTTTCTTGAATTAGAAAGTGTCAAACAGTATCAAAAAGCTCAAGAGAGTTTTTTAGCAGATACTGCACTTCAAAAAAAGATTGCACATTTTCAAGCGTTAAAACAACAATATGAAGATGTCAAATCGTATGCGGCTTTCCGACCAGAAGTTGCTGACCTACGGCATCAGCTTTTAAAAGAAAAAAGGGCTATTGATGTCGATGAAAAAGTAAGTCAGTTGAGGCAATGTGAGGTTGCTGTTCAAAAAAATTTGGCAGAACTATCACAAAAAATCTCATCGGCTATTTCATCTGATATTTTTGTAGATACAGGTTTGCCATTGGCGCCACATAAATCACACCATGGAAATTGTAGTAAAGGGGGAAGGAAAAAACATGTTTGAAAAACAAGAACGTCAGGGGATAATCGTTTATTTGTACTATAATCGTGATGCGAGAAAACTTAATAAATATGGTGATGTCCTTTACCATTCACGTAAAATGCATTACCAAGTTTTGTATGTTAATAAAGAAGACGCTAAAGCGATTGCTAAAGAAATTTCAGAATTAAAATTTGTGAAAGAGGTTTCTTTGTCACAATTTGATAATATTGATAAAGATTTTGTAGGCAATTTAGCTCGTTTTTGATATAATATAATCTTGTATGAGAAAAAAGTACGCAAAGAATATTGACAATTTTCTGATAATTCAGTATTCTCTGAAGTAACTTTTTATTAGAAATTTAAGGAGAGAAATTCTTATGCATAAAAAGATTGCGCTCACAGCGCTAACTTTTTTAGCCTCAATTGCTTTAGCAGCCTGCAGCAAGTCACCAGACGTTACTGCAAACGCTACAGGGACAACGATTGGTGATACTTTGAAAATTGGTGTTAACCTTGAATTGACAGGTGCCGTAGCTGCTTATGGTAATGCCGAAAACAATGGTATTAAACTTGCCGTTGAAGAGATTAATAAAGCTGGCGGTGTTGATGGTAAACAAATCGAACTCGTTACAAAGGATAATAAATCTGAAAATGCAGAAGCCTCAACAGCAGCCACTAACTTGGCAATTCAAAGTCAAGTTAATGCCATGATTGGTCCTGCAACATCAGGTGCTGTTTCAGCAGCTAGTTTGAATGCCCAAAAAACAGGTGTTCCTTTGTTGACACCTAGTGGTACGCAAGATGATTTGACTGTTGATAGTAATGGTGTTAAAAAATACGTCTTCCGTACAACTTTCCAAGATAGTTTCCAAGGTCAAGTTTTAGCACAATATGCTTATGAAAACTTGAATGCTAAAAAAGTTGTTCTTTACTATGACAACTCAAGTGACTATGCTAAAGGGATTGCAGAAGAGTTCAAAGAAAAATATCAAGGTGAAATTGTTGCAACAGCAACATTTGCTTCAGGGGATAAGGATTTCCAATCAGCTTTAACAAAGATTAAAGATTTAGACTATGATGCGATTGTCATGCCAGGTTATTACACAGAAACTGGTATTATCACAAAACAAGCGCGTGATATGGGAATTGATGTTCCAATCTTAGGACCTGATGGTTTCAATGATGATAGCTTCGCTGATTTAGCAGGTGCCGCTAATACCAATAATGTGTATTACGTATCAGGCTATTCAACAAAAACAGCTCTTTCAGATAAAGCAACAGAATTTATCGCTGCTTATAAAGAAAAATATGGTTCAGAGCCAAATATGTTTGCAGCGCTTGCTTATGACTCTGTTTACATGATTGCAAAAGCAGCAGAAGGAGCGAAAACTTCAATTGACATCGCTGATAACTTGGCTAATCTAACAGACTTTGAAGGGGTTACTGGTACAATGACTATCGACGAAGACCACAACCCAATCAAGACAGCTTTGATGGTTAAGATGAAAGATGGTGTCGAAGATTCGGCTGAAGCCGTTGAAATTACAGGAGATAACTAGAGGGTAGTTTTCCTTTAGCTTTTATATCACATAACTAGAAAGTTTGGTATTATATGTTTTTAGAACAGCTCCCCCAACAACTGGTTAATGGTATTATTCTGGGAAGTATCTATGCGTTACTTGCTCTTGGTTATACCATGGTTTATGGGATTATTAAATTAATTAACTTTGCTCATGGCGATATTTATATGCTAGGTGCATTTATTGGTTACTATGCTATTAGTAGCCTTCATATGAATTTCTGGCTTGCCCTTATTTTCACAATGATTGTGACAGCTTGCCTAGGAATGGTAATTGAATTTTTGGCGTATCGACCACTACGTCACTCAACACGTATTGCTGCCTTGATTACAGCGATTGGTGTGTCATTCTTCCTTGAATACGGTATGGTTTTCTTGGTTGGAGCCAATACACGTTCATTCCCGCAAGCAATTGATATTGTAAGTTACAAAATCGGCTCTGTAACGATAACAAATATTCAATTGTTGATTTTGGTGGTTTCCCTTGTTTTGATGGTTGCTTTGCAACTGATTGTTCAAAAAACAAAAATGGGGAAAGCGATGCGTGCCGTATCTGTTGATAGTGACGCTGCTGAATTGATGGGGATTAATGTTAATTCAACTATCAGTTTCACTTTCGCTCTTGGTTCAGCACTTGCTGGTGCTGCTGGTGTCTTAATTGGACTTTACTATAACTCAATTGAACCATTGATGGGTATGACACCTGGTATTAAAGCATTCGTTGCAGCTGTACTTGGTGGTATCGGAATTATTCCAGGGGCAGCTCTTGGTGGGTTTGTTATTGGTATTTTGGAAACTTTATCAATCGCACTCAACTTTTCAAGTTATCGTGATGCCATTGTTTACGGTGTCTTAATTATCATCTTGTTGGTAAGACCTGCTGGTATCCTTGGCAAAAACGTGAAAGAGAAGGTGTAGAAAATGAAAAAGAATCTAAAAATCAATCTTTCTTGGCTTGCCTTGATTGTTGTTCTCTTTGGAGTTTTGGAATTTTTAGCAACAACTAATATCTTGAATCTTTACTATATTCAAATTCTCATGGGAATTGGAATTAGTATCTTAATGGGACTTGGTACAAACCTTGTACTTGGTTTCTCAGGACAATTCACACTTGGTCAAGCTGGGTTTATGGCAATTGGTGCTTATGCAACAGCTATTATCACACAACAAAATCCAACTTATGGCGGTTTCTATTTCTCAATGCTTGTAGGAATTGTTATTGCTGTTATTGTCGCTCTTGTGTTTGGTATTCCAACCCTTCGATTAAAGGGCGATTATCTTGCAATTGCGACACTTGGTATGGCTGAAATTATCCGTATTTTCATTGTCAATGGTGGTGATTTGACAAATGGTGCCGCTGGTTTGACAGGAATTTTACCATATACAACATGGCCTGTTATCTTCATCTTTGTTGCAGCTGTTACAATTTTGATTTTGAATTTCTTGCGTTCATCTATTGGTCGTCAAGTTATTTCTGTTCGTGAAGATGAAATTGCAGCAGAAGCAATGGGTGTTAACGTTACAAGAATGAAAGTTTTGATTTTTGTAATGGGAGCTATTATTTCAGCTATTGCAGGATCACTTTACGTTGGTTACATCGGAACAGTTGTGCCAAAAGACTTTACAATCATGAAATCAATTGATTACTTGATTATTGCCGTACTTGGTGGTCTAGGTTCAATTACAGGAACCATTCTAGCAGCTATCGTTTTAGGTATTCTTAACATGTTCTTGCAAAATGTTTCAAACCTTCGTATGATTATCTATTCACTTGCCTTGATTTTAGTGATGATTTTCCGTCCAGGAGGACTTCTAGGAACAAAAGAATTCACACTATCACGATTCTTCAATAAAACTAAGGGGGGCAATGATTAATGGCACTTCTTGATGTTAAAAATTTAACTAAAAACTTTGGTGGTTTGACTGCCGTTGGCGATGTCACAATGCACCTAGATAAAGGAGAATTAGTTGGGCTTATCGGTCCCAATGGTGCTGGTAAAACAACACTTTTTAACCTTTTGACAGGTGTTTACGAACCAAGTGAAGGTTCTGTTTCTCTAGATGGTACACTACTTAACGGAAAGAAACCTTATAAAATTGCATCACTTGGTCTATCACGTACATTCCAAAATATTCGTCTTTTTAAAGATATGACTGTTTTGGAAAATGTACTTGTTGGTATGGCAAACCAAAATAAATCACACGTCTTGGCAAGTTTTCTTCGTTTACCAAAATTCTATCAAAGTGAAGAAGAACTTCGTCAAAAAGCTATGGATTTGCTTGCTATCTTTGATTTGGATGGGGATGCAGATACCTTAGCTAAAAATCTTCCTTATGGACAACAACGCCGTTTGGAAATTGTACGCGCATTGGCAACAGAGCCAAAAATTCTTTTCTTGGACGAACCTGCTGCTGGGATGAACCCACAAGAAACAGCAGAATTGACACAGTTAATCCGTCAAATCAAGGAAGAATTTGATATTACTATCATGCTTATTGAACATGATATGAGTCTTGTTATGGAAGTTACTGAGCGTATCTACGTTCTTGAATACGGACGTTTAATCGCTCATGGAACACCTGATGAAATTAAAAATAATCAACGTGTTATTGAAGCTTATCTTGGAGGTGAAGGATAATGGCGATGTTAAAAGTTGATAATTTATCAGTTCACTATGGCGTTATCCAAGCTGTCAAAGATGTTTCTTTTGAAGTTAACGAAGGTGAAGTTGTAACACTTATCGGTGCCAATGGTGCTGGTAAGACATCTATTCTTCGTACGATTTCTGGTTTGGTTCGTCCAAGTGCTGGTAAAATTGAGTTCTTAGGTCAAGAAATTCAAAAAGAACCAGCTCGTAGAATTGTTGCTAATGGTTTATCACAAGTTCCTGAAGGACGTCATGTCTTTCCAGGGTTGACAGTACTTGAAAACCTTGAATTGGGAGCATTTTTGCGTAATGACCGTGAAGAAAATCAAAAGAACTTGAAGAAAGTATTTGACCGTTTCCCTCGTTTGGAAGAACGTAAGTCGCAAGACGCAGCTACCCTTTCAGGTGGTGAACAACAAATGCTTGCTATGGGGCGTGCTTTGATGAGCCAACCTAAATTACTTCTTCTTGATGAACCATCAATGGGTCTTGCACCGATTTTCATTCAAGAAATTTTTGATATTATTCAAGATATCCAAAAACAAGGTACAACAGTCTTGTTGATTGAACAAAATGCCAACAAAGCGTTAGCAATTGCTGACCGTGGTTATGTTTTGGAAACAGGTAAAATCGTTCTTTCAGGAACAGGTAAAGAATTGTTAGAATCCGAAGAAGTTCGTAAAGCTTATCTCGGTGGATAATATTAATAAATAGAGTCTGAGAAATAATCTCAGGCTTTTTTTGCTGCACTCAATGGAGAAGTTCGAGTTAAAGTTTGTTGAGATTTTAAAATCAATTTTGTGATTTATTTTCATTATTTTTTCAATCTTTGCTGTAACCGTTTGCGGTTTATGGTATAATAAGCTTAAGAAAATAATGCGGAGAATTGTTATGGCAGTAAAAGATTTTATGACTAAAAAGGTTGTTTATGTATCTCCTGATACTACAGTGGCACATGCGGCTGATATGATGAGAGAGCAAGGTTTACGTCGTTTGCCTGTCATTGAAAATGATAAACTGGTTGGGATTGTTACTGAAAGAACAATGGCTGAAGCTAGCCCATCAAAGGCAACAACTTTGTCTATTTATGAGATGAATTACTTGCTCAATAAAACTAAGATTCGCGATGTGATGATTCGTGATGTTGTGACTGTTTCACCATATGCTAGCTTAGAAGATGCTATTTATGCCATGATGAAGAATTATGTTGGGATTCTTCCAGTTGTTGAAAATTGTCAAGTTTATGGTGTGATTACGGATAAAGATGTTTTCAAAGCTTTCCTTGAAATTTCTGGTTATGGTGAAGAAGGTGTCCGTGTCGCGATTACAGCTGATGATACAGTTGGAACTTTGGCGAAAATTGTTGATACTATTTCAGGGGATAATCTCAATATCAAACGTACAGTAGTTGCTACCCGTAAGTCTGGAAAAGTTGCAATTGAAATTCAAATTGATGGCAAAGCAGACTTAGACCAGTTGAAACAAAAATTAGTTGCTCAAGGTATCCAAGTTGATGCTATTGAGTTAACAGCAGCAAAATCATTGGATTGATTGAGAGTTAATAATTGAACTGAAAAAGCAGGATTTGGTTTCAAACTAGATTCTGTTTTTTTAGGAAATAAGATATAAAAACACGTAAAGCAGTGATGTTTTTACGTTGTCGTTAAAACAGGTAAGTCAGCAAATTTGCTAGTGTTAATTTTGCTTGTTTTTTGATAAAATAGAATTATAAAAAATTTTTTAAGGAATTTTCATGAAAAACGGTATAATCATTTCATTTGAAGGCCCAGATGGTGCTGGAAAAACAACAGTTTTAGAAAACGTTCTTCCTGCTTTACAAGAAAAGGGCTATGATATTGTAACCACACGTGAACCTGGTGGTGTTGAAATCGCAGAGCGCATTCGTGATGTTATTTTAGATGTTAAACATGTTGCTATGGATAGTAAGACAGAGTTGCTCTTGTATATGGCAGCTCGTCGTCAGCACTACGTTGAGAAGGTTTTGCCAGCTTTAGAAGCTGGTAAAGTGGTCTTGATTGACCGTTTTATTGACAGTTCGATTGCTTATCAGGGCGCAGGTCGTGGTCTAGATAAAGATATTATTGCAAGACTGAATGATTTTGCGACTGATGGCAGAAAACCAGAATTGACGCTTTATTTTGATGTTGAATCAGAAATCGGTTTAGCTCGTATCGCTAAAAATGCTGACCGTGAGGTTAATCGTCTTGATTTGGAAAAATTAGACATGCATAAGCGAGTGAGAGAAGGTTATTTAGCTTTGGCTGAGCAAGAAGAACGCATTGTAACCATTGATGCATCACAAAAATTAGATGATGTTGTGTCAGAAGCGCTTCGTCTTATTCTTGAACAGTTGGCTGAAAAATAATAGAGGAATTTAGATGGATTTAGAGTACTTGCAACCCCAACTTTTTAAAGAGTTTAATCAAATTTTGAAGTCAGATAGGATGAACCACGCCTATCTTTTTTCAGGGGATTTTGCGAGTCTAGATTTTGCCCTTTACCTCGCTAAAAGCCGCTTTTGTGAGAATTTACAAGATGGCTTACCTTGTGGAAAATGCCGTGAATGCCAGTTAATTGCAGAAAACGAATTTTCGGATGTCAAAATTGTTAAACCAAGTGGTCAGGTTATAAAGACGGATACGATTCGTGAATTAATGCGAGACTTTTCACGCTCAGGTTTTGAAGGAAAATCGCAAGTTTTCATTATTCAAGATTGTGAAAAAATGCATGTTAATGCAGCTAATAGTCTTTTGAAATTCATCGAAGAACCACAAAGTTCGTCTTATATGATTTTATTGACAAGTGATGAAAACAAGGTTTTACCGACAATTAAAAGTCGAACACAAATTTTCCGTTTTCCTAAAAATAAATCACTTTTGGTTGAACAAGCTGAAAAAGCTGGCATTTTAAAAACACAAGCAGAAGTCTTAGCTGAACTCGCTAAAACACCTAATCACTTGGATGAGCTCATGCAAGATAAGAAAGTTTTGGATTTAATTCAAACTTGCGAGCGTTTTGTCACAGTTCTTTTTAAGGAAAAAATGCTAGCTTATTTAGAAACAGGGCGTTTGGTTCAAGCTGCTTTAGAAAAATCGGAGCAGGAACTTGTTTTTCAACTGTTGCCGTTATTTTTAGCGAAGCAATTTAACCAAAAAGCAAGTCTGGTTTACTTAGAAAAAAGTTATAAAGCGCAGCAAATGTGGAAAAGCAACGTTAGTTTCCAAAATGCGCTAGAATATATGGTGATTTCATGACAGAAGTATTAAGTGTAAAATACGAAGAAACGGGCAGCGTTGTCTATGTTGTGCCAACTAAAAAATATAACATTGGCGATTGTGTCGTCATTAAAAATAAAAAGGGATGTCGTCTAGCGCAAGTCATTACAAGTAACGAAACGCAGGATGACACTAAATTGCCAGCTGAAATGGATCAAGTTTTGCGTTTGGCAAACGAGAAAGATTTGCAAGCTTACCAAGAAAACGCTGAGTTGGCGAAACAATCTTTTTCTACAGTCAATGATTTGATTTTAGCTAATGACCTTAAAATGAAAGTGATTGATATCATTTTTCCATTAGAAAGAAGTTATGTTCTTATCACTTTTTCAGCTGAAGAGCGTGTTGATTTTCGTCAATTATTGCGTGATTTAGCAAGTCATTTTAAAACAAGAATCGAACTTCGTCAAATCAATAGCCGAGAAGAAGCTAAAGTTTACGGTGGCGTAGGTCCTTGTGGTCGTGCCCTTTGCTGTTCAAGTTTCTTGGGAGAATTTCCACCAGTTTCCATTAAAATGGTTAAAAATCAAGGAATGTCTCTCAGTACAGGAAAAACAGCAGGTATCTGTGGGCGTTTGATGTGTTGTTTGAGTTTTGAAGATGACTTTTACAAAACCTCTAAGGAAAAATTCCCTGATGTGGGAACGGAGATTGAAACAGTTGATGGCTTGGGAGTTGTCGCAGGGATTGATGTCTTTTCTGATACGATAAAAGTTCGTTTGCCAGAAAGACATACTCTTTTAACCTATGCTTTAGAGGAGGTCAAAGTACGTGGATAAAAAAGAATTATTTGATGCCTTTGATGGTTTCTCACAAAATTTAATGATTACCTTGGCAGAAATTGAAGCCATGAAAAAACAAGTGCAATCATTGTTGGAAGAAAATACAGCATTGCGACTTGAAAATGATAAATTACGCACGCGATTGGCTCAACTCGAACATGATACGCCTGCTAAGACTTCTAAACAAGGTAAACGTTACATTGAAGGGATTTATCATGATGGCTTCCATATCTGTAACGATTACTACGGACAACGTCGTGAAAACGATGAAGAATGTATGTTCTGTATGGAAGTCTTAGACAGGGAGTGACTTCTATGAAAGTACAAAAAAGCTTTAAAAAACAAAGCCCATATGGGAAGCTTTATCTAGTGCCAACACCAATCGGTAATCTTCAAGATATGACTTACCGTGCGGTAGAAATGTTGAAAAATGCTGATTTTGTTTGTGCAGAAGATACTCGTAATACAGGACTTTTGCTCAAGCATTTTGAGATTTCAGCAAAACAAATTAGTTTTCATGAGCATAATGCCTATGAAAAAATTCCAGAATTGATTGCTTTATTAAAAGAAGGCAAGATTTTAGCTCAGGTTTCTGATGCAGGGATGCCTTCAATTTCGGACCCAGGGCATGATTTGGTAAAGGCAGCTATCGCTGAGGATATTCCTGTTGTTGCGATACCTGGAGCTTCAGCTGGTATTACAGCACTTATTGCTAGTGGCTTAGCTCCGCAACCACATATCTTCTATGGTTTTTTACCAAGAAAAGCTAAACAACAAAAAGAATTTTTTGAAACTAAAAAAGCCTATCCTGAAACTCAAATTTTCTATGAATCACCTTACCGAGTAGCTGATACATTGGAAAATATGTTAGCAGTTTATGGTGACAGACAAGTTGTTTTGGTTCGTGAATTAACCAAACTCTATGAAGAATACCAACGTGGTCACATTTCAGAAATCTTAGAATACATTTCAGAAAATCCTTTAAAAGGAGAATGCTTGATTATCGTATCTGGTCAAGATGGAACAGTAATCTCAGAAGAGAATGCGGAAGATTTAGATTTAGCAGAACTCGTTGCTGACTTGGTTGAATCGGGTGAAAAGCCAAATCAAGCAATTAAAAAAGTTGCGAAGACTTATGGTCTAAATCGTCAAGATGTTTACAACGCTTACCATCATCTCTAAAAGAAGGATAACATAGATAAAAAGCTGGCGAAAGCCAGTTTTTTTGTTTACTCTAACAAATATATGTTAGAAAATATAACATAGGAGGTTATATAAAAATCAAAGACCAAACTGACATTTTATGTCAAAGTTAAAAATCTACAAAGTCAGTATTATCAATGCTATTAAGCGCTTTTTGAGCTAAAAATAGGACTAACATTTCATGTTATAAATACAGAAAATTCAGAAAAATCGTCAAAAAACACTTTACTTACTCAAAAAATAATGTTATATTATCTAACATAAAATCTCGCAACACCTGTTGTAGTATTTTAGAAAATCGACTTTAAAATTTAAAGTCTTAGAATATAAGGAGTTTTTGATATGGATGCAGGAAGTATAGCTTTTATGATTATCTGTGCTGGCCTAGTATTTTTGATGACACCAGGTTTAGCATTCTTCTATGGTGGTTTAGGGAGACGCAAAAATGTCATTAATACAATGATGATGTGTGTGATTCCAATTGCTGTTGCTTCAGTAATGTGGATGATTTGTGGTTATTCCCTTTCATTTGGTGGTGATGGAAGCCTTATTGGTAATTTCTCGCATCTCTTTTTCAACGGTGTTAGCGAGACAGCTAGTACACGTGGGTTAGAAATTCCTGATGCGTTGTTTGCAGCTTTTCAAATGATGTTTCCAATCATTACTGTTGCCATTTTAACAGGAGCGGCAGCAGGGCGCATGCGTTTTACACCTTTGATTATTTTCATCATTTTCTGGCTTCTCTTGGTTTATTTCCCATTTGCTCATATGGTTTGGGACGAAGGACTTCTTGCTCAATGGGGAACAATTGACTTTGCCGGTGGTGATGTTGTTCATATTACTTCTGGGGTTTCAGGTTTAGTTTTAGCTTTAGTACTTGGAAAACGTCGTGATTATAACCGCTTAGAATACCGTCCTCACAATGTTCCGTTTGTTTTCCTTGGTGCAGGTCTTCTATGGTTCGGTTGGTTTGGTTTCAATGCTGGTTCTGCTCTTGCAGCAGACGGACTTGCTGTTCATGCCTTTGTCACAACACATATTTCAGCAGCGGCAGCTATGCTTTCTTGGTTGATTGTTGAAAAAGTATTAACTGGAAAATTCTCACTTGTTGGAGCATCAACTGGTTTAGTAGCAGGGCTTGTTGCTATCACACCAGGTGCAGGTTTTGTTTCAACTTGGAGTTCTCTTCTCATTGGTCTTTGTGTTAGTCCAATTTGTTATTTCGCTATTTCAGTTCTTAAGAGCAAATTTGGTTATGATGATGCTTTAGATGCCTTTGGTTGTCATGGTATCGGAGGTATCTTTGGTGGTTTGGTAACAGGACTTTTCACAACACCAGAACTTGCCCTTGATGGAAACAATATTGGCTTGATTTATGGTAATGCTCATCTCTTTTTAGTAACAATAGCAGCTATTATTTTCACAATTGTTTGGTCAGCTGTAGCTACTTTTGTTATTATTAAAGTGATTTCAATCTTTACAAGTATTCGTGTTGAAGACCGTGCAGAAGCTATTGGTCTTGATGATAGTGAACACGAAGAAACAGCTTACCCAACCTTTATGGGACTTGATTCATAAGAATCGTTTAAAAGTTGTTTTGACCTAATAAATCAGTTACAATAACAGAGTTCAGAAAGGAAGTTTTGGTATGAAAAAAATAGAGGCGATTATTCGTTCAGATCGTTTGGAAGATCTAAAAGATGCCTTGTCTAAAGCAGGCTTCACAAAAGGAATGACAGTTAGTCAAGTTCTTGGTTATGGAAATCAACGCGGCTTTGCTGAATATGTTCGTGGTCAAAAAATTATTCCGACTTTATTAGCTAAAGTAAAAGTTGAAATTGTCACACACGATGCTGCCGTTGATGAAATTGTAGATATTATCTGTAAAGCTGTTCGTACAGGAGAAGTTGGTGATGGAAAAATTTTCATTATTCCAATTGAAGAAGTCATCCGTATTCGAACAGGAGAACGAGGTGGTGATGCCGTTTAACTCATAAATCTCCGAAGTTTAGTCAAGCAAAAATAGTGGTAGAAAACCTGAATTCTTAAAGGATTCGGGTTTTTTGGTATAAAAAAAGAGGTTGGTAACCTCTTTTAGCAAATTTTTGTGCCGTGTGCAGCTTGAGCACCAGTTTTTTCAATCAGTTCTTGATAGTTATCAGCTGTAACGCCACCACCAATCATGATTTCAATACGACCGTCAGCGTACTCAACCAGTTCTTTAAGGTAATCAACATTTTCAAAAATATCATTATTTTGAGCAGAACCGTGTGTCAAAATACGCACGAAACCTAATTCAACCAGTTGGTCAAGAGCTTCTTTTTGGTCTTCACGAGGAATTTGGTCAAATGCCATATGGAAAACAAGTGGTAACCCTTGTGTAGATGGAAGAAGTTGCTCAATACCATCTTGGTCAATATGATTGTCTTCAGTGAGTAATCCTAAAACTAAACTATCACTTTCAAGTTCGACAGCACGGATAATATCATCTTCCATAATGCGAAGTTCGCTATCGTTGTAGACAAAGTTACCGCCACGAGGACGAATCATTGTAGCTAGTGTGATTTCTTTTTCATGTAGATAACGAGCAGCTTCTTTAATAACACCATAAGATGGAGTTGTTCCACCAACAGCTAAATTATCACAAAGTTCGACACGCTTAACAGATTGATCAAGCTGATTGAGAAGCGTAGTATTTTCAGCGCAGAATTCTTTGATAATCATTTTTACTCCTTAAATTTTTTACTATCTATTATTATAACATGATTATCATATAAATAAATTGTGTAAAAAATCTCAAAAATCTTTACAAAATTCAGAAAATTGTGTTATAATTTATACCATTATACGGAGGTATTTTTATGACAATTTACAATTTCTCTGCAGGTCCTGCAGTGTTACCGAAACCAGTGCTTGAACAAGCACAGCGTGAAATGCTTGACTACCAAGGTAGCGGCATGAGTGTTTTAGAAATGTCCCACCGTTCCAAAGAGTTTGATAATATCATTAAAGAAGCAGAACAATTATTGCGTGAATTGATGGCAATTCCTGATAATTATAAAGTGATGTTCCTCCAAGGTGGAGCATCTACACAATTTACAATGCTTCCTTTAAACCTTGCTAAGGGACGTAAGGCATATTATCTAGTTGGTGGATCGTGGGGTAAAAAAGCTTATGCAGAAGCTGTTAAATTGTCCAAAACTGTTCCTTTTGAACCATTGCTACTAGCTTCGTCTGAAGATACTGTTTATGATCATATCCCAACATTTGATCCTAAAGATATTGATCCTGATGCAGCTTATGTTCATATTACAACAAATAATACCATTGAAGGAACAGCAATTTATGACCTTCCAGATACAAATGGTGTCCCAATTGTAGCAGATATGTCTTCAAATATTTTGGCAGTGCGTTACAATGTTGAAGATTTTGCTTTGATTTACGCAGGTGCTCAAAAGAACATTGGTCCTGCTGGGGTAACTGTTGTTATTGTTCGTGAAGATTTCTTGAATGATGAACCAGCCCTTTCTGCCATGCTTGATTACCGTATTCAAGCAGAAGCGGGTTCTCTTTACAATACACCACCAGCATACAACATTTACATTTCAAAACTTGTGTTTGAATGGGTGAAAGCCTTTGGTGGTGTTGATAAAATGGAAGCAGCTAACCGTGAAAAATCAGGTTTGTTGTATGATTTTATTGACCAATCTGACTTCTATACAAATCCAGTGAAAAATCCTGCAGAACGTTCAGTTGCTAACGTTCCATTTGTGACACCAAGTAAAGAATTGGATGCTAAGTTTGTTGCAGAAGCAACACCACTTGGCTTTAAGAATATTAAAGGTCACCGTTCTGTAGGTGGTATGCGTGCTAGTCTTTACAATGCATTCCCGCGTCAAGGTGTGCTCGATTTGATTGAATTCATGAAGAAATTTGAAGCAGAAAATAAATAGTTGTTTGATTACCACTTTCGCATAGAATTTGTTGTAAAATAGATTCACAACAAGTAAAAGAGGTAATAATATGGAAATTAGACAAGCTTTTCCAAATGAAGTAGACCAAATCATGTTAATCATTGAAGATGCTCGAAAACAGCTTGCTGCAAGTGGTAGTAGTCAATGGCAAGGGCAGTATCCTGATGAGGACACGATTTTTGATGATGTTTTAAATGGGCTGGGTTATGTCGCTTTGCTAGATGGGCAGATTGTCGCTTATGCTGCCGTTATCACTGATGGTGACCCAGCTTATGACAAGATTTATGATGGTCAATGGAAGCATAACAATCGCCGCTACATCACATTTCACCGTGTTGCTGTTTTATCTACTGTGACTGGACAGAAGATTGCTCAGACTTTCCTTCAGGGATTAATTGAGGGAACGGATGGTCATGATTTTCGTTGTGATACGCATGAGAAAAATCTTGCTATGCAGCATATTCTTGAAAAACTTGGTTATGTCTACTGTGGAAAAGTACCTATTGATGGTGAACGTCTAGCTTATCAAAAAATAAAAACTAAGGCTGAGAAGGCTTTTTATCAAGAAGTTGATGAGGCTGATCACCATAGTTATTAACAATAACGGAAAAGGAAGGCTGTGTACAGCCTTTGTGTGAAGTAAATGGTATACAGTGTCAAAACATTTAATAATATTAATCAAGTAGGTCTTAAAGAATTAGGAAATCATTTCCAAATTGATGGGGATTTGGCTGAAAATCCAGATGCCTATATTCTCCGTAGTCAAAATTTGCATGGAACAACTTTCCCAGAAAATTTAAAAGCAATTGCGCGTGCAGGTGCAGGAACTAATAATATTCCGATTGATGAAGCAACTGCAGCAGGGATTGTTGTCTTTAATACGCCTGGTGCCAATGCTAATGCCGTAAAAGAAGCAGTTCTTGCTTCTATCTTGATGTCAGCACGTGATTACATTGCAGCAAATGCTTGGGTAAATACACTTTCTGGTGATGATGTTCCAAAACAAGTTGAAGCTGGTAAAAAACAATTTGCTGGTAACGAAATTTCAGGTAAAACACTTGGTGTTATCGGTCTTGGTGCTATCGGTGGACGTATTGCAAACTATGCACAACGCCTTGGAATGAACGTTTTAGGCTATGACCCATATGTTTCTATCGAAACAGCTTGGAATATTTCACATCATGTCAAACGTGTGGCTGATGTCAAAGAAATTTTTGCAAATTCTGATTATATTACTGTTCATGTTCCATTAACAGATGAAACACGAAATACATTTGATAGCGAAGCTTTTGCTTTGATGCAAAAAGGAACAGTTGTTATCAATTTTGCGCGTGGTGAATTGGTTGATAATGCTGCACTTTTTGATGCTATTGAAACAGGTGTTGTGAAACGCTATATCACTGACTTTGGTACAGAAGAATTGCTTAACAAAGATAAAATCACAGTATTCCCACACGTTGGTGGCTCAACAGCTGAAGCAGAGCTCAACTGTGCGATTATGGCTGGTAAAACAATTCGTCAATTCATGGAAACTGGTGAAATTACAAACTCTGTCAATTTCCCAAATGTTCACCAAGCATTGACTGCACCATATCGTATCACTTTGATTAACAAAAATGTGCCAAATATTGTTGCTAAAATTTCAACAGCCGTGTCTGAATTAGGCATTAATATTGATAATATCATCAATCGTTCAAAAGGTGATTTTGCTTATACACTTCTTGACCTTGATGAAACAGATAAGGCAAAAATTGATCATTTGGTTGCTAATTTTGAAGCAAGCGATAATATTGTTCGTGTGCGTTTAATCACGAAAAAATAACTGATAAGTTAGAGCTGAGTGTGATTCTCAGCTCTTTTTGTGTAATTTTGTTATAATAGTAAAAACGATTTCAGATTTTTTGATGAGGAAGGAAAGTTATGGATAAAAAGCAATTAAAAGACTATCAAAAACAGCTAAAAGACCGTTTTTTCAGTATTCATTTTGATAATAAAAAACAAAATCTAGCTTTGTTAATCGATCGTGAAACGGGAGTAGAATACCTTGAAACGATAGGGAGTCTAGGTGATCCTTCTGGAATAACACCTCTCCTCAATACAGACGGGACACCCAAGATTAATAAAGAATGGCAAGATAGTCATTTATAGGTTGGTGTTGTTTAGACGGAGGATGAGATGTTAAAAAAGTTGATTTATCAGTCAAAATTAGGAGACATTTCAGTGTTGGCTAACGATGAAGGATTACTAGGTTGCTATTTTTTAGGACAAAAATATTTTGAAGATGGTTATGAAACAGAAAATATAGTCAAGGAAAATAATGCTTTCTTAGATGAAGCGAAAGTTTGGTTAGATGATTATTTCGCAGGGAAAAATCCTGAACCTAGTCGTTTGACCTTAGCGCCAGAAGGTACAGCTTTCCAAAAGAAAGTTTGGGCAATTTTAGCACAAATTCCCTATGGTCAAACAATGACTTATGGTGAGATTGCGGCTAAACTCAATTGTGCTTCGGCTCAGGCTGTTGGTGGTGCTGTTGGAAAAAATCCATTGTCTATAATTGTGCCATGTCATCGTGTTTTAGGCAGTCAAGGGCAGCTAACTGGTTATGCTGGAGGCGTCGAGCGAAAACGTTGGCTTTTAGAGCATGAAAATGCTAATTTTAGAAAAGAGGAAGAATAATGTTAACTTTTTACGAATATCCAAAATGTAGCACTTGCCGTCGTGCAAAAGCAGAATTACAAGAACTAGGTGTTGAATTTACAGCGGTTGATTTAACTGTAGATACACCAAAAGCGGAACAATTAAAAGATTGGATTGAAAATTCAACATACACTATTAAGAATTTTTTCAATACTAGCGGGCAATCCTATCGTGCGCTTGGTTTGAAAGATAAAATCGATGATTTGTCTATTGATGAAGCAGCAGCGCTTTTAGCATCAGATGGTATGCTTATTAAACGTCCTGTACTGGTCAAGGATAACCAAGTATTACAACTTGGACACCGCAAATCATATGCAGCATTATTTGAGAAATAAAAAAAGTCTCCTAAGCTAAAAAACTTAGGAGATTTTTATGTGGTTTATAAATCAATTTCTAAAACAATTGGTGTGTGGTCTTGGCGTGTGCCTGAGTCAATCATTTCTGATTTTGTGACTTTATCTGCGATACGACTTGATGTAAGCCAGTAGTCAATGCGCCAGCCACTATTATTGATTTTACTTGTTTTACTACGTTGCGCCCACCAGCTATAAACTTCAGGAACATCACCGTGAACATAGCGGAAAGTATCGGTAAACCCTTTGGCTAGTAAGTGAGTAAATCCTTCACGTTCTTCATCGGTAAAACCAGGTGAACGACGATTTGAGTTTGGGTGTGCCAAGTCGATTTCTTTGTGGGCAACGTTATAATCACCTGTTGCTAGAACGGGTTTGGTTTGGTCTAATTCTGCCAAATAGTCAGCGTATTTTTTATCCCAAATTTGACGTTCAGCAAGGCGTTTCAATCCATCACCAGCATTTGGTGTATAGACTTGTGTGACGTAAAAATTGTCAAATTCTAGCGTAATGATGCGGCCTTCGCTATCCATAGTGTCAGGTGCACCGATTTCTGGAAATGAGATATTTGGTGTCAGATTGTTTTTATAGAGAAACATTGTTCCAGCGTAGCCTTTTCTAGCAGGCTCAACTGAAGAACGCCAAGCGACTTCGTAATCTGGAAAATACTCTTGTAAAATCTTTAAATGCTTTTTAGTAGGTCCTTTAGCTGATAATTTTGTTTCTTGAATAGCGATAATATCAGCATTTTCAGTGACCAATGTATCAATAACGGCGCGTGATAGGACAGCGCGTGCAGAATCGCTGGTCAAAGCAGCATTGAGCGAATCAATATTCCATGAAATAAGTTTCATAACTGAGATACCAGAATCTTGTGTCATACCAAGATTCTCTTCTTTCTAAAAATCTAATCGTTAATCTTTATTTTAACAAAAAAAGAAATAGTGTGCGACTTTGGTGCTTAAAAGCTGTTTTTTTTCTTACCATAAGATAGAGAAAGTAGTATAATCTATTTAGAAAAATATCTAAATAGAATTTTTGAAACGGTGAAGGGAGACATCTAATGGGATTTGCAGAGACTTTTAAAGCATTATCGCACCCAATTCGGCGAGAGATTCTGGAATTATTAAAATCAGAACGCTTGTCAGCAGGTGATATTGCTGGTCATTTTGACGTTGCAGGTGCGACAATTTCTCACCATCTTAATATTTTGAAAAAGGCTGGTCTGATTATTGAGAAACGTGAGAAAAATTTTATCTATTACGAATTAAGCACGTCAGTTTTAGAAGACATTATGACATGGTTGGCAGACTTAAAGGGGGAGTCAGGAGATGAATAATAATAAAAAGAGCTTAATTATGACAAATCTTGTCATTCTTTTACCAATTTTAATTGGAATTTTATTGTGGAATCAATTGCCAAGTCAAATGGCAGTGCATTTTGATATTAGTGGAGATGCTGATGGGTATAGTAGCAAACTCTTTGTTATTTTTGCTTTTCCGATACTTTTTATGCTTTTTCAATTAATTGCTTTAGCATCGTTAGAAAAAGATTCTGTCAAGGTTAGCACTCCACCTCGTATGTTGACAATTTATGCGTGGATTATCCCTTTTCTTAGTCTGATTATTCAATTGTCAATTTATGCTAATGCCCTTGGAGTAGTTAAAAGTAGTCCAAGACTTGTGACTGCTTTTCTTGGAATAATCTTTATTTTTATTGGTAATTATTTACCTAAGACACAACGAAATTATACGATTGGAATTCGTTTGCCATGGACACTTTCGGATGAGTATAATTGGTATAAAACACACCGCTTAGCTGGTAAAATTTGGTTTTTAGGTGGAATTATTATTTTAATTGATAGTTTTATACAGCTAGCTTTACCTTATGTTTTGGGAATTGTTATTGGTGTAATAGTTATCATACCAATGGTTTATTCATTTATGCTTAATCATCGGTCAAGATAGTAATTCGAGATAATACTGTGTAATTTCAATGGCTTCTAGTTCTGGTTGGTTATGTAGCCACCAATTGAGCACTGTTAAGAAGGTGTCGATAATATACTGATTTAATAGTTGGTCAGGTAAGGGGTTCTCGTTAAAATAAACGGGTTTAAGAATAGGGACCAAGTGTTTTTGGAGTTCTTCTTGTAAATTTCGAATGAAATAATCATCTTTTAGCTGGTAAAGTGTTGTCACTTTATCAGCATTTTCTTTGAAATGCTGGAAAAGATGAGTCACTTGTTCTTCCAAACTACCTTTGTTGAGGTTTTGAGTGGTTTGATGTTCAGCAAGCGAAGAAGTCACAAAAACATGCTGAAAAAGCTGATGACAAACAGCGACTAGCAAATCATCTTTACTTGTAAAATGACTATAAAATGTTGAACGCCCAATGTTGGCTTTTTGGCACAATTCCCCAATCCGAATATCGTGAAAAGATTTTTGGGCTAATAAATCGAAAAATGCTGCAAAAATAGCTTCTTGTGTCTTCCCTTCTTGTCGTGTCATTTGAACTCCTTAAATGGACATTTTTTCTTTTTTGTCTATTATTGAACATTATAATACTTTTGCATCTGGTTTTAAAGTTAAATTTTTAAGATAATAGAGATAATTTAAAGAAAGAAGTCATTTTATGAAAAATACATTACATAAATCCATTTTAAATCTTGCAATACCAGCAACGATTGAAAATATTTTACAAACCCTAGTGGGCTTTATTGACACGCTGATGATTGCAAAACTTGGTTTAACAGCAGTGACAGCAGTTGGTGTTTCTAATACTATTCTTAATGTTTACTTAGCGATTTACATCGCAATCGGAGTTGGGTGTTCTGCTCTTGTTTCACGTTATATTGGGGCGAAAAATAGCCAAGCTGCTAAGAAAGTTGCTGTTCAGTCTATTTATTTAGGAATTATTGTTAGTTTGATTCTAGGTTTGGTAGCGGTGCTGTTTGGGCATTATCTTTTACTTTGGATGGGACTTGATGCGACAGAATTAGCAGCAGCCAAAACTTATTTTTACCTTGTTGGCGGGTTAACATGCTTTAATAGCTTAATGACTGTTTTGGCAAGTATTATCCGTGCAACAGGTGATGCCAAATCGCCGATGACGATTTCAGCTATTACAAATGTGATGAATGTCTGCGTTGACTATGTTTTGATTTTTGGGATTGGCTCATTTGCTGGTCTTGGGATTCTTGGAACAGCAATTGGAACGGTAGTCGCCAGAGTTTTTGGAAGTTATTTATTATTTAGAAGATTGCAGTCCTCAACATTAGCTTTGAAAAAAGAAGACTTAACAGTGACTTTCAATGACAAAGAGTTAATTTCTTTGACGATTCCAGCAACAGCAGAGCGCTTAGTGATGCGTTTGGGACAAGTGGTTTACATGAGTTTGATTGTTGCGATTAGTAGCAAGACTTATGCTAGTCATAATATTGCGGGGTCAATTGAATCCTTTGTATACATGCCCGCTTATGGCTTGGCAACGGCGGCAGCTGTTTTGATTGGGATGGCAAAGGGTGAAAAAGATTATCACAAAATTCGTCAAGTCGGCTTTTGGTCTACCCTTTATGGCATTGTTATTTTAGGATTCTTTGGTTTGTTCCTTTTCTTTGGTGGGGCTTATTTTGCAACGTTCTTTACCTCTGATAGCTCTGCGATTGCTCAGGTGGGAATAGCTTTAAAAATTGATGGTTTTATCCAACCAGTTTTAGCAATTAGTTTGATTTTAGCAGGAGCTTTACAAGGAATGGGAGATACCAAAACGCCACTTTACAGTACGGTGATTGGAATGTGGGGAATCCGTGTGGTTGGTGTATTTCTCTTAGGGCAATATCTTGGCTTAGGAATTGCAGGTGTTTGGCTATCAATTTTGATTGATTTAGCTATTCGAGCTATTTTCTTATCTTATCGTTTTAATAAAGTCACAAAAATCTTGGCGTGATAGCCAGGATTTTTTCGCATTGCTATGCTATTTTACCTATAATCAGCCATAAATTTATGTTATAATTAGGTGTTATCAATAAAGGAGTTTCATTAGCTCCTATTTGAAAGGAAAGAAAATGACTAGTAAACAACCATTTTATATTACAACACCTATTTATTATCCATCTGGTAAGCTCCACATCGGTTCAGCTTACACAACAATTGCTTGTGACGTTTTAGCACGTTACAAACGCATGATGAATTATGATGTGTTCTATTTAACTGGACTTGATGAACACGGACAAAAAATTCAACAAAAAGCTGAAGAAGCAGGTATCACACCACAAGCTTATGTCGATGGTATGGCTGCTGACGTTAAAAAACTTTGGGAAATGCTTGATATTTCTTATGATAAATTCATCCGTACAACAGATTCATATCACGAAAAAGTTGTTGCTGATGTTTTTGAAAAATTGTTGGCACAAGATGATATTTATTTGGGTGAGTATTCTGGTTGGTACTCAGTCTCAGATGAAGAATTCTTCACAGAAAGTCAATTAGAAGAAGTTTTCCGTGATGAAAATGGTAAAGTTATCGGTGGTATCGCCCCTTCTGGACACGAAGTAGAATGGGTTTCTGAAGAATCTTATTTCCTTCGCCTTGGTAAATACGCTGACCGCTTGGTAGAATTCTTCCATGCACACCCTGAATTCATTCAACCAGATGGTCGTATGAATGAAATTATTAAAAACTTCATTGAACCTGGTCTTGAAGATTTGGCTGTTAGCCGTACATCATTTACATGGGGTGTAAAAGTTCCTTCAAATCCAAAACACGTGGTTTACGTATGGATTGATGCTCTTCTTAACTACGCTACAGCTCTTGGTTACGGTCAAGAAGACCATGCAAACTTTGATAAATTCTGGAATGGTACAGTTTTCCACATGGTTGGTAAAGATATCTTACGATTCCACTCAATTTATTGGCCAATTATGCTAATGATGTTAGACATGAAATTGCCTGAACGCTTGATTGCCCACGGTTGGTTTGTCATGAAAGACGGTAAAATGTCTAAATCTAAAGGTAATGTGGTTTACCCAGAAATGCTTGTTGAACGTTATGGGCTTGATCCACTTCGTTATTACCTCATGCGTTCACTTCCAGTCGGTTCAGATGGTACATTCACGCCAGAAGATTATGTTGGACGTATCAATTACGAACTAGCTAACGACCTTGGAAACCTTCTTAACCGTACGGTTGCCATGATTAATAAATACTTTGGTGGTGACGTTCCAGCTTATGTCGAAAATGTGACTGAATTTGATGCAGATTTAGCAGCAGTTGTCGCTGAAAAAATCACTGAATATCATAAACAAATGAATGCTGTTGACTACCCACGTGCTCTTGATGCAGTATGGAGTATCATCTCACGTACAAACAAATACATTGATGAAACAGCTCCTTGGGTTCTTGCTAAAGATGACGCTAAACGTGATGAATTAGCAGCGGTAATGGCTCACTTAGCAGCAAGTCTCCGTGTGGTTGCTCACCTTATTCAACCATTTATGATGACAACATCAAATGCAATCATGGAACAACTTGGTTTAGAAAATCAATTTGACCTTGAAAATCTAACATTGGCTGGTTTCCCAGAAGGTGTGAAAGTTGTTGCTAAGGGAACACCAATTTTCCCACGTCTTGATATGGAAGCTGAAATTGACTACATCAAAGCTAACATGGGTGGTGCAGCTGTTATTGAAGAAAAAGAATGGAATCCAGCAGATGTTGAACTCAAAAACGAAAAGAAAGCTATCAAATTTGATGACTTTGACAAAGTTGAAATCCGTGTAGCAGAAGTTAAAGAAGTTTCAAAAGTTGAAGGTTCTGAAAAACTTCTTAAATTCCGTCTTGATGCTGGTGATGGCGAAGACCGTCAAATCCTTTCAGGAATTGCGAAATTCTATCCAAATGAACAAGAATTAGTTGGTAAAAAATTACAAATTGTTGCTAACTTGAAACCACGTAAAATGATGGGATTACTAAGTCAAGGTATGATTTTATCAGCCGAACACGATGGCAACTTGACTGTTTTGACTGTTGATCCAAGTGTACCAAACGGAAGCCAAATTGGTTAATTGTTGTCAGCATAGATAATTTAAAATACTCAGTATCTGCAGCTTATGGGCTACAGCAGGCACTGGGTATTTAACTTGTCTTTTTATGAAAGAAAATGATAAAAATGAAAATCTATTTCAAAAGTAACAATTAATTTTCATTTAAGTTTCCTTTGATAATTTTTAATGGCGAATTTATTATGGTGAATTAGAATCGAGAAAATAAACAATGACTTTAAAAATCTTATCACGAGAAGATTATGAACAAGTAAGCTCTTCCTTTAAAGAACGTTCTTTCATGCAATCTGTTGAAATGGCAGATTTGCTTGAAAAACGTGGCTTTGAGATTACTTTCTTGGGATTAGAGGCAGATGGTGCAATTCAAGTAGCAGGTGTACTCTACAGCATGCCAATGACTGGTGGGCTTCATATGGAGATTAACTCAGGTCCTGCTTCAACAAATCCAACTTACCTTTCTGAGTTTTACAAAGAATTAAAAGAGTATGCTCAAGAAAATGGTGCATTTGAGTTGATTGTTAAACCTTATGACACTTACCAAAGTTTTGACAGTCATGGTAATCCAAATGATGATGAAAAACCTGAATTGATTACATGTTTAACAGAGCTTGGTTATCAATTCGATGGTCTTCAAACAGGATATCCTGGTGGGGAACCTGATTGGCATTATGTCAAAGATTTAACAGGATTGACGCCAGAAACGCTCCGTAAATCTTTCAGTAAGAAAGGACGTCCGCTTGCAAACAAGACAAATTCTTTTGGGATTAAGGTGCGTCGTTTAGAGCGTGATGAACTCCATATTTTCAAAGAAATCACAGCGTCAACTTCAGAACGTCGTGAGTATGTCGACAAACCGTTAGATTACTATGAAGCTTTTTACGATAGTTTTGGTGATAAATGTGAATTTATGATTGCAACGATTAATTTCCAAGATTATCTTAAAAATCTTCAGGCTAGTCATGAAACGATTGCTTCTGAATTAGCTGTTTTAAACCAAAAAATTGCTGATGGGGTTAATTCTGCAAAGGTTAACAAACAAAAAGCACAATTGGACAAACAAATTGCAACTTTTGAGGTTCGTATTAATGAAGCTAATGAATTGATTGCCAAACACGGTTCAGAAGATGTGGTTTTAGCAGGTAGTCTCTTTATCTATACACCACAAGAAGCGGTTTATCTTTTCAGTGGTTCGTATACTGAATTTAACAAATTCTATGCGCCTGTTGCCCTTCAAGAACATGTGATGACAGAAGCATTAAACCGTGGTATTCATTTCTATACTTTCCTCGGTATTCAAGGAATTTTTGATGGCAGCGATGGTGTTCTTCGTTTCAAACAAAACTTTAATGGTTACATTGTCCGTAAAATGGGAACATTCCGCTATTACCCACGTCCAATGCTTCACAAAGTTATTACACTCTTGAAAAAAGTCTTGGGACGCTAATATTTTAAAAGTCAACCTAGCTTGGGTTGATTTTTTTATTTTTTACTATTTTGTTTTGCATAATAGTAAAAAGTATATTATAATACAGTTAGTTAAGTAGTTTGTAATACATACTAGTTGGAGTATAAGGAGAATGGTATGCGAGAAACACAGTTATTAAAGGGAGTATTAGATGGTTGTGTTTTACAAATCATTGCTAGGGAAGATATTTACGGATATGAATTGGTTCAACGTTTGAAAATGGCTGGTTTTACTAATATCGTGGCGGGAACTGTCTATCCACTTTTGCAAAAATTGGAGAAAAAAGAACTAATTTCTTCAATAATGAAACCTTCACCAGATGGTCCACCACGAAAATATTTTCAAATAACGGAAAAAGGAGAAGCCTATTTAGCGGAGTTTTGGGATGAATGGCATGATTTAGTTGATAAAGTGTCGCAATTAGAGGAGAAAAAGGATAATGGAAAAGACAGTTAATTCGTATTACAAAGAAACTAGAAAAGTTCTAACAAGCTTGTCAAAATCTAACAGAGAGTATTTTGAAACAGTTGAAGATTACATGACGTTATCGGGGTTGCTTTATGATGAAATAGAGCTCAAAAAACTGATTCTGCAACTAGCACTTGATTTAAAAGATGCTGAAAAAGATGGATTGACAGCAAAAGAGTATTTTGGAGAGAATCCCAAGCAAATGGTTGATGACTTGATTCGTGAATCAAAAGTTGCTACAAAATTGTCGATATTTAAGCTGTTCGGTGTGGTGATTGTAGCTGTTTGTTATAGTTATTTTTTAAGTGATTTTGCGGGGAATGGTTTTGTCACTCTTAGGGGAATTGATTACCTCAGCAGTATCATTTTTGGAATTCTGGCTGTGATTGTGATTCTAACATTTTACAAACGCAGTGCTTATGGTTTGATTTTTCATAAAAATAAACTATCAAGTTATGCTCGCATCATTTTAGTTGCGTTGCTCATTATTGCAATTATTGGTGTGACTGATGGTTTGAAACTGAAACTTGCGGGTCCAAGCATGACGCTTTCTCCTCTGGCGAGTCTTGGATTAGCTAGTATTTTAGTGGTTTTAGGTGTTTATGTGGTAACAAGGAGAGAAGCATTTAAGAGCTTTGTCTTGGTAATTATAGGTTACTTTTTAGCAGGGATTTTAAGAATGGTAATTGATGGTATGGGAGTTCAACAGTCTTTTATCCAGTATGCTCCGATTGTGGTTATTTGCTTGAGCTTGCTCTTATTTTTAAAAGCTACGTGTAATTTTATTTGTAAATAAGTTTCTATTTTAGAACGAGCTTAGAGGCTCGTTTTTTGGTATACTAGAGTTATCAATATCAAGGAGAATAACATGACTTTTGAAGAAATTTTGCCTGGTTTAAAGGCTAAGAAAAAATATGTCCGCACAGGTTGGGGAGGAGCTGAAAACTACGTTCAACTGTTTGATAGCATTGAACAAAATGGCGTAGCATTGCCAGTAACACCATACTTCCTCATCAATGTTTCAGGAGAGGGCGAAGGCTTTTCTATGTGGTCGCCGACCCCTTGCGACGTTTTAGCCACTGATTGGGTTGAAGTTCATGACTAAAGTACTCATCACAGGCGTTAGTTCAGGCATTGGACTTGCACAAGCACGACTTTTTTTGAAAAATGGCTGCGCAGTATACGGCGTTGATAAATCAGAAACGCCTCAAATTCAAGATGATAACTTTCATTTCTTGCAGTTAGACTTGACGACGGATTTGGCTGCGCTGTACGATTTTGTTGCTGATGTGGATATCTTGTGTAATACCGCTGGAATCCTCGACGCTTACAAACCTTTGCTTGAAGTATCAGACAATGAATTGGAACATGTTTTTCAGACCAATTTCTTTGCGACAGTTAAAATTACTCGCCACTATTTAGCCAAAATGGTAGAAAGAAAATCTGGTATCATCATCAATATGTGTTCAATCGCGTCGTTTATCGCAGGTGGTGGCGGAGCAGCTTACACAGCTAGTAAACACGCTCTTGCAGGTTTCACACGCCAGCTTGCGCTTGACTATGCCAAAGATAAGATTCAAATTTTTGGTATCGCACCAGGTGCGGTTAAGACAGCTATGACCGCTAGTGATTTTGAACCTGGCGGATTAGCTGACTGGGTAGCACAAGAAACACCAATCGGACGTTGGAGTCAACCAGAAGAAATCGCTGATTTGACAGAATTTTTAGCATCAGGCAAAGCAAGCTCCATGCAAGGCGAAATCATCAAAATTGACGGCGGCTGGAGTTTGAAGTAGATTGATAAAAATTGTTGAGGTTTATCACCATTCAAGAAAAAACTTGAAAAAATAATCAAAAGGAGACTTCAAGATGAAGCGAGGAAAACCATAATGGGAATTTCTGTCAAACGGATTGTAAGAAGAAGTAAGACAGAAAAAGAATAGGAGATAACGATGAACGCACAAGAACTTTGGAACAAGTATAAGAAAATCAATCCTTCTATCGGTGATGAGATTGATGCTTGGCAATTTGGAGCAGAAGCTGATTTGTTAGCGCAGCTAGTCCTTGAAGGGACAAAAACGGCGACTGCCTCTGCTTATGACTTGTATGCTGTTGATGACGACCCACTGCCCGAGGTTGGTAGCTATGATATTGTTTTAGACAGCAAAGACCAAGCCGTTTGCATTATTCAGATTAAAAAAGTTTCTGTGGTGCCTTTTAAGGAAGTATCTGCAGAGCATGCCTTTAAAGAAGGAGAAGGCGATAAATCACTTGCTTATTGGCGAGATGTCCACGAAGAATTTTTCAAACCTTATTATGAAGAATATGGCTTGACTTTCACTTCAGAAAGCCTCATTGTTTTAGAAGAATTTGAAGTTGTTTATCCTAAAAAAGTAGGATAATATCACAATTCCTTAGGATTGTAACAGTTTATCATTTAAGTATGTGCTAAACTGTATTTACGAAAGTTATTAAGGAGGAAAATCATGAAATTAGCTGTTTTAGGAACAGGAAAAATCGTTAAAGAAGCTCTGCCTGTTTTAAAGGAAATAAATGGTATTGAATTAGTAGCGATGTTATCAACGCCTCGTAGTCTTGAACAAGCGCAGGAACTGGCTGATATTTACACTATTTCTCAAGTAAGCAGTGATTATGATAGCATTTTAGCTAATCCAGATGTGGATACTGTTTATGTCGCTCTCCCTAATCACTTGCATTATGATTATGCTAAAAAAGCCCTCTTGGCTGGAAAACACGTTATTTGTGAAAAGCCGTTTACGTTGACTTTGGCTGAATTTGAAGACTTGGCAATGATAGCTGAGCAGGAAAATCGTATTTTGCTAGAAGCTATCACCAATCAATACCTTGGAAATTTTGCAGCTATTAAAGGAAATCTGGCTAAACTTGGTGATGTCAAGATTGTTGAATGCAATTATTCACAGTATTCATCACGCTATGATGCCTTTAAACGTGGTGAAATCGCGCCAGCATTTGACCCAGAAAAAGGTGGTGGTGCTTTACGCGACCTCAATATTTACAACATTCACTTTGTTGTCGGTTTATTTGGAAAACCTGAAAATGTGTATTATCTCGCTAATGTTGAACGTGGCGTGGATACTTCTGGGATTTTGGTGATGGATTATGGTCACTTCAAAGCTGTTTGTATCGGTGCCAAGGATTGTGCAGCAGATATCAAATCAACCATTCAAGGTAATAAAGGTTCTATTTCTGTGATGGGAGCAACCAATACCTTGCCAAAAGTTGCTTTATCCCTTAATGACCAAAGCATGACTTTGATTAATGAAAATACCTTAAATCATCGTATGCATGACGAGTTTGTCGCTTTCCAAGCTATCATAGAACATGAAGATATGACAGCTACAAAGCTTGCGCTTGAACACAGCCGTGCAGTCATGGAAGTGTTGGATGAAGCTGTTAAAAGCATGTGATTTTCTTGTTTTCCCCCTTTGGTTGGTAGAAAATTAAGCTCAAAATAAGTAAATGTGATATAATGGAGTAGCTTGTGTGAGTAAAATAAAGGATTGTCCCTTATTTACCCGCAAAAACTACTCTATTTTTTTAAGGAATTATAGTCATGTCAAATTATGCAATTATCTTAGCAGCTGGTAAGGGAACACGCATGAAGTCAGATTTACCAAAAGTACTTCATAAAGTTTCTGGCATTACAATGTTAGAACACGTTTTTCGTGCCGTATCAGCTTTGAAACCAGAAAAGAATGTAACAGTTATTGGTCATAAAGCCGATATGGTCCGTGAAGTGCTAGCAGACAAATCAGAATTTGTCATGCAAACAGAACAATTAGGTACAGGTCATGCGGTCATGATGGCAGAAGATGAATTGGCTGGACTTGAAGGACAAACTCTTGTTATCGCTGGTGATACACCACTTATTACAGGTGAAAGTCTTAAAGAATTGATTGATTTCCATGTTAGTCACAAAAATGTTGCGACTATCTTGACTGCCACAGCTGAAAATCCATTTGGTTACGGACGTATTATTCGTAATGAAAATGGTGAAGTGCTTAAAATTGTGGAACAAAAAGATGCTTCTGAATTTGAACGTCAAGTCAAAGAAATCAACACAGGAACTTATGTTTTTGATAACAAACGTCTTTTTGAAGCGCTGAAAAATATCAACACTAACAACGCCCAAGGCGAATATTACTTGACAGATGTCATTTCAATTTTCCGCAATAGTGGTGAAAAAGTTGGAGCTTATGTGCTTCATGATTTTGATGAAAGCCTTGGTGTTAATGACCGTGTGGCACTTGCGACAGCAGAAGACATTATGCGTCGTCGTATCAATAAAAAACATATGGTAAACGGGGTGACTTTCCAAAATCCAGCAGCAACTTATATTGATGTTGATGTTGAGATTGCACCTGATGTGTTAATTGAAGCTAATGTTACCCTTAAAGGAAATACTAAAGTTGGTGCAGGTTCTGTTTTGACAAACGGTACTTACCTTGTTGATGCAACAATCGGTGAAAATGTCGTTATCACAAACTCAATGATTGAACATTCTGTCGTTGAAAACGGAGTAACGATTGGTCCATTTGCGCACGTTCGTCCTGATTCAACACTTGAAGAAAATGTCCACATTGGTAACTTTGTTGAAGTGAAATCTTCTGTCGTTGGTAAAGATACTAAAGCTGGTCATTTGACATACATTGGTAATGCAACTGTTGGACGTGAAGTGAACTTTGGCGCTGGTACTATTATTGCTAACTATGACGGACAACATAAATTTAAAACAACAATCGGCAACAATGTTTTTGTCGGAAGTAACTCAACAATTATTGCTCCAGTGACGATAGGTGATAATGCTTTGACAGCAGCTGGTTCAACAATCTCTGATGATGTCGAAAAAGATGCTCTTGCCATCGGACGTGGTCGTCAAGTTAACAAAGCAGGTTATGCGCTCAACAAACCACATCACCCAAACAATAAAAAATAATATGATTTTAGGAGGTTTGAACAGATTGTTTCAACCTCTTTTTTAGGATTTTTTATTATTTTTCAGTTACATTATAGTAACTAACCGTGTAAGAATGGCATTTCTTGCCATTTTGTAGTAAAATCTAACTTGGAAATATTTTTAGGGAGAATGCTTAGTATGGATTTTGAAGAAAAAACGCTCAAACGAACAGAGATTTTTGATGGGCACATTATTAAAGTTGTTGTTGACGATGTTGAATTACCAAATAATCTTGGTCAAGCCAAACGTGAATTGATTTTTCACCGAGGCGCAGTAGCTGTCTTGGCAGTAACTGATGACAATAAAATTATCATTGTAAAACAATATCGTAAGGCAATTGAAAAAGTTTCTTATGAAATTCCAGCTGGCAAACTCGAAATTGGAGAAAACGGTTCTGAACAAGAAGCCGCTGCGCGTGAATTAGAAGAGGAAACAGGTTATTCTGGCGATTTAAAACCAATTCATGAGTTTTATACCGCTCTTGGCTTTTGCAATGAAAAAATCAAGCTTTATCAAGCAACTCATTTGCAAAAAGTACCAAATCCACGTCCACAAGATGACGACGAAGTCTTAGAAATTTTTGAATTAACTTATCAAGAATGTATGGATTTGGTGAAATCTGGAGCAATTGAAGATGCTAAAACCATTATAGCCCTTCAATACTATGCTCTGCATTTTGGAGGATAGACGAACATGGGAAAACCACTTTTAACAGACGAGATAATCGAACGTGCTAACCGTGGTGAAATCTTTTATGATGATGATTATTTAGAAGACAGTGAGGAAACCAAAGTTATCCGAACAGACCGTTACGATACTATTGTGCCGTATGAGGAATATGAGGAAGAAGAGGAAACACAAGGTTTTCTAGATAAATGGAAAAAACGTAAAAGAAAAGACCAATACGTTTATAAAAGTCGTCGTATCGAAAATGCTAAACGTAGCAAATTTCAACGAAAACTTAATCTAATCATGTTTGTGGTTATTGTTTTATTGATTGCACTCTTTTTCGCAGTGTTTAATCTCTAAAGTTAACGAAAAATTTAGAAGGAGTAAGCAAGAGTATAGACTAGACCTAAGCTATCTTAGTTGAAAACTCTTGTATTTTTGTGATGAAAATCGGAATTATTGCAGCAATGGAACAAGAATTAAAACTTCTTGTGGAACATTTGGAAAATAAGGTTGAACACCAAGTTTTAGGAAATACTTACTATGAAGGTGTGCTTGGCAATCATCAAGTTGTTCTTGTCCAATCTGGTATTGGGAAAGTTATGTCAGCTATGTCTGTAGCTGTTCTTGCAGATCATTTTGGTGTTGATGCGGTGATTAACACAGGTTCAGCGGGTGCAGTAGCTACTGGTTTGAATGTCGGTGATGTCGTTGTTGCAGACCAATTGGCTTACCATGATGTTGATGTAACAGCTTTTGGTTATGATTACGGTCAAATGGCTGGACAACCACTTTATTTTGAATCAGATAAGGCTTTTGTTGAAACCTTTGAAAAAGTGTTAAACGAAGCCAACGTCACTAGCAAGATTGGTTTGATTGCAACAGGCGATTCTTTTATCGCAGGTCAAGATAAGATTGATGCGATTAAAGCAGCGTTCCCGCAAGTTCTTGCTGTTGAAATGGAAGGCGCAGCCATTGCACAAGCTGCACATAATTTGAAGAAATCATTTATCGTTGTTCGTGCCATGTCTGACACAGCAGCTCACGATGCCAATATCACTTTTGATGAATTTATCATCGAAGCTGGTAAACAATCTGCTAAGATTTTAATGGCATTCTTGGAAAAATTAGCCTAATTAATAACCTAGACAATTTGTCTAGGCTATTTTTATGTATCAATTAATCAATTTTCTCAACGTAAATTTGTTCTGCGATTCTTTCAGGAATAACAAGTTGTCGAGAATGATAGGCAAGAGTGTGCGTTTTGGCGTAGTCATCAACCTTGACCAATTCCACCACATCGTTGATTGCCAATTCATGCTCGTCAAGATAATTTAGCAAATGCGCTTCATCGTGGGTACGACTGATTTTGTATGTTCCTAAATTCTCAATTTGACTGAGAGTTTGATGATGAATTTCTACCAAAAATTCACCTTTTTTTGGAATAGTCCCACCATGCGGGCAGAATGCAGGAAAATGAAGATTCTCTTCTAAACGGTCAATGAAGATGGTTGAAACAGTGTGTTCTAGAACCTCGGCTTCTTGGTGAATTTCATCAGCGTTGTAATGCAGATGATTCGCTAGAAAAACTTCGATTAAACGGTGTTTACGATAGAGTTCTGAAACAAGGAGCAATCCTTGTTTTGTCAGATAGTAGCCAAGTTCTTTATCTTTGACAATGAGGTCTTCCGCAATCATTTTTTTGACCATTTCAGAAACTGCAGGTGCAGACACTTTCATCAGTTCAGCGATGCGTTTGTTAGTGATTTTGGTTCTGGTTTCTCCAAGTTCATGAATACATTTTAGATAATCTTCTTTATTTGGCGTCATATCGTCTCGCTTTCTGTTCTTATATTATAGCAAAAAATCCTATTTTATTGGGCTGAGAGGGTGCTTTGGCGCTTGAATTTTACGGAAAAGGCAAGCAAAAAATCAAGGCAGGTTATCCTAGCTTGATTTTTTTATTATTCGAGGTCAATATTTAATCAAAGTCATAGTCTTTGACGATATCAATACTTGTGATAGTGACATCTGTGGTTGGTTTGTCATTACTATCTGTGTCAACAGCAGCAATTTTATCAACAACATCCATGCCATCGATAACTTGTCCAAAGACAGTATAATCGCCATCTAGGCTTGGATTACCACCATTAGCATAAGCATCAATAATAGATTGTGGGTATTTATCTGTTGGGAGTTGGCTTGATTGGTCATCTGAATTTTGGTTGATGAAAAATTGACTACCGTTGGTGTCTGCACCAGCGTTTGCCATAGCAAGAGCACCGCGAATGTTATAGAGGTAAGCTGAAATTTCATTGACAAATCCACTACCTGAGTCAATTTTCTTATCTTTGCCTTTCCAGATTGATTGACCACCAGTACCATCACCATTTGGGTCTCCAGATTGAATCATGAAATCTGAAATCACACGGTGGAACAATAATCCATCATAATAGCCGTCTTTAGCATGAGTTAAGAAGTTTTCCACTGCTAAAGGAGCGTATTTTGGAAAGAGTTTTAGGGTAATATCTCCCATAGAAGTATGCATGATAACTTCTGCCTCATCATCGGCAACATCAGTTGATAATTGTGGAAATGCAGATTGGTCAGCACTCAACGCTTTTTTCAATTCTTTTTGGTAAGCTTTTGATGAAGATGCGCTGGCGCTTGCTGAAGAAGAAGCTGCAGCAGCAGAAGAACTAGCTGCTATTTTTGAATCGACATAATCATCTCCACGAATGGCGCGTGTAATACTTTCGCAGCCAGATAAACTAACTAGACATAGCACCATTAAACCAAATGAACAAAGTTTTTTCATATTACCTCCTAAAATACCCAAAATCATCAACAACTTGTGGATATTCTGGTGATAACGAGTGCCATTTTGTCCCATTTAATAAGGAACTTATCCACAAAATTCTACCTTGAAGTGATATTAGCTACTCCATTTTATCATATTTTTACCGAAATAACCTAAAAGCTTAAAAAATGCTATAATATACCTATGGCAAAATCAAAAAGTAGAAAAAAAGGTCGTAAATCACGGCGACCGACAAAAGCAGAAATAAAAAGACAGAAAGCACTGCAGCGTTTTATTTTAGCAATTGTGACCGCGGTTATTTTTTTCTTTGCGATTGTTCGTTTGGGAATTTTTGGTATAACGGTTTACAATATTGTTAGGTTCGTGGTGGGAAGTTTGGCATACTTCCTAATGTTTGCAGTCTTAATATATTTTATTGGATTCAAATGGTTTCATAAGCAAACTGGGCTTGTGGGAGGCTTTGTGGTGACAATGATTGGGCTCTTGCTTGAATGGCATGCTTATCTATTTTCACTAACAACCTATCGTGATAAGGAAGTCTTTTCAACAACAGCTCGCTTACTTTACAGTGATATCATTCATTTTAAGGTTAGCAAATTTGTTGGTGGGGGAATGCTCGGAGCACTTCTATACAAACCAGTAGCCTTTCTTTTTTCAAATATTGGTACCTTTTTAATCGGGGCGTTGTTTATCATTTTAGGTCTCTTTTTAATGAGCCCATGGGAAGTGTATGACATTGTAGAATTCTTTAAGGAAAAATCTCAAGAATGGGCTGCTAAAAATGAGATTAGGAAACAAAAACGTTTTGTAAAACGTGAAGAAAAGAGAGCTCTTGCTGAACAAAAACGTCAAGAAAAAGCGAAAAAAGAGGAAGAAGAACGTCTGGCACAGTTGACTGTCGACCAAGAGACAGGTGAGATTCTAGATGATTCTAATGACAACGAAGCTTCCTTGTTTGAGAATCTTCCAGAAAATGACTTACCAGCTGAGCCTGAAATTCTAGCTTACGACCATTCATTGGATGGCTTAGAAGAACCACCACTTGAGGAATATCCTGCCGCAGACGCTTCTCAAACTCAAGAAGCTATGCAAGCTAATCTTGATGAAGAAGATGATGGGGAACCGTTAGAAGTTGATTTCACAGCGAAAGCCAATCTTTTGTATAAATTACCAACGATTGATTTATTTGCACCTGATAAGCCTAAAAATCAATCTAAAGAAAAGAATTTGGTTCGTCGTAACATCAAGGTTCTAGAAGATACCTTTAACAGTTTTGGTATCGATGTCAAAGTAGAACGTGCTGAGATCGGACCTTCTGTAACCAAATACGAAGTTAAGCCAGCCGTTGGTGTGCGTGTTAATCGTATCTCGAACTTAGCAGATGACTTAGCACTCGCACTTGCTGCTAAGGATGTTCGTATCGAGGCACCAATTCCAGGAAAATCTTTAGTTGGTATTGAAGTACCTAATTCAGAGATTGCAACAGTCACCTTCCGTGAACTTTGGGAACAAGCGGACACTGATCCTAATAAACTTCTTGAAGTGCCACTTGGTAAAGCTGTTAATGGTACTGCGCGTATTTTTGACCTTGCACGTATGCCGCACTTGCTTGTTGCTGGTTCAACAGGTTCTGGTAAATCAGTTGCTGTCAATGGTATCATTGCAAGTATTTTGATGAAAGCACGTCCAGACCAAGTTAAGTTTATGATGATTGACCCTAAAATGGTTGAATTGTCTGTTTATAACGATATTCCGCATTTGTTGATTCCTGTGGTAACCAATCCACGTAAAGCTGCACGAGCTCTTCAAAAAGTGGTTGATGAAATGGAAAACCGTTATGAGCTCTTTAGTCATTTTGGTGTGCGAAACATTGCTGGCTATAATGCCAAGGTTGAAGAATTCAATGCGCAATCTGAGCAAAAACAAATTCCATTGCCATTGATTGTGGTAATCGTGGATGAGTTGGCTGACTTGATGATGGTTGCTAGCAAAGAAGTGGAAGATGCGATTATTCGTTTGGGACAAAAAGCGCGTGCTGCTGGGATTCATATGATTTTAGCAACACAACGCCCATCTGTTGATGTCATCAGTGGTTTGATTAAGGCTAATGTTCCATCACGTGTTGCTTTCGCTGTATCATCAGGAACTGATAGTCGTACGATTTTGGATGAAAATGGAGCAGAAAAACTTCTAGGACGTGGTGATATGCTCTTTAAACCAATTGACGAAAATCATCCTGTTCGTTTGCAAGGTTCATTTATTTCAGATGATGATGTCGAACGTATTGTTGGCTTTATCAAAGAACAAGCTGAAGCGGATTATGACGATAGCTTTGATCCAGGTGAAGTATCTGAATCTGATTTGAAATCAGGTGGCGGTGGTGGTTCCCAAGAAGGAGACCCGCTCTTTGAAGATGCTAAAGCTCTAGTACTTGAAACACAAAAAGCCAGTGCATCAATGCTCCAACGTCGTTTGTCTGTTGGATTTAACCGTGCCACTCGTTTAATGGATGAATTGGAAGCAGCTGGCGTTATCGGACCAGCCGAAGGGACAAAACCTCGTAAAGTTTTGATGACTAATCCAAATCCAGAAGAATAAACTAAAAAACGTTAGCCACTTGGCTAACGTTTTTGTTATACAATCGTAAAAATTAAAATCAGTAAAATAATGTAAAAAATGAACGTTAAAATAAAACCAGAACGCCAGAAAAATTTTCCAAAACGACGGTAAGAAAAAGAATGATTTCTTTTAAGAAAAATCACCGTTAAAGCAATAGAAAGTAGCGATAAGGAAATTAAATAATAAAAGAAAATACTACTGCCTAAAAATTTATTTCCCACCAACCCAATTTCAAAAGCAAAAATCGGAAAGGCAATATCAGTAAAGAGAATGCCAAAACGTTTTAGCTTGAAAAATGTCACTAAAATATAAGCAAAAATTGGTGTTAAAAAGATAAACGAAAAGGAAAATAATTTGTACATCATCATACCTTATATTTTATACTGAAACCCAAAAGATGTAAATGATTAGAAGACTTTTCTTGAAATTTAATTAGGATTTTGTCTCTTGATAGAAATTGAAAATTCTATTGAAAGTGCTTAACTGAAAAAAGCTCAGAAAAACTGATAAAATAAATGATTTTTTTCCAAATAAAATGATGTAAAATCCTTGCTTTTTCCCTAAATTAATGTATAATAGGTGAGTATGCTATTGAGCATATCTGTGGGAGGTAAAAATCTTAATTACCGCCAAAACCACAACAGGAGGATTTTATAAATGGCTAAAAAAGTCGAAAAAGTTGTTAAACTTCAAATTCCTGCTGGTAAAGCTACACCAGCTCCACCAGTTGGTCCAGCTCTTGGTCAAGCAGGTATTAACATCATGGGATTCACTAAAGAATTTAATGCTCGTACAGCTGATCAAGCTGGCATGATCATCCCAGTTGTTATCTCAGTATATGAAGATAAATCATTTGATTTCGTAACTAAAACTCCACCAGCTGCTGTTCTTTTGAAAAAAGCTGCAGGTGTTGAAAAAGGTTCAGGAACACCTAACACAACTAAAGTTGCAACAGTTACTCGTGCACAAGTACAAGAAATTGCTGAAACTAAAATGCCAGACTTAAACGCTGCAAATATTGAATCTGCAATGCGTATGATTGAAGGTACTGCTCGTTCTATGGGATTCACTGTTGTTGACTAATCAATAGCAACCCAATTTGTGAATTAATTGAGGTAAACACACTGTACCGTTGAGATTAATTTACGCTAGACCCGCAAGACTTCATCGTAATTTGATGAGTGACGTGGGAGATTTTAAATCAAATCGATATGACCACATTACAAGGAGAATTTTAAATGGCTAAAAAAAGCAAACAAATGCGTGCTGCACTTGAAAAAATCGACAGCACAAAAGCTTACAGCGTAGAAGAAGCTGTAGCTCTTGCAAAAGAAACTAACTTCGCAAAATTTGATGCATCTGTAGAAGTTGCATACAAACTTAACATTGACGTTCGTAAAGCAGACCAACAAATCCGTGGTGCAATGGTATTGCCAAACGGTACTGGTAAAACACAACGTGTTCTTGTTTTTGCACGTGGTGCTAAAGCTGAAGAAGCTAAAGCTGCTGGTGCAGACTTCGTTGGTGAAGACGATCTTGTTGCTAAAATCAACGATGGTTGGCTTGACTTTGACGTTGTTATCGCTACACCAGATATGATGGCTATCGTTGGACGTCTTGGACGTGTCCTTGGACCTCGTAACCTTATGCCAAACCCTAAAACTGGTACAGTAACTATGGATGTTGCTAAAGCAGTTGAAGAGTCTAAAGGTGGTAAAATCACTTACCGTGCTGACAAAGCTGGTAACGTACAAGCTATCATCGGTAAAGTATCATTTGACGCAGACAAATTGGTTGAAAACTTCAAAGCATTCCACGATGTTATCGTGAAATCTAAACCAGCTACTGCTAAAGGTACATACATGACTAACTTGTCTATCACAACTACACAAGGTGTAGGTATCAAAGTAGATCCAAGTTCATTCTAATGTGATGATACATAGAAATCCGTTTCGTTGAAACGGATTTTTTTATGGGCTGTGTACGTTATTCTAGACAATGAAAAAGGGAATATTTTAGTTGAGTGATATCATGTTTTTTTTAACCTTGAATCTTTTAAAATTCAGAGAATTTTGCTAGGTAAAATAGGTAAATTATGATAAAATAGTAAAGATAAAAGAAGGAGTAACTTGTAGTGGAACCTAAGTATAAACGTATTTTAATTAAATTATCTGGTGAAGCGTTAGCTGGTGAAAAAGGTGTAGGGATTGACCTTACAACTGTTCAAACTATCGCAAAAGAAATTGCTGAAGTACATAGTTCAGGTGTTGAAATTGCTTTGGTTATTGGTGGAGGAAACCTTTGGCGTGGAGAACCAGCAGCCGCAGCTGGTATGGATCGCGTCCAAGCAGACTACACTGGTATGTTAGGTACAGTTATGAACGCCCTTGTAATGGCTGATAGTTTACAACAATATGGTGTTGATACACGTGTTCAAACAGCTATTCCAATGCAAAACGTGGCTGAACCTTACATTCGTGGTCGTGCGCTTCGTCACCTTGAAAAAGGACGTATCGTTATTTTTGGTGCTGGTATTGGTTCACCATATTTCTCAACAGATACAACAGCTGCCCTTCGTGCTGCTGAAATTGAAGCAGAAGCTATTTTAATGGCTAAAAATGGTGTTGATGGTGTTTACAATGCCGATCCTAAGAAAGACGCTAACGCTGTTAAATTTGACGAGTTAACACACGTTGAAGTTATTAAACGTGGTCTTAAAATTATGGATGCGACAGCTTCAACACTTTCAATGGACAACGATATTGATTTAGTAGTCTTTAACATGAACGAAGCTGGTAATATTAAACGTGTTGTCTTTGGTGAAGCCATCGGTACAACTGTTTCAAATAAAGCTGAACACCACAATAAATAAGTTATCAGCTCTGCTATTTCCCAAAAAACAAGAAAGAGGATAAAGAATATTATGGCTAACGCTATTATCGAAAAAGCTAAAGAACGCTTTGAACAATCACACAGCTCATTGGCACGTGAATTTGCAGCTATCCGTGCTGGTCGTGCAAATGCATCACTTTTGGATCGTATCCAAGTAGAATACTATGGAGCACCAACACCACTTAACCAATTGGCTTCTATCACTGTTCCAGAAGCACGTGTTCTTTTGATTTCACCATTTGATAAATCAGCTTTGAAAGATATTGAACATGCAATCAACGCTTCAGATCTTGGTATCAACCCTGCCAATGATGGTTCAGTAATCCGCTTGGTTATCCCTGCTCTGACTGAAGAAACTCGTAAAGAACTTGCAAAAGACGTTAAAAAAGTCGGTGAAAATGCAAAAGTTGCTATCCGTAACATCCGCCGTGATGCTATGGACGAAGCTAAAAAACAAGAAAAAGCTAAAGAAATCACTGAAGATGAATTGAAAGTTCTTGAAAAAGACATCCAAAAAGCAACTGATGAAGCTGTTAAACGTATCGATGACATGACAGCTAACAAAGAAAAAGAATTGCTTGAAGTCTAATCAAAAAAGAAGGTAAGGGGGTGGACTTTCCACCTCCTTTTGTAAAGGAAAGAATACATGAATAATTTACTTGCCACTGTTATCACAGGACTTGTGATTGATGAAAATGCAAAAGCATATTTTGTCCAAAAAGATGGCGTTACTTTTATGCTTGATAAGGCAGAAGGTGAACATAAAATTGGTGATATGGTAAAAGGATTTGCCTATACTGATATGCACCAAAAAGCTCGTTTGACAACAGCAGAAGTTGCAACAACACGTACTAGCTATGGTTGGGGTGTAGTGACGGATGTTCGTCGTGACCTTGGTGTCTTTTTGGACACAGGGCTTGCTGACAAGCAATTTGTGGTTTCACTTGATGTTTTACCAGATTTAAAGGAACTCTGGCCTAAAAAAGGCGATAAGCTTTATGTCCGTCTTGATGTCGATAAAAAAGACCGTATTTGGGCAATCCCAGCAGAACCAGAAGTTTTCCAAAAAATGGCTGGACCAGCATATAACAACATGCAAAATGAAAAATTGCGTGCGATTGTCTATCGTCTAAAATTATCTGGAACATTTGTTTATCTTCCAGATAATAATATGTTAGGTTTTATCCACCCAAGTGAACGTTATGCTGAACCACGTCTTGGTGAAGAAGTAACAGCGCGTGTTATTGGTTTTCGTGAAGTTGACCGTACGCTTAATTTGTCATTGAAACCACGTTCGTTTGAAATGTTGGAAAATGATTCCCAAATGATTTTAACTTATTTACAGTCAAATGGTGGCTTTATGACGTTGAATGATAAATCATCACCAGCTGATATTAAAGCAACGTTTGGCATTTCAAAAGGTCAATTCAAAAAAGCACTTGGTGGCTTGATGAAAGCACGAAAAGTCAAACAAGACCAATTCGGAACAGAATTAATCGAAGAAGAGAAATAATTGAGTGTAGAGCTCATGAAAATGTTCATTGGATATAACCTCACTTTTTAATTTTAAAGCTCGTGAAAAAGTATTCATTGGACAAACCTCGCTTTTTAATTTTAAGGCTCGTGAAAAAAATGTCCACTGGATATAAACTCGCTTTTTAGTTTTAAGGCTCGTGAAAAAAATGTCCACTGGACAAACTCGCTTTTTAATTTTCGTGCTCGTGAAAAAAATGTCCACTGGACAAACTCGCTTTTTAGTTTTAAGGCTCGTGAAAAAAATGTCCACTGGACATAAACTCGCTTTTTAGTTTTAAGGCTCGTGAAAAAAATGTCCACTGGACATTTTTTTTTGCTATAATGGAGTCATTATGTTTGGAGGTGATAGAATGGAACGTGCGATTTTTGCGGGTGGTTGTTTTTGGTGTATGGTACAACCATTTGAGGAACTAGATGGGATTTTATCTGTCCGTTCGGGTTATACGGGTGGTCATGTAGAAAATCCGACTTATGAACAAGTTAAGGCGCATGAAACAGGTCATACAGAAGCTGTTGAAATCATTTTTGATGAGGAAAAGATTTCTTATGCGGATTTAGTTGAGATTTATTGGGCGCAGACAGACCCAACAGATGCTTTTGGACAATTTGAAGACCGTGGGGATAATTATCGTCCAGTTATTTTTTATGGTGATGAGCGCCAACGTCAAATAGCAGAGCAGTCAAAGGCAGCTTTGCAAGCATCTGGACGTTTTAAAAATCCGATTGTAACAGCGATTGAACCCGTCCAACCATTTTATTTGGCAGAAGATTATCACCAAGGTTTTTACAAGAAAAATCCTGAGCATTATGCTCAAAGTAGTGCCATCAGGCACCAATTTTTAAAGGAGAATTGGCAATGAGAAAATCATTTTATACATGGTTGATGACACAGCGTAATCCAAAAAGTCATGAACCAGTAGCTATTTTAGCTGATTTAGTTTTTGATGATACGACTTTTCCAAAACACACTGATAATTTTGAAACGATTAGTCGTTACTTGGAAGATGAGGCAGATTTTGCTTTCAATCTTAGCGAATTTGATAAGATTTGGGAAGAGTATTTGGCGCATTAATAGAAAGTCTTTGATAATTAGTTTAGGTTAATTCATGTGCAAGATATGCTATGAAACATAGACTTTCGCAGTAATTTAAATTTTATCTATCACAATAAGCCGTGATTTTTTACGTTAAATAAGCTATAATAGGCTTAATAAACACAAAAGAAAGAGGGACTCTATTTGCAAGAGTATTCTGTTGAAATAACATTAAATCATCCTGATGATGTCTTGGCTTTGTTTGGTTCAAATGAACGTCATTTGAAGTTAATTGAGGATAATCTTGGTGTTATTATTCATGCACGAACTGAGCGCGTGCAGATTTTAGGGGACGATGAAGAAAGTGTTGAACTTGCACGAGTGACTATCCAAGCCCTTTTAGTTTTGGTATCTCGTGGCATGCTTGTCAACACATCTGATGTTGTCACAGCTTTAACCATGGCTCAAAATGGTTCAATTGATAAATTTGTTGCTCTGTATGAAGAAGAAATTATAAAAGATAATTCAGGGAAACCTATCCGTGTGAAAACTTTGGGACAAAAAGTTTATGCGGATAGTGTTAAATCACATGATGTTGTTTTTGGGATTGGACCCGCAGGAACAGGAAAAACATTCTTGGCGGTGACTTTAGCAGTTACAGCTCTTAAACGTGGACAAGTGAAACGCATTATTTTAACGCGTCCAGCTGTTGAAGCTGGTGAAAGTCTTGGTTTTTTGCCAGGTGATTTGAAAGAAAAAGTCGATCCATACTTGCGTCCAGTTTATGATGCCCTTTATCAAATTTTAGGAAAAGAGCAAACAACACGTTTAATGGAGCGCGATATTATCGAGATTGCTCCTTTAGCTTACATGCGTGGTCGTACGCTTGATGATGCTTTTGTGATTCTTGATGAAGCGCAAAATACAACAATTATGCAGATGAAAATGTTCTTGACACGTCTTGGTTTCAATTCTAAGATGATTGTAAATGGTGACACAAGCCAAATTGACTTGCCTAAGAAAGTCAAATCTGGTTTGATTGATGCAACTGAAAAATTGCAACACATTAAACAAATTGATTTTGTATATTTCTCAGCTAGTGATGTGGTTCGTCACCCAGTTGTTGCTGAAATTATCAATGCTTACGAACAAGCCGCACCAAAACAGCGCAGCCATTCTTCAAAAGAACAAAAAGAAGCTGTCGCAGAATCAGGATTTGCTAGCTATGAAACTATTGGTCAACCAGCTAGTGACAAGGATGATAACGAAGATTAATTTATGTGAAAGTCAGATGCTAAAGTGTCTGGCTTTTTTTGTATAAAAATAATTTTCAGATATGCGAAAACTTATCAAGCCAGTCTATTCGTGCTATAATAGGGGTTAGTTTGAAATTTTAAGGATTGTAGTAATGGAATTTTATATGAAAAGAATACTAAAAATACAAGCTTGGGCTGGAAATGATGGAGGCAGTAATGGACTTGCATAATCTTTCGGCAGAAGAATTAACCGAGCTTGCTAATCATTTGGTAAAACAAGCTAATGAGCTTGAGGCAACATTGAATGCTATTAAACAAGCCGCACCAGATAATGATGACTTAGTGGGTGAGGTCAGCCAGCTATCAGAAATGAGGAAAAAAACTGTCGATTTGGCTAGTAGTGCTCAAAAGTTAGTAACGTCTTTTGAAATGGAGACTGTCAAAAAATGATTTTGGAAAACTTACGCCAATATCAAGTGCTTGAAACGAAGCGTCTGCTCTTGCGCCCAGTAACGTTAGCAGATGCGAAAGCTATGTTTACTTATGCTTCGGATGAGGAAAACACACGCTGGAATTTTCCTGTTAATCAAACGCTTGAAGAAACCAAAGCAGCCATTCAAAACATTTATCTCAAAACGCCTTTAGGGCGTTACGGCATTGTTTTAAAAAGCACTAACAGTTTTATTGGTACGATTGATTTAATGAATTTTTCAGATGGGAAAATGGCAGAGCTTGGCTATATTATCAATAAAAAGTATTGGAATCAAGGTTTGGCAACCGAGGCAAGTCAGAAAATCTTAGCGCTGTGCTTTGAAAAATTAGGTTTAGAAGAAGTTCATGGCTATTGTGCACTTAATAATCCTGCCTCAGCGCGTGTGCTATCAAAGCTTGGCATGACTGAGATTGAACGCCTACCAAATGATAAAATACTAAATGGTCAAAGCATAACAAGCCAACATTTTATTATCACAAAAACTGCTTGGCAACATCTAAAACAACCCTGAGAGAAGTACTCCTGGGGTTATTTTTATTGCCGTTAATGCTAATAGAAAATCTACCAAAATGGGGTGTTTTTTGAGGTAAAGTTTAGTCGAAATAATTCAATAATCAAATTAAATTGTCTAAATTTTTTAGTTTTTTCTTGCGTTGTCCATTTTTTGTGATATAATAAAAACAAATATGCAACCGATTGCAATAGAATTCAGGAGGAATTGCCTATAAAATAATTCAAAAGAAACCATTCTACTTTCCGAAAAGTTGAGCAGATTATCATGTGATATATCAAAGAATCATCACAGAATTTTCTGCTTTTGTTTTAGTTGTTAGTGAAAGCGGTTGCGTATTTTATATATCTTTACAGGAGATTGTTTATGATATTTCATAATAAAGAAAAAATGAAGAAAAAGTTGAAACTGGGATTAGGGTCTGCTTTAGTATTAACAATACTCGGTACTGGAACACTTGTTCAAGTTAGAGTTGTTAACGCTGATACAGAGCAGGTATCAATGAAAGAAGGAACAGTACTTCATGCTTGGTGCTGGTCTTTCAATACTATTAAGGATAATATGCAAGCAATCAAGGACGCTGGTTATACCAGCGTTCAAACATCACCTATCAATGCTGTTGTAGCAGGAAATGGTGGTAATAAAAGCTTGTCAAATTGGTATTATCAATACCAACCAACGGTTTATACTATCGGTAACTACCAATTAGGTACAGAAGAAGAGTTTAAAGAAATGAACCGTGTGGCTGACCAATACGGCATTAAAATCATCGTTGATGCTGTGCTTAACCACACAACTTCTGATTACAACCAAATTGATCAACAAATCAAAAGTATTCCAAACTGGACACACGGTAATACTCAAATCACTAACTGGGGAAATCGTTACGATGTCACACAAAATTCACTTTTAGGATTATATGATTGGAATACCCAAAATGAATACGTCCAACAATATTTGCTTAACTTCTTGAAACAAGCTGTTGCGGATGGTGCAGATGGTTTCCGTTACGACGCTGCTAAACATATTGAATTACCAGGTGAATATGGTAGTAATTTCTGGAATGTTATCTTGAATAATGGTTCAGAATTCCAATATGGTGAAATTTTACAAGATAGCATTTCAAATGAAGCTGGTTATGGTCAATTGATGAGTATTACAGCTTCAAATTATGGTCAACAAATTCGTTACGCTCTGAAAGATCGCCGTGTTGCAGCAGGCAACCTTGCTAATTATCAAGTATCTGGTGTTGACCCAGCAAACCTTGTGTTGTGGGTTGAATCACACGATACTTATGCCAATGACGACCAAGAATCAACTTGGATGAGCGACGAAGATATTCGTCTTGGGTGGGCAATGATTACAGCACGTGCCAAAGGTACCCCATTATTCTTCTCACGTCCTGTCGGCGGAGGAAATGGCACACGCTTTACAGGTCAATCACAAATTGGTGATGCAGGTAGCGACCTTTACAAAGACGCAACTGTAACAGCTGTTAACAAATTCCATAACGCTATGGTTGGTGAGTCAGAATACATCCGTAACCCTAATGGAGACGAACAAGTGGCTATGATTGAACGTGGTAGCAAAGGTGCTGTCATTGTCAATCTTGTCAGTGGTGACAAACAAATTAATTCAGAAACAAATTTGGCAGATGGTACTTATACTGACCAAGTTTCAGGACGCCAATTTACTGTTTCAAATGGTCGTATTTCTGGTAGTGTGCCATCACGGTCAGCGGTTGTCTTGTATGATGCACAAGAAGATGAAACAGCTTCAGCATCAATTGATGGCTATAAAGAAGGTAACAATTCGATTTCAGCAGCAACAGAAGTGACATTGAAAGCTAAAAATGCCCAAACAGCAACTTATAAAGTTGACAATGGTCAAGAAGTAGCTTACCAAGATGGTGATAAAATCACAGTTGGTGAAGGTCTTGAAGCTGGTCAATCAACAACTGTCACAGTAAGTGCAACTGGTGCAGATGGACAAACAGCAAGCAAGACTTATACCTTCACAATGAAAGATCCAACTGCTGAAACAAACATTTACTTCCAAAATCCAGATAACTGGTCAGATGTTTATGTTTACATGTATAATGCCACAAATACAAAACTTCTTGGTGCATGGCCTGGAACTAAGATGACAAAAGATTCATCAGGACGTTATACTGTTTCAGTACCAGCATCATATGAATCAGAAGGCGTCAAAGTTCTCTTCACAAATAATAGTGGTGCTCAATACCCACAAAGTACAGGATTTGATTTCAAAGCAGAAGGTGTCTACTCTAAAGATGGTTTAGTAGAAGATGCTCCAGATGGAATGACACGTATTTCATTTGACAATCCTGGCGGCTGGGATAGTGCCAATCTCTATGCTTATTATGGCAATCCAGTACAATTGCCACTTGGTGCATGGCCTGGTCAAGCCATGACAAAAGATGCACAAGGTAACTTCTATATTGATCTCCCAGAAGAATACCTTGATTTGAATGTTAAAATCATCTTTAGCCAACCTGGAACAAGCAATCAATTCCCAGCTAGCATTGGTTTTGATTTAGTCAAATCAGGAAATTACAATAAAGATGGTTTGAAATAAGGATTTCTAAGTAAGGACATATATTCCTTAACACTCCTCCTTAAAGAAGTAGCTTTACCCCGAGCTACTTCTTTTTTTGTTAAGAAAAATGAGAAGATAGAAATTTAGTGTACAGAATAGTTGGGCATGGGAGCGAGAAAGTGCATAGTAGCAAGCTCTTTTTTATTATGGTATAATAACCTTGATATAATTAGTTTGAAAGAAGATTTATATGTACGTTGAAATGATAGATGAAACTGGTCAAGTTTCAGAAGCAATTAAAAATCAAACACTTGACCTATTGCAATTTGCAGCTGAAAAAACAGGTAAAGATAATAAAGAAATGGCTGTAACTTTTGTGACCAATGAACGTAGTCACGAATTGAATTTGGAATATCGTGACACAGACCGTCCAACAGATGTTATTAGCTTAGAGTACAAACCTGAATCAACTCTTTCATTTTCAGAGGAAGATTTAGCAGAAAATCCTGAATTGGCTGAAATGTTAGATGAATTTGACGCTTACATTGGTGAATTGTTTATTTCTGTTGATAAAGCGCGTGAACAGGCAGAAGAATATGGACATTCATTTGAACGTGAAATGGGCTTCCTTGCAGTACATGGCTTTTTACATATCAATGGTTATGATCATTACACCCCTGAAGAAGAAAAAGAAATGTTTACTTTACAGGAAGAGATTTTAACTGCCTATGGACTCAAGAGACAATAATTCACCTAAAAAGTGGAAAAATCGTACATTAGTAGCGAGCATGGAATTTGCCATTACAGGTATCATCACAGCTTTCAAAGAAGAAAGAAATATGCGCAAGCATATGGTGTCAGCGATTCTAGCAAGTATCGCTGGTGCGGTTTTCCGTATTTCGGCTATTGAGTGGTTGTTTTTGCTACTAGCTATCTTTTTGGTTATCACGTTTGAAATCATCAATTCAGCGATTGAAAATGTGGTTGACCTTGCTAGTAACTATCACTTTTCAATGTTAGCCAAAAATGCAAAAGATATGGCAGCTGGTGCGGTTTTAGTTATTTCAGGCTATGCTGTCTTAACAGGATTGATTATTTTTGTTCCAAAAATTATTGCTTTGATTTTTGGTGAATAGAACTTATTTAGTTAGAGAATTGAAAGGAGTAGGACGTTTAACGTCCTTTATATCTTATGTTTAAATCAGGTTTTGTAGCGATTTTAGGTCGCCCCAATGTTGGAAAATCAACATTTTTGAATCATGTTATGGGGCAAAAAATTGCTATTATGAGTGATAAAGCTCAAACAACCCGTAATAAAATTATGGGAATTTACACCACAGATACTGAGCAGATTGTCTTTATTGACACACCAGGTATCCACAAACCAAAAACAGCGCTTGGGGATTTCATGGTTGAGTCTGCTTACAGTACTCTTCGTGAAGTTGAAACAGTTCTTTTTATGGTGCCAGCTGATGAGAAACGTGGTAAAGGTGACGATATGATTATCGAACGCTTGAAAGCCGCAAACATTCCTGTCATTTTGGTTATCAATAAAATTGATAAAGTGCACCCAGACCGCCTTTTGGAACAAATTGAAGATTTCCGTAGTCAAATGGATTTCAAAGAAATTGTTCCAATTTCAGCCCTTCAAGGAAATAATGTTGAAACGCTTCTTAATATCTTGAAAGATAATTTGGAAGAAGGGTTCCAATATTTCCCAGAAGACCAAATCACTGACCACCCAGAACGTTTTTTGGTGTCAGAAATGATTCGTGAAAAAATCTTGAAATTGACTGAACAAGAAGTGCCGCATTCTGTTGCGGTTATCGTTGAGTCTATGAAACGTGACCCTGAAACGGATAAAGTACACATTCGTGCGATAATCATGGTTGAACGTGATAGTCAAAAAGGTATCATTATCGGTAAACAAGGCGCAATGCTTAAGAAAATCGGTAAAATGGCACGTCGTGATATTGAAATCATGCTTGGTGACAAAGTTTACCTTGAGACATGGGTTAAAGTGAAGAAAAATTGGCGAGATAAAAAACTTGACCTTGCTGACTTTGGCTACAACGAAAAAGAATATTAAGAGTAGCTCAGGTCGTTTTATCAAATAATGACAAAGCAGAGTGTTTGCTTAAAAGCAGCACTCTGTTTTATAATAAGCGTAGAAAATGTCTTGAATCATCGTTAGAAAGGAGAAGGATCTGTTCGTGTCACTTTGAACACGGACTAAAGGCTGTGTAAAATAGATGGGAGTGAGACAAAAATCGGTAATTTCGAAGAAATTCGATTTTGTTGTCTCACCCCCGCACAGTTGAGTAGGGTTATAAAAGCTGATTTATCAGCGCATTAGAATCCACTCAACCACTGCGTTTTGTAATTATTGAAGCTGAATACTTTTATTTCAGTCTCCTAATTTTACTTTGCCTTTGACGTCCTTTGTATCAGAAATATGCCTGAATTACCTGAGGTTGAGACGGTTAGACGTGGTTTGGAGAGTCTGATTGTTGGTCGAAAAATTGTGTCTGTTGATGTTCGTGTGCCTAAGATTGTTAAAACAGATTTAACAGCATTTGAAACCGAAATTTTGGGACAAACGTTTCGTACGATTGGTAGACGTGGGAAATATTTATTATTAATGCTAGATAAGCAAGTGATTGTGTCTCATTTGCGGATGGAAGGGAAGTACTTGCTGTTTCCAGAACAGGTGCCTGACAATAAACATTTTCATGTCTTTTTTGGTTTGGATGACGGGTCAACGTTGGTTTATCAAGATGTTCGTAAGTTTGGAACGATGGAGTTGTTGCAGCCAAATCAAATAGATGCTTATTTTAAAAAGAAAAAAATTGGTCCTGAGCCGACTAAAGAAAATTTTGATTTATCAGCATTTGCTAGAGCACTGCAGCATTCAAAAAAAGTGATTAAACCTTACCTTTTGGACCAAACGCTGGTTGCTGGTTTGGGAAATATTTATGTTGATGAAGTGCTCTGGGCAGCGAAGATTCATCCTGAGCGTAGCAGTTCAAGTCTGACAGAATCAGAGATTACTTTGCTTCATGATAATATTATTCGGATTTTGCAGTTGGGAATTGACAAAGGTGGAACGACGATTAGGACTTACCATAATGCTTTTGGTGAGGATGGCAATATGCAGCAGTTCTTGCAAGTCTATGGTAAAACAGGTGAACCTTGCCCACGTTGTGCGACACCAATTGAAAAAATTAAAGTAGGAGGTCGTGGGACACATCTTTGTCCTGCATGTCAAAAACGATGACAAAAATTATTGGAATTACAGGTGGCATTGCTTCTGGAAAATCAACGGTGGTGGCTGAAATTCAAAAATATGGTTATCAGGTTATTGATGCCGATAAAGTAGTGCATGAACTCCAAGAAAAAGGAGGAAAACTGTATCAAACCTTGGTTGAATGGCTTGGTGATGGGATTTTACAAGAAAATGGTGACCTTGACCGTAAAAAATTAGGGCAAGCTATTTTTGGAAATAAAGAGATGATGGCAAAATCATCGACTTTGCAAAATGACATTATCCGTCAAGAGTTGGCGTATCGTCGTGACCAATTAGCGCAGACTGAAAATGTCTTTTTTATGGATATTCCACTATTGATTGAGCTTGATTACATGGATTGGTTTGACGAAATTTGGTTAGTTTTTGTTGATGAAAAAACGCAGCTAGACCGTTTGGTGTTGCGAAATCATTACACGCGTTCTGAAGCCCAAAAACGAATTGCGAGTCAGATGTCAACAGAAACAAAAAAGGCTTATGCTGATAAATTGTTGGATAACCGTGGTGATTTGCAAGCCTTAAAAGAGCAAGTTGACCGATTATTGAAAGAAGTGTAAAGCGTGTAAAAAGCTATGATTTGACGCCATTTTTCTCATTAAAAAAAGTTATATTTGTATAAGCAACTTTTTTCTCATTTTTGATGGGATTATGTTATAATAACAATTGACGTTTTTTAGAAAAGAGGGTGAACAATCATTAACAGCGAAATAAATTGGAAACAGAATTTGCGGGTAGCTTGGCTTGGTAACTTTTTTACTGGGGCAAGCTTTTCACTTGTCATGCCGTTCATGGCTTTGTATGTTGAACAGCTTGGAGCACCTAAAAATAAAGTAGAATGGTATGCTGGTTTAGCGGTGTCATTATCAGCTTTAACCTCAGCACTGATTGCTCCAGTATGGGGACGTTTAGCAGACCGTTATGGTCGAAAACCAATGATGGTAAGAGCGAGTTTGGTGATGACATTTACTATGGGTGGATTAGCTTTTGTTCCTAATGTTTTTTGGCTATTAGTTTTACGTATTTTGAATGGTTTGTTTTCTGGGTATGTCCCGAATTCAACAGCCTTGATTGCCAGTCAGGCGCCTAAAAATCGCTCTGGTTATGCACTCGGAACACTAGCGACTGGTGTTATCGGTGGTAGTTTGGTTGGTCCGTTACTTGGTGGTACTTTAGCTGAATTTTTAGGCATTCGTCAAGTCTTTTTATTAGTCGGACTTATCTTGTTGATTTGTAATTTGATGACGATTTTTCTTGTTAAAGAAGATTTTCACCCTGTTGCAAAATCAGAAGCCTTATCAACACGTGAACTATTCTCTTCAATTAAAGATAAACAAATCCTAGTTGGTCTTTTTGTGACGAGTATGATTATCCAAGTGTCAGCACAATCAGTTGCCCCAATCTTAACCTTGTACATTCGTCATCTTGGTCAAACAGAAAACTTGATGTTTGTCTCTGGTTTGATTGTATCTGCGCTAGGATTTTCAAGTATGCTTTCAAGCTCGACTCTTGGGAAAATTGGTGATAGAATAGGTAATCATAGACTACTTTTGATTGCTCTATTTTATAGCTTTTGTATGTATGTTCTCTGTGCCCTTGCTCAGAATTCATTGCAATTAGGGATTGTCCGATTCTTGTATGGTTTTGGTACAGGTGCATTAATGCCGAGCATTAACTCACTGTTGAATAAAATCACACCACGTGAGGGGATTTCCCGTATTTTCAGCTTTAATCAAATGTTTATGAATATGGGACAAGTTATTGGACCTTTCATTGGGTCAGCAATTGCGACTGGTATGGGCTATCGTTCCGTTTTCTATGTGACAAGTTTGATTGTCTTTGTAAACTTTGTATGGAGTTTTATCAACTTTAGAAAATACTTGAAAGTTAAGGAAATCGTGTGAGAGTAAAGATTAATTTAAAATGCAGTAGCTGCGGTAGTAAGAATTACCTAACAAGTAAAAACAAAGCTACTCATCCCGATAAAATTCAGGTCTTAAAATATTGTCCTAAAGAGCGAAAAGTGACCTTACATATTGAATCTTAGGGATTTTTATGGTAGAATAATCAAGACCATAGTGTAGGAAAGGAATAGAACTCAGACTGAAAGTTTTAGGTGATAAGTTACTTAAGTAAGAACTTTCTGACGCGTTCTTAGTGAAAAATATGTACAATATACTACTGACAACTTTGCTGGTATTATCTGTTATTATTGTGATTGCCATCTTTTTGCAACCACAAAAGAATCCAAGTAGCAATGTATTTGATAACAGCGGTTCAGAAGCTCTATTTGAACGTACTAAAGCGCGTGGCTTCGAAGCGTTTATGCAACGTTTTACAGCAGTTCTAGTTTTCTTTTGGCTAGCAATTGCTTTAGCGCTAGCAATCTTATCAAGTAAATAGATAGCAACTAACGTAGCTCGAATAGTGGCTAACGTTGGCTGCGCATCTTGAATTTTGTACGAAAATTCATGGGCTGGTCATTCAGCTCATTTTTTATTATTAAGTGATAGGAGTTTGCAGAAATGGAACTTTTATCAAAAGATTAGATAGAATACGAGAGGAAAATAATTGAGTTAAGCCTAGGGGCATTTGCCTGATTTTACTGGGAATACTTACAATCACAAATTATGAACGAAAAAATTATTGCTTATTTAGAAGAGCATGGAAAAGTCAATATTAATGAATTGGCTGCTGGTTTAGATATGGCTGGCGCTGAAAAATTTCCAAAGCTCATCAAAGAAATTTCAAAACTAGAAAGTCAAGGAAAACTCCGTTTTGATGACCACGGAAACCTTGCCCTTCGTAAAAAAGTTGAAAAGAAAAAAGAAATCACTGTTACGGGTGTTTTCCGTGCTAACAAGGCTGGATTTGGCTTTTTAGTGGTTGATGAAAACGAAGATGACATGTTTGTCGGACGTAATGATGTCGGCTATGCAGTTGACGGGGATACCGTCGAAGCTGTGATTAAAAAGCCTGCTAATCGTCTGAAAGGTGCAGCTGCAGAGGTTCGTATCGTCGGAATCGTTGAACGCAGTTTAAAAACGGTTGTTGGTAAATTCATTTTAGATGATGAAAAGCCAAAATACGCAGGTTATATCAAATCTAAAAATCAAAAAATCCAACAAAAAATTTACATTAAAAAAGAACCTGTTCTTCTTGATGGAACAGAAATTATTAAAGTCGATATTGAAAAATACCCAACACGTGGTCACGATTATTTTGTTGGGCAAGTTAGAGATATTGTTGGGCATCAAGGTGATGTCGGAATTGATGTTCTTGAAGTTCTAGAATCAATGGATATTGCTTCAGAATTTCCTGAAGATGTTATTGCAGAAGCAAATGCTGTGCCTGATGCACCGTCTGACAAAGACATGATTGGTCGTGTGGATTTACGAAATGAAATCACATTTACCATTGATGGTGCGGATGCCAAAGACTTGGATGATGCGGTTCATATTAAATTGCTCGACAATGGTAATTTTGAACTCGGTGTTCATATTGCAGACGTTTCATACTACGTTACAGAAGGTTCAGCGCTTAACCGTGAAGCGATTGCGCGTGGAACATCTGTTTATGTCACAGACCGTGTCGTGCCAATGTTGCCTGAACGCTTGTCAAATGGTATTTGTTCATTAAATCCAAATGTTGACCGTTTGACACAATCATGTTTGATGGAAATTGACCGAAATGGTCACGTGGTTAATCATCAAATTTGCCAATCAGTTATCAAAACAACATTCCGTATGACTTATAGTGATGTTAATGACATCATTGCTGGCGATGAAGAATTGATTGAAAAATACGAACCAATCGTTGAATCTATTCACCATATGACTGCGCTTCATAATATTCTTGAAACAATGCGTGTGCGTCGTGGAGCTCTAAATTTTGATACCAGCGAAGCTAAAATTATCGTAAACGATAAAGGAATGCCTGTTGATATCGTTCTTCGCCAACGTGGTATTGCAGAACGTATGATTGAATCATTCATGCTAGCAGCCAACGAAACCGTAGCAGAACATTTTGCAAAACGCAACTTACCATTTATTTACCGTATTCACGAAGAGCCTAAGGCTGAAAAATTACAAAAATTCATTGATTACGCAAGTATTTTTGGTGTGCAAGTTCACGGTACTGCCAACAAAATCAGCCAACAAGCTTTGCAAGATTTCATGGCAAAAGTAGACGGAAAACCAGGAGCAGAAGTGTTGAATATGATGTTGCTTCGCTCAATGCAACAAGCCCGTTATTCAGAACACAATCATGGACACTATGGCTTGGCAGCAGAGTACTACACACACTTTACTAGTCCAATCCGTCGTTATCCTGACTTACTTGTACACCGCATGATTCGTGAATATTCACAATTAACGGATGAAAAAATCGAACATTTCAAACAAGTTATTCCAGAATTAGCAACCTCATCTTCAACCCTTGAACGTCGTGCTATTGATGCCGAACGTGTTGTTGAAGCGATGAAAAAAGCTGAATACATGGAAGAATATGTTGGTCAAGAATTTGATGGTGTTGTGGCTAGTGTCGTGAAATTTGGAATGTTTATTGAATTGCCAAATACTATTGAAGGCTTAATTCATATTACGACACTTCCAGAATTTTACAATTACAACGAACGTACCTTGACCCTTCAAGGTGAAAAATCAGGAAAAGTTTTCCGAATTGGTCAACCGATAAAAATAAAATTAACACGTGCTGACAAGGAAACTGGTGATATTGATTTTGAATATATTCCAAGTGAATACGATGTTATTGAAAAAGTCAAAAAATCACGCAAAGAGCGTTCAGGTAAGGAAAAACGCCGTCCAAAATCAGACAATCATAAAGATCATAAATCTAAAAAACAAAAAAATCACAAATCATCAAAAACGTCTTCTAAAAAAACAAGCAAGAAACCTTTTTATAAAGAAGTGACTAAGAAAAAATCACGTAAAAGTAAGCGATAAAAAGGACAAGCTTGATTTAAGACGAATTTTCAAGCAGAACGAGGTGTCTTAACATGCCAAAAGGTGACGGAAATGTCGTTGCTCAAAATAAAAAAGCACGTCATGACTATAATATTGTTGATACAATCGAAGCAGGAATTGTTCTAACAGGGACAGAAATCAAAAGCGTTCGTGCAGCACGTATTCAGCTAAAAGATGGCTATGCTCAAATTAAAAATGGCGAAGCTTGGTTGATTAATGTGCATATTTCTCCTTTTGAACAAGGAAATATTTGGAATCAAGAACCCGAACGCACACGAAAATTACTGTTGAAAAAGCGTGAAATCGAAAAATTATCAAATGACTTAAAAGGAACAGGAATGACACTTGTTCCGCTCAAAGTTTATTTGAAAAATGGCTTTGCTAAGGTCTTACTAGGTGTGGCTAAAGGGAAACACGATTATGATAAACGCGAGACTATCAAACGTCGCGAACAAGACCGTGATATCAAACGCCAAATGAAAAACTTTAACGCACGCTAGAATAATCACTTGATTGATTTACAATTGTGATGGAAAAAATCATTCAAAATAGGCTGGGAAATTTCCCTAGCCTATTTTAGTTATCTCAATTTTAAAGTTTTCTGTGAATCATATTTAATAGGATTTCAACAAATACCATAGCGATGGTTTGGGTATCGACGATGGATTGTTTTGAAAGTGAATTTCCAGGAAGAATAATCACATGATTAAAATACTTAGCAGCTGCAGCATGCTCGTTTAGAGTGATTAAATAAGAATTTTTGGGCATGTTTTGAGAAATAGCACTTAGCGTATTGTTGAAATTTGATGCTGAGCCTGAAACAGAGAACATAACAAGCGTATCTTTTTCTTCAATGATATTGGTCAAATGATTACCACTATTTAAATCACTTGCTAAATGGCTAGCTATACCTAAATCTTGTAAGCCAAAATGTAAATATTTTGCAGGAAGTGATGATAAAAAGATTCCTAAAATATGGAGACGTCCCTTTTTTAAAATACAATCGACCAATTCATCAATCTCTTGACGTTTGAGGTGTTTCATTTGGTTAAGAATCACATGATAATTGTCGGCTATTTGGTCAAGGATGTCTTCTGTTTCTTCTTTTGGCTTTTGATGAATGTAGTTGATGGCATCGTAACGAAAGTCTTTAAAACCTTTATAACCTAAAATTTGGCAAAATCGTAGCACAGCAGATGTAGAAGTACCAGAACTAGAGGCAATTTTAGTAATAGTTAGTGTTTCTAGCTTGTCAAAATTATCTTTGAGAAAATGATAAACTTTTGTTTCAGATTTGGAATACTCCTGCTCTTGGAGCTGCATTTTTTGTAATATATCCATATGCAAATTACCCTTTCTAATCAAGTATTTTAAGTGTTTTTGAGAAAAATGTCAAAAATAAATATAAAAAATGCCACAAAATCGTTGACAACGTTTTCAAAAAGAACTACAATGAATTTGTAAAATTTTACAAAATAAATTGACAAAAATTACAAAAAGAGGTTGACTATGGATTATAAAAAGTTAGCACAAGAAATTGTCACAAATGTCGGTGGTGTTGATAATGTCGAAACTTTGTCGCATTGTATGACGCGGTTACGTTTTCAGCTAAAAGATGTTTCTAAAGCTGATAAGGAAACTTTAGAAAATTTAGAAGGGGTTCTTGGAGTTGTCTATGCTGGTGGTCAGTATATGGTTATCTTGGGGCAACATTTATTGCAGACTTATGATGTGATAATGAATGATTTTAATATTACATCGGGTGGCAGTATAGATGAAAATTTAGATGGTGATTTGACACCGAAGGAACCGTGGACATGGAAAAATGCAGGAAGTAAGATTATTGGGTTTGTATCAAGTTCAGTTACTCCAATGATTCCTGGTTTGATTGCTGGAGGTATGTTAAAGGTTGTTTTATTATTGATTGTGACCTTTATTGATAGCAATTTTGCCACATCTTCAAGTTATTTGTTATTATCAGCTATTGCTGATGCACCGTTTTACTTCATGCCGATTTTCGTTGCTTATGGTGCAGCTAACAAACTAGGTGCAACTCCGATTTATGCAATGGCTTCGGCTGCAGCGCTGTTGCATGGCAATTTTACAGGTTTAGTGGCAGCAGGTGAGCCAATCACATTGTTTGGTATTAGTGTTCGTTTGCTTTCTTATGGAACATCACTGTTACCAGCGTTATTGATTGCGATTCTTGCTTATTATGTGGAAAAATTTCTCAATAAAATTGTACCGAATATTTTTAAGGCAATCTTTGTTGGGATGGGAACTATTTTTGTAGCGGGAAGTTTAGGATTTATTATTTTAGGTCCGCTTGGAAATATGATTGGTCAAGGCATTGCAAGTTTATTTATGTTCTTAGAAGGTACTGTAGGTCCGATTGCTGTTGGGCTTTTGGCAGCAATGCTTCCTTGGATGGTTATGGCAGGTATGCACACGGCCTTGGCTCCATTTATGCCACAATTGTTGACAAATCCTGGATACGACGCCATGATTCGCCCAGCCTTTCTATTGCATAATATGGCTGAAGGTGGTGCGATTATTGGGGTTACGGCACGTACTAAAGACAAAACAAAGCGTGGTGAATTGTTGTCAATTGCTATTGGTTGTATTGTGGCAGGTGTTACGGAGCCCGCAATTTATGGGGTAAACTTGAAATATAAAAAGCCAATATACGGTGTTATGGCAGGAGGTTTTGTAGGAGGTATCGTTGCTGGAATTCTTGGTGCTCGTGCATACGAAATGGGGTATTCAAATATTCTTGCATTGCCAATTTTTGGTAAAACTGTTTTAGCTGCTGTTGCCGGAATTGTTGTCGCTATTGTTGTTGCGGCAGTTGTAACTTACTTGCTTGGCATTGATACTAGTAAAGAAGATGCTAAGATGACTGTCACAGAACCTGTTCGTCAGATTGTACCAGATGATGCCATTCTTGCGATTACTGATGGTGAATTAGTGCCATTAGAAAATGTGAACGATGATGTATTTGCTCAAAAGTTAATGGGAGATGGCATTGCATTTAGCCCAGAAAGTGATTTTATTACAGCACCTGCTAATGGTGAATTAACAACGGTATTTCCAACAGGGCATGCCTTTGGTATTACACGTCCTGATGGTGTTGAAATTTTGGTACATATTGGTATCAATACTGTTGAGCTCAACGGAGATGGTTTTGATGTTTTGGCAAAATCAGGCGAAACTATTCGTGCAGGGCAACCAATTGTAAAAATCAATAGAGAAATGATTAACCAAAAAGGTTATGATACGACAACAATGTTAATCATCACAAATGCTAATGGAAAAACGATTGAATTACAACAAAATGGGACTGTCAAACAAGGTCAACGTTTGGATAAGGAGGAAAACTAATGTCATATGAATTACCAAAAGGCTTTCTTTGGGGAGGAGCTACAGCAGATTTTCAATACGAAGGTGGTTTCGACGAAGGTGGTCGTGGCTTACTATCTCATGATTACGAAACAGATGGTTCACAAGAAAATCCTCGACATCATACCATGCAGATGCCAAATGGTAGTATTATTAACCCGCGTAGTTCCTTTTTCTATGCTGATCCTGTTCCGAAAGAAGCACAGCCCGTTTTCTTAGAAAATGAATATTATCCTAGCCATCGTGCAGTTGATTTTTATCATCACTATAAGGAAGATATAGCTTTGATGGCAGGTATGGGATTTAATGTTTTTAGGTTTTCAATTTGTTGGTCACGCATTTTCCCAACAGGTGAAGAAGAACAACCAAACGAAGAAGGCTTAGCCTTTTATGATGATGTCATTAATGAAATGGCAAAATATGGCATGGAACCTCTAATCACGATTTGCCATGATGAATTACCAATGCATTTGGCGTTGAAATATGATGGTTGGTCATCACGTCATGTGATTGATTGTTATGTGAAGTATTGCAAAACTCTCTTTGAACGTTACGGTGATCGTTGCCGTTACTGGTTAACTTTCAATGAAATTAATGCGGTGCGTGGATTTGGTCCATGTGGAACACGTCAATCAGAAGGGCAAGACCGTTACCAAGCGGCGCATCATATGTTTGTGGCTAGCGCGCGTGCTGTAAAACTTGGACATGAAATGATGCCAAATAGCCAGTTTGGTGCAATGTATGCCATGAGTGAATTGTATCCTGCAACTTGTAAACCAGAAGATGTTTTTCATCGCTTGCAAGAACGTCGTGAAAATTGGTATTTTATTGATATTATGGGACGTGGTTATTACCCACGTTATGCCAAAGAAATCTGGCGTCGTCGTGGCGTGAAAGACATTATTTTTGCTGATGGTGATAACGAAATCCTTAGAGAAGGGCAACTTGATTTTATTTCATTTTCTTACTATCGTTCAAATACCACTAAAGCTGGTGATGACTGGTTTAATGTTGGTGGTTCCAAAAATCCATATCTTAAAGAAACACCATGGGGATGGCCAGTTGACCCATTGGGCTTACGTCATGTAATGAATGAAATTTACGACCGTATTCAAAAGCCGATTTTTATTGTTGAGAATGGTATGGGAGCCATTGATGAACTAGATGAAAATGGTATTGTTCAAGATGATTATCGGATTGATTATTTACGGGACCATCTACAAGCGATGGCTGATGCGATTATAATCGATGGTGTAGAATGCTTGGGTTATACCATGTGGGGACCAATTGACCTTGTTTCCCTCTCGACAGGTGAAATGAAGAAACGTTATGGTTTCATTTATGTAGATATGGATGATAAGGGAAATGGTAGCTTGAAGCGTACTCCTAAGAAATCTTATGCTTGGATGAAAGAAATTATTGCATCTAACGGTGCAAAATTAGCAGAAGAATAAAAGCTAGTTTTAATCTCCACTAGCTTAAATATAAAAAAGTTCTGAACCATATGGCTCAGAACTTTTTAGTTATAGTATTAATGACAGGTTAAGGAAGTTTTATTGCAATGTTTAATTACTCAAACCAAGTGATGACTTCTTCACGAGGTTTGCGTGAACGTGGGTGTTTAGGGTCACGTAGACGGTAGCCAAATGAAGCCATGCTAGCAATCCCTTCTTTATCAGGGTTAATAATACCAGCTTTTGCTAAAATACTATTGACTTCATCATAATTGAATCCTTCAATCGGACAAGAGTCAATGTCAATCATAGCAGCTGCTGTCATCATATTTCCAAGAGCGATATAAGTTTGTTTGGCAGTCCAGTCGAACAAGGCACGTGGATTATCAGCCATCTTCATATCATTTTTTTGGAAAGATTCATAGGTTGCTAGGCGACTATTTAGCGCATCACCTTCACCAAGTCCACGACGGATAAGGCTATTTTTAACAGATTCAGAATCATAGCGCGCATTTTTTTCAGCGATGAGGAGGACAAAATGACTAGCTGTATCTAATTGTGTTTGTGCGCCCCAAGCAACGGCTTTTAGGTCATCACGAAGTTTCGCGATTTGCTCACGGTTAAGCACGACAAAGCGCCAAGCTTCCAAACCAATTGATGATGGACTTAACCAAGCAGTATCAAGGATAAATTCCATATCCTCACGTGAAATGTCTTGGTCGTTGTAAACACGCACAGCAACACGATGGTCAAATGCTGTACGGACTTGTTTTTTGATATCTTCTTTTGACATAGCTTTCTCCAGTTTTTCTTTCTATGATAACACTTAGAAGCTATTTTTTCTAGTTTTTAGCAAAGGCAACAAGCCCATCTAACCAAGCTTGGTGACCGAGCATCATTGTGTTAGGAACTGATTTTGCCAATTCTTTAGCTGGTGTACCGATTTGAGATTCTTGTGTCAAGATACGAACACGGTTACGGTCTAATTTTTGAACTAACCAAGCATGGTAAACGTCAAGAAATTCATCGCCTTCGGCTTCGTTCCAACCATGCCATGCTAAACGTAAGACACCATTTTCAGCATCCAAATCATATTCTTCGACTTGAGCTTCAACATCGAAACCGAATGTTTTAAAGCGGAAGCGTGTGTCATTTGTCAGAACAGTAGAGTCTTGGTTATACATGTGCACATCTGATGAATTTTCGTAGTAAGTTTCCCATTTGCCAGCGTCAAGCAGACCATCGAGAATTTTGTCAAAGTCAAGGTCTTTAAAGACAACTTCGTTTGAAACAAAGTTATCAGTCAAACCTGGTGTGAATTTTTCTGGAAAATTAATTGATAACATAAAATTATACCTCTTTCATTTGTTGATGGAGTTAGTATATCATATATTAGTTGTACATACAACTATTTTAACCAAAAAAATTTAAATCATATAAAAAATCGAAGATATCAATCTTCGATTATCTCAATTTTTCTGAATTGGTATTAATAGTAAAAGCTAATTCGTCAGCGTAATCATCGCCCAGAATTGCTTTATAACGAGCATGTAAATCATCCCATGCTTCTTGGATAAATGGTAAAAGTTCTCTACCATCTGCTGTAAGGTAAACTTTTCGAGTACGTCCTTCGGTTAATGTTGTGACATAGCCTTTGTGGACTAATTTTTCAACAAGGCGAGTCAAGGTAGAAGGCGCAATGTAGAGCATTTGTGCAATATCTTTTTGTAATTTACCATCTTCTTCGGCAAGAATAAGAAGAATAAATGCATAAGTTGGTGTCATTCCAACTTTTTGGAAAGATTCATCTGCCAGTTTGTTAAGGGCGCGGTCCAATTTCTTTACAGTAAAAAAAAGGCAAGAGTCAAGAGATTCTTGAATAGTTTTGGACATGACATTCTCCTTAATGATAAAGTTTATAAGATTTATGATATCACACTTGGAGAAAGAACACAAATGTAGCAGCTTATTGAAATTGTGTTGACACGAGCTTAAGAAAAAGAGGCTAAGACGATAGTCAAAGCCTCGAGAGAGATGGTTATTTGATTTTTTCAGTGATTTTGTTAAGTTCACGGACGAGTTCATCAGGATAATTATTTTGAAGTAGCGCTAGAAAATGATTTTGAGCATTTTGGAACGCTATTTGAATATCAGGGATAAGTTCACGGGCTTCATCTGTGATGTAGACACGTTTTGTTCGTCCTTCAGCGATGATTTTAACATACCCTTTGTGAATTAATTTTTCGATAAGGCGTGTTAAAGTTGGCGCTGTAATACAAAGCATCTTAGCGAGTTCTTTTTGTAATTTACCGTTTTCTTTATGTAGAATCATAAGGATTGTTGCATACGATGTTCTCAACCCAAGCTTTTGAAAATGTTCTTCGGTTAATTTATCTAGTGCACGATCTAATTTTTTTACAGAAAAAACAATGCAAGATTCAAGGGATTCTTGGATACTTTGTGTCATATTATTCTCCTGTTATTTAATATTTGTTTGTAATGATATGATATTAAACTTAGAAAGAAATTGCAACAAATTTGCTCAATGTGAGAAAAAAATAAATATTAGAAAGCGATTACTTTGAGAGCATAAAAATAAGGAGCTATCGAATTACCTCGCCGAAGAATAATCCGATAAAACTCCTTTTATCTGGTATCATGTTGAATAAATAATGAATTATAGTAGTGGTAAGATAACATTGACCCAGAACCAAGAAAGTGGCATAACTAGAACCATGGCTGGAATCATGTCAGCAATTGGGAACATTTTCAGTTTAACCATACGGAAACCTGTTGCAAGCATTAAGAAACCACCGCAGGCTTTGAAGTCAGCAATCATGTCAGGTGTTGTTAATGGAACGATGAAAGCTGATAAGAAGAAGAGACAACAGAAAATGATAAATTGTGGTACAGCAACTAATGATACAACATATCCTAAGTTACAAGCAAAAATAGCAGCTGTAAAGAAATCCAAGATAGATTTTGAGATAAGAATAGTTGAATCACCAGTCATCCCTGCATCCAAGCTACCATAAATACCAGTACCGCTTGCGCAGAAAAGTACGATGACAGTTAATAAAGTAGCAAGGTAATCGTCATGTGACAATGATGAATGGTCGTTTGGAACGATTTTTGCCATGCTACGTTGCATGAGAGCACCGCCTTTATTGATCCAGTCACCAAGATGAAGAGCAAGTCCGATTCCTGTTCCGATAACAATTGCAAAGATGACAGCAGGCATGTATTTCATAAGTCCGATTGATGAAATTCCCATCCCCATTGAGCAGACCCCAAAAATCATATTGATTTGTGTTTTGAAGTCATCTGACAATTTATTTCCGACAAGACCACCTAACAATCCACCAAAAACGACTGATAGGGCATTGATAATGACGCCAGTAGGCATACAATTTTCCTCCTTCATAAGAACAAAATCATTAACAGTTTGAAAATATTAGTGTTGACTGCTAGACCGTGTTCTATTATTGTGAATTCTTTCTTTTCTGTTACATTTTAACACCAACTTTTTAAAAAACAATTCAGATTTTTGTGATATACTATTCTAAAATGGAATAGTATTAAGAATAGGAGCAGGAAATGAATTTCCAAAAATTTCAAGTCTTTCTTAGCTTGTGTGAAACGCTCAATTATACTGAAACAGCTGAGCAGCTTTACACTACTCAAGGGAGCATTTCTAAGCAGATTATTGCTCTGGAAAAAGAATTAGGAGTAACGTTGTTTAATCGGAAGCATCGTCAAATTTCTCTGACAGCAGAAGGAGAAGTGGTCAAAACGTATGCTCAAAAAATAATGAATACTTTTCAAGAAATGCAAGATAATCTACGTGATTTATCTGAAAAAGAGAGACATCAACTGACCATTCATGGCATTCCGAGCATGTCTTCTTATCCTATTATTTCAGATATTGCGGATTTTCAAAAACAATATCCTGAGTATACAGTCATTGTCGAGGAAGAAGAAGCTGACCAATTATTGCATAGCTTAAATGAAGAAAAATGTGATTTGGTCTTTATGCGTACTTTTGCAGCATTAGCTACAGATATTTATGATAGTTTAACTTTAGATTCTGACCGTTTTGTTTTGGTTTTACCTAAAAATCATCCTTTAGCAGAAAAAGACAGTCTGGATTTGGCTGAATTAAAAGATGAAACATTTTTCCAATTGGGGAATAAAACACAATTACTTCAGAAAATGCAAGCCCTTTGCCATTCTTATGGATTTGAACCCAAAATGGGATATCAGGGAAATCGCATTAATCTCATCATTGATTTTATTGAGAAAGAGATGGGTGTTTCGGTGATGATGGAAAAACTGGTTGCACCTTTTAAAAATAAAGCCATCATTTGTCGTCCTTTAGCAGTTGATGTGGTATCAGAAATGACATTGATAAAACGTAGAGGAAAAGCAACTCCTGCGCTGGAGGTATTCTGGAAAGGAATGCAAGAAAAATATTCCAAACAGGAATATAAAAACGCTTAACTTGAATTGTTTCTCACTGATTGAAGGTTTACACTATTAAATATGAAATCTTTAAGAAGGAAGTAAATCTTATGTCAGAACAACCTTATGATTTGCGTAAAGTCTTGGAAGAATTAAAAGAAATTCCAGGACAATACCATGAAACGGATGTTGAAATCGATCCAAACGCTGAAATTTCAGGTGTTTATCGTTATATTGGAGCTGGTGGTACTGTTGAGCGTCCAACTCAAGAAGGACCAGCAATGACCTTTAATAACATCAAAGGTTTCCCAAATGTACGTGTAAATATCGGTACAATGGCAAGCCGTAAACGTGTTGGTCATATTCTTCACCATGATTATAAAGACCTTGGACACCTTTTGAATAAAGCTGTTGAAAATCCAGTGAAACCTGTTAAAGTTTCTAAAGATCAAGCGCCAGCCCAAGAAGTTGTTCATTTAGCAACAGATGAAGATTTTGATATTCGTAAAATCATTGCTGCACCAACTAACACAGAATACGATGCAGGTCCTTACATCACAACTGGTTTGGTTTATGGTTCAACACCAGATAAATCAATGAGCGACGTTACAATTCACCGTATGGTTTTGGAAGATAAAGATACTATTGGTATTTATATCATGCCTGGTGGTCGTCACATTGGTGCTTTCTTGTCAGAATACCAAAAACTTAACAAACCAATGCCAATCACAATCAATATCGGTCTTGACCCTGCTATCTTGATTGGTGCAACATTTGAACCACCAACGACTCCACTTGGTTACAATGAACTTTGGGTAGCAGGTGCGCTTCGTAATGAACCTGTTCAATTGGTTGATTCAATTGCGGTTGATGAAGTTGGTATCGCACGTTCTGAATTTATCATCGAAGGTGAAATCCTTCCAAATGAAACAATTCAAGAAGATATCAATACACACACTGGTCACGCTATGCCTGAATTCCCAGGTTACAACGGTCCAGCAAACCCAGCTTTGAATGTTATCAAAGTTAAAGCTGTGACACACCGTAAAGATAATCCAATCATGCAAACAACAATTGGACCTTCTGAAGAACACGTGTCAATGGCAGGTATTCCAACAGAAGCTTCTATCCTTAACTTGGTTGATAAAGCTATTCCTGGTAAAGTTCTTAACGTTTACAATCCACCAGCAGGTGGCGGTAAATTGATGAGTATCATGCAAATCCGCAAAGAAAATCCAGCTGATGAAGGTATTCAACGTCAAGCTGCTTTGCTAGCCTTCTCATCTTTCAAAGAATTGAAAACTGTTATCCTTGTTGATGAAGATGTGGACATTTTTGATATGAATGATGTTATGTGGACAATCAATACACGTTTCCAAGCTCATAAAGACATTATGACATTGGAAGGTATGCGTAACCACCCACTTGACCCATCAGAACGTCCAGAATACTCACCAGAACACATCCGTGTACGAGGAATGTCTTCCAAACTTGTCCTTGATGGTACAGTACCATTTGACATGAAAGACCAATTCGAACGTGCTAAATTCAAAGAAGTTCCTGATTGGAAAAAATATTTAGATTAACCGTTAATCAATTATTTCAGACCCCAATTATCTTGGAATAAAAAATAATGGTATAAGAGGTTTGGGGGAGAATCCTCCAGCCTCTTATTTTAAGATATAAAGGGCTTAATCCGTGTTCGATTAAGAATTTTTAGTTGGTAGTCGCTGCTCTTCGAAAATCAAATAGAAGCATTGTTGCTTAGTCTAATTTTGGCTTTCGTTGAGTTTTATTACAAAGTGAGGTGCTTATGAGCAAAAAACGTATTGTGGTAGCTATTTCTGGCGCTTCAGGCACGATTTATGCTATCAATTTATTGAAAAAATTAAAAGAATACCCAGAAATCGAGACTCATGTGGTCATGTCAGATTGGGCACATGAAAATTTGAAATTGGAGCTTGATATGTCACATGACGAATTTGCTAGTTTATGTGATGTCCTTTATTCAAATAAAGATTTGGGGGCAAAAATCGCTTCAGGGTCATTCTTAACAGATGGTATGGTGATTGTACCTGCTTCTATGAAAACTGTCGCAGGGATTGCTTGTGGTTTTTCAGATAACCTTATTGGTCGCGCAGCTGATGTTGCTCTAAAAGAACAACGTAAACTGATTATCGTACCGCGCGAAACACCATTAAATACCATTCATTTGGAAAATTTAACTAAATTATCACGCATGGGCGTGCAGGTCATTCCGCCAGTTCCCGCTTTTTATAATCATCCTAAGTCATTACAAGATATTATCGACCACAATACTGCTAAATTATTAGATGCTTTGCACATTCGCAATGATTATGCTGGACGTTGGGATGGTGATTAAATGGCACAATTTGAAGTGACAAAATACGGTTACACGATTGAAGCACAGGCGCACTATATTGGAGCTGATTTATTTGTTCAATTAACTGGGGGCAGTCATCCTCATATTGGCACAGTGACGACTTATTGTAAGGAAAATACTGATAAGCAAGTCGTGCGTTTTCCAAGCCATTCTGGACGTTTTCATAAAGATGATGTCTTAGCCGATGTTCTTTTGGAAGAAATCGCAGAGCTGTTGCCACAAAATTGTGTGATTACATCAGGTGTCCATGTTGATGGCATTAGCAAAGAACAAATTGCTGGCGCTTTTGAAATGACCAAAGAACTTGGCAGCAAAATTGCCACTTGGTTGAAAGAAGAAAAATCACCAACCAGCAAACCAAAATATCAAAAATTAACCTAAACATTAGTAAGATAAATTGTTCAAAATATCCTTTAAAAATTAGATAAAAAAGCAGGGCTGAGAAAAATTCTCAACCCTGTTTGCGTATTGGTTAGTTATTGATTGTTTTGTTCGTTTACGTATTTGGCATAGTGTGTGACTAGGAGTTCTGTAAAAACGTCGAACATAATGGGGGAAATAGAGTCATATTCCCAGTCTCCTGAGAGTGTTGGGAGTGTGATGACTTTATCAAAATATTTGCGGTATTTTGCTGTCGGATTAGCTGTGATTAACAGCGTTGAACAGTTTAAATTGGTCAATTTTTCAATGTAATTGGAGTCACCACTAGCTGAAAAAATGAGCAATAAATCATCTTTTTTGAGATAACTTTCGGCATCATTAAGGTCATCAGTAGAATAAGATGAGACATAAACTTCTGTTTTACGCATTAAGGTTTCAAATAATCTTGCGCTTAAAAAACTTTTAGCACTTCCAGTCGCAAAGAGGTGTTTGTGTTGTGACAAGAAAGCTACTAAATCAGCCATTACCTCATCAGTCAAGGTAGTCTTGGTTAATTCGAGAAGATTGTTTAAACGTGTGAAGTAGTCGTTATCATTACTATCAGCGGTAGCCTTGGTTGATGAGAGCCAGTTGATAAAATCAAAACGAAAATCTTGATAACGTTTATAACCAAGTTGTTTTTTGACAAAGCGAGTCAAGGTTGGTTGCGAAACACCAGCCTTTTTAGCTAAATTAGTTGTTGTAGCGTGTGTGACTAAAGACGGTTGTTTTTTGATTAAATCATAAATAGCTAATTCTGCTGGTGAGAATTTTTCTTTCAAACTTTCCATAACAATTAGTGGATTCATAGATCAGTCGTTCCCTTCTTTACAAATTTATTATAGGTGATGACGTGAATAAAGTAAATAAAAAATTTAAAAAAGTTGAATAAAGCATTTACAAAACATATATAATCTTGTATATTATATTTATAAAACGTTTTCACAAATATCGAAATAAACTTTTTGAACTTTATATCTGAGAAAAGGAGAACTTAATGTCAATTAATCAATGGACTTTTGATGAAAAAAATAATTGTTATATTTCTTTAAAAAATAATTACTGTAAACAGCCGAAAGATAGTGATTTGGAGGCATTACACATCTTTGTACCAGCTGATTACATGACGACAAATGGCACAATTGATAAGCAGGCTATTGTCACTAACAAAAATGGGAAAAAGTATACTAGTCAGACTGTTCCAATTATCTTTTACAATGATATTGGTGGTTATGCTGAATGTCAGCCAGCTATGTTAACGCCCCGTAATCGTCGTTATTTGGAAGACGGTTATGTCCTTGTGAGTGTTGGGGCTAGAGGTCGCCAATCTCAAAATGGCATTGGAAAGGCACCCGCAGGTCTGGTTGATTTGAAAGCTGCCGTTAGATGGCTTAGAAAACACCAAGAAGAAATCCCAGGTAACATGGAAAAAATGATTAGTGTCGGAACGAGTGCTGGTGGTGCCATGAGTAGCTTGTTAGGTAGCACAGGAAATCGAGTAGAATACCTTCCATTTTTAGAAGAGATTGGCGCAGAACTTGACCAGCGTGATGATGTTTTTGCAGCGCAGTGTTTTTGTCCAATTACGAATCTGGAACATGCTGATATGGCATATGAATGGATGTTTAAGTCTAAGAAGATTTACACTTTCAATTCACGTATCAAACCAGAAGTACTGACAAAGCCGCAACAAGTTTTAAGTCAGGCTTTAGCAGATGAATTTTCAAATTATGTTAATGAAATGGCATTAGGTCAGTCATTAGCAGCAGATGGTCGAGGAGGTGATTTTTACCAAGGAATCTTACATCAGCTCAGCTTATCACTTAATAAGTTTCTTACCAAACAGGCAGAAACAGACGATGAAAAAGAGTTGTTGCTTCATGAATTAGACCCACAAGGAGTATGGAGCCGATTTGAAAATGGTCAAGCAGAAGTGTATGATTTAGATGCTTATGTTTTGAATTATATGGGACGTATGAAAGGTTGCCCTGCTTTTGATAATTTAGATTATCAAACACCTGAAACCGAGGTCTTTGGAAATACTGAGCAAAGTTACCGTCATTTCTCAGAAGATGTGGCAAAACAGGTTGAAAAAATCCCAGCATTAGGCGCTTATGCAGCTGCTTTTCAAGAAGACCTTGCTAAAGAAGACTTAATTTTAGCAAGAAAACTTCTTAATCCGATGACCATTTTGCAGTCTGATTTGCAGGAAAAACAAGTTGCCCCACATTATCGCATTTGTTTGGGGTCGAAAGATGCGGATACCTCATTTGCAATTTCTTATCTATTAGCACTTGCTTTGAAAAAATGTGGTGTTGATGTCCGTTATGAATTAATCTGGGGTATGGGACATTGTGATGCAGATTACAAGGAAGAATTTAGTCAGTGGGTGGATAGCATTACTGGCTAAGAAAGGAAAAAATTATGTCAAAAAATCAAGCAGATTTGGTTAAAAGCATTATTGAAAATGTTGGTGGTAAAGACAATGTTATCTCTCTAACACATTGTGTGACACGTTTACGATTTGTTTTGAAAGATGAACAGTTAGCCAACAAAAAAGCTTTGACAGATTTAGACGGGGTCATGACTGTCGTTCAGGCTGGCGGGCAATATCAAGTCGTTGTTGGTGAAAAATTGGTGGTTCCACTTTATGATTTGGCAATGAGCCAGCTCCAATTGACTAACAACGACAAAGAAGAGCCAGTGGCTAAAGAATCGACAGGCATTGTCTCAAGAGTCATGGATTCTATTTCTGGTGTTTTGTCTCCAATTTTGATGGTACTGGCAGCAGCAGGGCTAATCAAAGGATTAATGTCACTCTTCTCATCATTAGGATGGATTGATACGACTAGTGGATTGTACATGATTTTGTACGCACTTGGTGATGGCTTCTTTTATTATTTCCCGATTCTGCTAGGACTTACAGCTGCACGCAAATTCAAAGTTAATGAATTTGTCGGTGCTGCGATTGGTGCTGCATTGACTTACCCAACAATGGTCAATCTTAGCTCGACAGCTGATGTTCTTGGAACAGTATTTCAAGGAACTTCGTTTGAGATGAGTTACTACACAACGGTGTTTGGTATTCCAGTCATTATGCCAGGTAGTGGTTATACATCAAGTGTTATTCCGATTATTCTAGCTGTTTTATTTGCTGCAAAATTGGATAGAAGTTTGCGTAAAGCTTTACCTGATGTTCTGAAGAATATTGTGGCACCGTTTGTGACTTTGGTTGTTACAGTAATCTTGACTTATCTCGTTATCGGACCAGTGGCTACGATTATTTCAAATAGCCTTGCTTGGTTAGTATCTGCCTTATACAGTATTCCTTATGTTGGTGGAGCCATTGCTGGTGCTGTTCTTGGTGGTGGTTTTGGTGTCCTTGTCATGTTTGGACTTCATTGGGCGGTTCTTGCTATCGCGATTTCCAATATTGCTATCAATGGTTTTGACTACATTGCTGTTGTCACCGCAGTTGGTCCATTTGTTGGTATGGCTCAAGGACTTGCTATCTGTGCCAAAGCACGTAGTACAAAAGTTCGTAACCTTGCATTACCAGCAACCATTTCTCAAATTTGTGCTGTCGGTGAACCTTTGATGTATTCCATTTTATTGCCATTGAAAAAAGAGTATGCGATTAATATCATTTGTGGCTCAATTGGTGGTATTTTACTTGGTATCTCAGGCGCTAAAGCTTACCTGATGGGTGGGCAAGGTCTCTTTGGCTTAGCAAATTACATTGACCCTGCAACTGGCAATATGAGTGATTTTTACAAAGTCCTTATCTACCTTGGTATCGCTATGGTATTAACCTTTATCGTTGAATTTATCATGTACAGTGACAAACGTGCTGAGGAAGCTTTGCAATAAAAGATTTTCTTACTAGATAAAAATTTTTTAAAAGTGTCTTGACAACGCTTACAAAAACAACTAAAATAAAACTATAATTGAACAAGGATTGTTACTCTTCGGGAGGCATTACCGATCATCAAGAAAAGAGGTGAGGTGTGTCTTCGGAGAGTTTTTTCTCTTTGGCTTTGACAAGTCTGAGAGTGTTTTGCAAAGAAATTAGGTGAGAATCATGAAAAAAATTCTTTTACGTGCGGATGACCTTGGGTATTCTGAAGCGGTTAATTATGGGATTGAAAAATCAGTTAAAGATGGTTTGATTTCAAGTCTTGGTGTTATGGTCAATATGCCTGCTACGCAGCATGGGGTAGATTTAATCAAGGATTGTGACTTGGCTCTTGGGGTTCATACCAATATTTGTGCTGGTAAACCATTGACGAATCCCGAACGCATTCCAAGCTTGGTTGATGAGAATGGTTATTTTAAATCTTCTAAGATATTTCGGACAGCGAAAGAGGATTTTGTTGTTTTTGATGAAGTTGTTTTAGAAATTGAAGCTCAATATCAGAAATTTTTAGAGCTCTTTGGTCGTAAGCCTGATTATTTTGAAGGGCATGCGGTAGCGTCAGAAAATTTCTTCAAAGGGTTGGAGTATATTGCGGATAAATACCACTTGAAATATTCAGGATTTTCGACAGGTGGTGCGCCGTTAACCATTGGTGATTCTTTAGTACAATTTAACATGGAATCAATGGCGCCACATTATGACCCATTTGATATGCTAAAACGCATGGTAGCAAAGGCTGATGAGCGCGTGGTACAATTAGCTGTTTTTCATCCTGGGTACCTAGATGATGATATCCTTACTCATTCAAGCTTAACCATTCCTCGAACCCAAGAAGTCGCCATGCTGACAAATCCAGAAGTCAAAGAATGGCTCAGCCAACAAAATGTCGAACAAATTGATTACCGAGAGTTGTAGAAAAACCTTGAGAAGGTAATCTTCTCAAGGTTTAATTGATCTTTTCTAAAAATTCTAGTAAAAAGCTTTCAGCGAGCGAGTCGTCTTTGATAGCTTTCTTGGCTTCCTCAATCGAAAACCAATCCCAATCGTCAATTTCGTGGTTAGGTGACACATTACCAGTAACTGTTACCGCAAAATTAATCATGAGTGAATTGCTGCGCTCATAATACTGACTGGCGTTAAAAGTGAGTGATTTAACTTTTAACCCGAGTTCTTCGCTAATCTCACGAGCCACAGTTGTTTCGGCATTTTCGCCTTGAGAAACATAGCCAGCTACCAAGACATGCTCAGCAATGTCATACTGTTTTATCAAGAGAATTTTATCGTGGCTTTCGTTAAATAAGATAGCACTGATTGCTGTATTAAAGACTGGGAAACGAAAGCTTGCACATTTGGAACAATATGGAATATCTCCCTCATCTTTTAAAAATTTTTTCTCTAAAGGATGCCCACATTCAGGACAAAAAGTCATTGTTTTATAAAACATAGCTGCCTCTTTTTAATATTCTTAAAAGTCATTTTACCAGTAAAATCAGTACCACGCAAGGGATTGAAATAAGTCAAGACTTGTATTTATTTTAATGAATGATAGACTATACTTATCAACAAGAAAGGAGACTATGATGTCGTACTTTTACTTATTTTTAGCTATTGTCGGTGAGTTGTTAGGAACCAATCTTTTAAAATTATCAGAAGGTTTTACAAAACCAATTCCTACAGTTTCAGCACTGTTAGCGTATGGTGTTTGTTTTTACTTTTTATCTTTATCACTAAAATCAGTTCCATTAGGGATTGCTTATGCCACTTGGTCAGCAGTAGGTCTGGTCTTAACAGCAATTCTGTCTGTCGTTATCTTCAAAGAGTCACTTAATGTTTATACCATTATAGGATTAGGATTTATTATCATCGGTGTTTTGATGGTTAATTTACTAGGAAACACTCACCATTAATCAAAAAAAAACAACCCTCAGTAGAGGGTTGTTTTAGTATGTGATTACCCTTCAAAGTAAAGCAATTCTTTTGGTGTGTGGGTAAAGACTTCAAAGCCTGATTTTGTGACGTGACCACAGTCTTCAATACGGACACCAACTTTTCCAGGAATGTAAATACCAGGTTCAACAGAGAAGCACATACCTTCTTGGATTTCCATATCGTTCCCTTCCATGATTGAAGGAAATTCGTGGCAAGTCATACCAATACCATGTCCAAGACGGTGGTTGAAGTATTCTCCGTAGCCTGCTTTTTCAATGACATTACGCGCAGCAGCATCAACTTCACTAGCCAGAACACCAGGTTTGATAAATTCTTGAGCTGTTAATTGGGCTTCTAAGCAAAGTTCGTAAATATCTTTTTTGAATTGGTCAGGTTTACCAACGGCAACAGTACGCGTCATATCGCTAGCGTAGCCATGCATATCAGTTCCAAGGTCAAATAAAAGTAAAGCATTGTTTTCAATTTTATTTGTACCAGGGATACCATGCGGATTAGCAGCGTTATTTCCAGTCAAGACCATTGTGTCGAAACTCATTTTTTCAACACCTTGTTTTTTCATTTCAAACTCAATCATGGCAATAACGTCAGTTTCTGTATTATTTAATGAAATGTTGTCGAAACCAACTTTAACAGCTTTATCAGCAAATTGACCAGCGATTATCATTTTATCAATTTCGTCTTGAGATTTGATGAGACGCATTTTTTGAACAAATGGTGTCAAATCTTCAAAACGTCCGTCAAAAACAGTTTGTAACCCTTGGAATTTTGTGACATTAAGGTTGTCAAATTCAGCAAAGATTTTGGCACTGTCAGTTGATGGCAAAACAGTTTTGATTTTTTGCCAAGGATTTTCAGAATCCATGTAACCAAAAACAGGGAAAGCGACGATTTGACTTGCGCGTGCTACTTCAAGTGCTGGAACGAAAAGCACGGGTTCACGGTCGCTATACACAAAAAGGAACATTTGGCGTTCGTGTGGGTCACAATCAAAACCAGTCAAGTAGTTGACTGTAACAGGATCAGAAAAAATAGCAATATTAGCTTTTTCTTGATTAAGATATGAGCGGATTTGATCTAATTTTGACATGAGAAACCTTCTTTCTAATTAATCCCATTTTTTCAAAAAAAACAGAAAAAATCAAGACTTGAGCTTTAAAAAGTTTAAGAGTTTGCGATAAAAAATAAGTAAGCTTAATATTTAGTGGATTTTGTAATGCGGCTAGCGACTGACAGCCAATAACATTTATGATATTATCGAAAAAAAGAAAAGTTATCATAGGAGGATTATCATGGCGTTTAGATTGGCAAAGATGACTGATTTACCAGAAATTATGGTCATGTATCAAGAGCTAATTAAGGAAATGTATCGAAATGGCATAGCGATTTGGGATGAGATTTATCCTTGTTGCTGCTTTGAGCAAGATATTCAGCAGAAGCAATTATACATATTACATGAGAAAAATGTAATAGTAGCAGCATTTACCTTGTGTCAGAACAACGCTGGTGAAAACAGTGTGAAATGGGAAAATCAGAACAGCACAGCTTTGTATTTAGACCGTTTAGGTGTTAATGTCGCATACTCAGGGCAAGGCATCGGTGGGTTGATGATTAAAAAAGCTAAAGAAATTGCCAAAGACCAAGGTGCTGATTACCTCAGATTATTTGTGGTTGATAACAATCTCCCAGCTATCAATTTGTATCGGAAAGCAGGCTTTTCTCAAGCAGCAGGAATTTTTGATGAAATTATAGATGAAGATTTGGTGCTTCATGAATTTGGATTTGAGTTGAAATTATAAAATGATATTAAGGGTAATAAGCAATTACTCTTTTTTGTTGCTATTTTTCCGATAATTTTAATGAAAATTTTCACAAATTACTTTGAAAATACTCAATTTTTGACTTCTCAAGTAGTTTGATACAGAAATCAGGTGGTTAAACGTTTTCAAAAGATGAAAAGTTTTCAAAAAATGCCCACTTAACACTTGAAAGTGTTTCCAAAAGATGATAAAATATCCGTGAAAGCGAAATTTTCAAATAGAAAGGAAGTCCAATAATGAACACTGATGATACGATTACAATTTATGACGTTGCACGAGAAGCAGGCGTCTCTATGGCAACAGTTAGTCGTGTTGTGAATGGTAACAAAAACGTAAAGGAAAACACACGTAAAAAAGTCCTTGAAGTTATTGACCGTTTGGATTATCGTCCAAATGCCGTTGCTCGTGGTTTGGCAAGTAAAAAGACAACTACAGTAGGTGTTGTTATCCCAAATATTGCTAACAGCTATTTCTCAATTCTCGCCAAAGGGATTGATGATATTGCGGCTATGTACAAATACAACATCGTACTTGCTTCAAGTGATGAAGATGACGACAAAGAAGTTAACGTTGTCAACACGCTATTTGCTAAACAAGTAGACGGTATTATCTTCATGGGTCATCATTTGACTGAAAAAATTCGTGCTGAGTTCTCTCGCTCACGCACACCAGTTGTACTTGCAGGTACTGTTGATTTAGAACATCAACTTCCAAGTGTTAACATTGACTACAAAGCAGCTGTTGCTGATGTCGTTGATGTTTTGGCTAAAAACAATAAAGAAATCGCCTTTGTTTCTGGTCCACTTATCGATGATATCAATGGTAAAGTTCGTTTAGCTGGCTACAAAGAAGGTCTTGAAAAGAATAAATTATCATTCAAAGAAGGTCTTGTCTTTGAAGCTAACTACAACTACAAAGATGGTTTTGAATTAGCACAACGTGTGATTAATTCTGGTGCGACAGCAGCATTTGTTGCCGAAGATGAATTGGCAGCTGGCTTGTTGAACGGCTTATTTGAAGCTGGTAAAAAAGTTCCAGAAGACTTTGAAATCATCACAAGTAATGATTCACCAATCACATCATATACACGACCAAATCTTAGCTCAATCAGCCAACCAGTATATGACCTTGGTGCTGTCAGCATGCGTATGTTAACTAAAATCATGAACAAAGAAGAACTTGACGAAAAAGAAATTATTCTTAACCATGGTCTCACAATACGTGGTACAACACGTTAATTTTGGTTAGCTATCTCAGATAAAAATCAGTCCTCGGACTGATTTTTTTTGCTCCTAGTGAAAAAAACTACAAAATAGGCTATAATAGAATTTATGAAAGTTTTACTGTATTTGGAAGCCGAAAATTATTTGAGAAAATCAGGCATAGGACGTGCAATTAAGCATCAAGAACGTGCTCTTACGATGGTAGGGCAAGAATATACAACTAACCCCAAAGATGATTATGATTTAGTACACATTAATACTTACGGGCTTAAAAGCTGGCATCTTTTGATGAAATCTAAAAGAGCTGGCAAAAAAGTGCTTATGCATGGTCATTCAACCGAAGAAGACTTTCGTGATTCGTTTATTGGTTCTAATTTGGTATCTCCGATTTTTAGATGGTATCTTTGCCATTTTTATAGAAATGCGGATGCTATTATCACACCAACGGATTATTCAAAATCTTTAATTGCAGGTTATGGCATTAAACACCCTATTTATGCCGTATCAAATGGGATTGACTTAGCACGTTATGTTCCAAATCCTGCTAAAGAAGAAGCCTTTCGTCGATATTTTGACATAAAACCAGATGAAAAAGTCGTTGTTTGTGCTGGACTTTATTTTATGCGTAAAGGAATTGATGAATTTGTAAAAGTCGCAGAGCAAATGCCAGACGTGCGTTTTATCTGGTTTGGTGAAACAAATAAATGGGTTATCCCACATAAAGTTAGAAGCATTGTTACTCGTAAACACCCTTCTAATGTAACGTTTGCAGGTTACATTAAAGGTGATGTTTTTGAGGGAGCAATGAGCGGAGCAGATGCCTTTTTCTTCCCAAGTCGCGAAGAAACAGAAGGAATTGTTGTCTTAGAAGCTCTTGCTAGCCACCAACATGTCGTTTTGCGCGATATTCCTGTTTATCATGGATGGGTAGATGAAAATTCTGCAGAGCTTGCTACAGATGTTGATGGATTTGTGAAAGCCCTTCGTAAAGTACTAGCTGGAAATAGTCAAAAACAAGAAGTTGGTTATAAAGTTGCTGAAAGTCGTAGCATTGATAAAGTCGCTCATGAATTAGTCGATGTCTACAAAAAAGTAATGGAGTTGTAAAATGAGAATAGGCCTTTTTACAGACACCTATTTCCCTCAAGTTTCAGGGGTCGCAACAAGTATTTGTACCTTAAAAGAAGAGTTAGAAAAAGAGGGACACGAGGTTTATATATTTACTACCACTGATAAAGCCGTAAAACGCTATGAAGACCCTACGATTATTCGTCTTCCTAGTGTGCCTTTTGTGTCTTTTACAGACCGTCGTGTGGTTTATCGTGGTTTGATTTCGTCTTATAAAATTGCAAAGCAGTATAAGTTAGATATTATCCATACCCAGACTGAATTTAGTGTCGGGATTTTAGGAAAAATGATTGCTGCCGCGCTCCGCATTCCTGCGGTTCACACTTATCACACTCAATATGAAGATTACGTTGGTTATTTTGCCAAAGGAAAAATTATTAAACCAGGTATGGTCAAATACATTATCCGTGGCTATCTCAACGATTTAGATGGTGTTATTTGTCCATCACGCATTGTTTTAAATCTTTTGGATGGCTATGAGATTAAAATTCCAAAACGTGTCATTCCGACTGGGATTCGTGTAGAAGAATATGAGCGTAAGGATATTACGGCAGAAGACACTAAAAAACTCCGTGAAAAATTAGGCATTGCTGAAGATGAGACAATGTTGCTTAGTCTATCACGTGTGTCTTATGAAAAAAATATCCAAGCCATCTTAAAACAATTTCCAGAAGTTTTGTCTGAAAATAACCGTGTTAAGTTGGTCATTGCTGGAGACGGACCATACCTTTCAGATTTGAAAAAATTAGTCGCAGAGTTAGGCATTGAAGATGCCGTTATTTTTACAGGAATGGTCCCACATGATGAAACCGCCTTGTATTATAAAGCGTGTGATTTCTTTGTTTCTGCTTCAACCAGTGAAACACAAGGATTGACTTACACAGAAAGCCTCGCTAGTGGAACTCCTATCATTGCCCATGGTAATCCATACTTGGATGATATTATCGACAACAAGATGTTTGGAACGCTCTTTTATCATGAAGAAGATTTGGCAAGTGCTATTTTGGATGCTATTGCCAGCACGCCAGCCATGGATGAAAAGACATACAAAGAAAAAATGTATGACATTTCGGCAGAACATTTTGGAAAATCTGTCTATGCTTTCTATTTAGATGTCTTAATTTCTGCACAAAATAAGAAAAAACACAAATTGTCATTAACAGTTCGCGGACAAAATGATAAAACCTCTATCAAATTCGCTCAATCCGCTAGAAAACTACCAGTAAGAGCTGTCAAAGCAACCGCAAAAACGTCTGTAAAAGTCGTTAAGGCGCCAAAACGTTTGATTCATTCAATTCGAGATTTCCTTGATTAAGTTCTTGAAAAATAAATTATTCGTGTTATAATAACTTACGAAGACAAGTTGAACAGGGGAAAATCCTTAAGAAGCGAGTGCTGGTTGGTGGAAAGAGCACAAGGGTTGACTGATTCAATACTACTTCCTTGCTTTTATGCAAACATAAAACGGTAGCCACGATATAGCTAATCTGAGGTTTACGACGTTTTTTTGTCGTAGATAAATGAAGGTGGAACCACGTTACGACGTCCTTTTTGGGCGTCGTTTTTCTTTTATCTCGGAAAAAAACTCGTAAGCTTACACATTCCTTTACCTGGTTCCAAAAAGGAATGCTTAAACATTGTAAATTATTAAAAGGAGAGAAATATGGTTAAAATTACTTTTCCAGATGGCGCTGTACGCGAATTTGAATCTGGTGTAACAACTTTTGAAATTGCTCAAAGCATCAGTAATTCACTAGCTAAAAAAGCCCTAGCTGGTAAATTTAATGGTCAATTGATTGATACAACTCGTCCGATTACTGAAGATGGTAGCATCGAAGTTGTCACACCTGACCATGAAGATGCACTTGGTGTTTTACGTCACTCAGCTGCTCACCTTTTTGCACAAGCAGCTAAACGCCTTTTCCCAGACCTTTGCCTTGGTGTAGGTCCTGCTATTCAAGATGGTTTCTACTACGATACAGATAACAAAGCTGGTCAAATCACTGATGAAGACCTTCCACGTATCGAAGAAGAAATGAAAAAAATCGTTAAAGAAAACCTTCCATGTGTTCGTAAAGAAATCACAAAAGATGAAGCACGTGAATTGTTCAAAAACGATCCTTACAAACTTGAATTGATTGAAGAACATTCAGAAGATGAAGGTGGACTTACTGTTTATTCACAAGGTGAATTTACAGACCTTTGCCGTGGCCCACACGTACCATCAACTGGTCGTATCCAAGTCTTCAAACTTTTGAACGTTGCTGGTGCTTACTGGCGTGGTAATAGCGACAACGCTATGATGCAACGTGTTTATGGTACAGCTTGGTTTGATAAAAAAGACCTTAAAGCTTACATCAAACAACGTGAAGAAGCTAAAGAACGTGACCACCGTAAACTTGGTAAAGAACTTGATTTGTTCATGATTTCTCAAGAAGTTGGTCAAGGTCTTCCATTCTGGTTGCCAGATGGTGCAACAATTCGCCGTACTTTGGAACGTTACATCGTTGATAAAGAACTTGAATCAGGTTACCTTCACGTTTACACTCCACCATTGGCTTCAGTTGATTTGTACAAAACTTCAGGTCACTGGGATCACTACCGTGAAGACATGTTCCCAACAATGGACATGGGTGATGGTGAAGAATTCGTTCTTCGTCCAATGAACTGCCCACACCACATTCAAGTTTACAAACATCATGTTCACTCTTACCGTGAATTGCCAATCCGTATCGCTGAAATCGGTATGATGCACCGTTATGAAAAATCAGGTGCTTTGTCAGGACTTCAACGTGTTCGTGAAATGTCACTTAACGACGGTCACTTGTTTGTAACACCTGAACAAATTCAAGAAGAATTCCAACGTGCACTTCAATTGATTATTGATGTTTACGAAGATTTCAACTTGACAGATTACCGTTTCCGTCTTTCATTGCGTGACCCTAAAGACACTCATAAATACTATGATGACGATGAAATGTGGGAAAATGCACAATCAATGTTGAAAGCTGCTTTGGATGAAATGGGTGTTGACTACTTCGAAGCAGAAGGTGAAGCTGCCTTCTACGGTCCAAAACTTGATATCCAAGTGAAAACAGCTCTTGGTAACGAAGAAACATTGTCAACTATCCAACTTGACTTCCTTCTTCCAGAACGTTTTGACCTTAAATACGTCGGTGCTGATGGTGAAGAACACCGTCCAGTTATGATTCACCGTGGTGTTATTTCAACAATGGAACGCTTCACAGCGATCTTGATTGAAAACTACAAAGGTGCTTTCCCAACATGGCTTGCACCACACCAAGTAACTGTTATCCCAGTTTCTAACGAAGCTCACGTTGACTACGCTTGGGAAGTTGCCAAAGTTCTTCGCGACAAAGGTGTTCGTGTTGACGTTGATGAACGTAACGAAAAAATGCAACTTAAAATCCGTCAAAGCCAAACTAAGAAAATTCCTTATCAATTAATCGTTGGTGACAAAGAAATGGCTGATAAGACAGTTAACGTTCGCCGTTACGGAAGCAAACAAACTCATACAGAAGCTATCGATGAATTTGTTAACAATATCTTGGCTGATATTGAACGCAAATCTCGTCCAGATGCCGAATAATAACTATTTCCTTTCATTTGCACAATAAATTCGGTATAAAAGAAGCCCGTGAGGGCTTCTTTTTTTTATGAGATTTATGAATTTTAAAAAGGTTAAATGAGAATTTTCTAATTGACAGAAAATTTCATATATGCAAAAATCTCAAGACAAGCTATATCCATGATACAATAAAATCCACGCTTGTAAGAAGGGAGATAAAATGAAAACAACAAAACAAGTGTTATCGTTAGTGTTTAGCAGCCTTTTAGTGGTTGTCATGGCACTGACTGGGATGTCTAGTTTGAAAGTTGACGCCTCAACAACGGTGTCTTGGAATTTCAAAAACTCTAGTTTCAAAGACCTTGGAACAATTTCTAGCACTACAACAGTAGATGGCTTGACATTGGTAGCAACAGATAGCTTGACCATGCAGGTTAAGGCTAAAAATGCGACGGTTTCTGGAACAGACTACACCTATGCTTTGGCGCTTAGTGGGAGAGGTAGCCAAATTGGTAGAGCTGTCAAGGTTCCTGTATCAGGAAATGATGTGATTAAGGTAACTTTGCAAAGCTCTTCAAGTACTGAAGCGAGAACATTGATTGTTGCTGATTCATCAGGAAATCAATTGACAACAATGTCTGCAGATACGACAGCAAGCACACAATCTTACACTTATACAGGTGGCGATAGTGCGGTATGGTTGTATTCTCAAGACAGTGGAATTGATATTTTCAAAATCCAAGTTGATTCTTATGGAACAGAAGCAAGCAGCAGTTCAAGCTCTACTGGCTCAACAAGTTCATCTAGCACATCTACTAATACATCAGATGGAGCAGTCGTAACAAGCTATTCTGAATTGGTTTCTGCCATTAGCCAAGCAGAAAATGCTGGCGGTGGAAAAATTTATGTGACAGGTACAAGCATTGATTGTAGTGGACAAATTGCACTTTCAAAATCTAGTGCCAATGTCCAAATTATCGGGGTGCAAAATTCAGATGGAACTTATCCAGAACTTGATTTTTCAAGCTTTATGTCTAGTTACATTGGGAAAGCTTCGTCAGATTCAGCGGTAGGTATCAGAATTACAGGTTCAAACTACACCCTTCAAAATCTGATTGTTGAACACGCGCCAGATAATGGTATTCAAATCAAGGGAACAAGCGCAGGAAACAATACCGTTTCAAACTGTATCACACGTTATAATAATGACGCTGGATTGCAAGTGACAGCAGGTGCTTACCAAAATACGATTGAATCCGTTTATAGCTACCGAAATTGTGATGTTTACACTCGTGGTGGTAATGCCGATGGTTTTGCACCAAAACTTGGTGCGGGTAGCGGTAATACCTTTACTTACTGTTATGCTTGGGATAATTCCGATGATGGTTGGGATTCTTATGACAAATCAGGCGACGTAACACCTGATATCAGCTACACTTACTGTGCGGTTTGGAATAATGGTAATCCTGATGTCTTCACAGGAAAATACGATTTTGATAACGGAAATGCTTTAGATGAAAATCTTTTATTGGTTCAATTAATTGAAGCTCAAGACAGTTCATTTGCCACAAATTACGCTAATGGACAATTCTCATTGCCAACAAGTAACTTTATTCAAACAGATTCAGGCACAATCAGTGTGTCATCTTGGGCAGGAAGTTCATATGATGGCAATCCAAATGGTTTCAAACTTGGTTCAGCTTATTCAACATCTAGTGCAACAAGAACACTTTCTTATTGCTTAGCCTTTGATGAATCTAAAAAAGGTTTTGACAATAATAATAGCTCTGTTACTGGTTACTTTAATAATTGTATTGCTTTTGATAATGGCTACAACTATTACATCCAACCGCTTACGATTACTGGTTGGTCATCAGTTTATGGTTTCAATGGTTCAAGTAGTGACAAACTTCCAAGTGGTTACTCTGTCACAACACCATCAACTAGCACACAATCATCAATCAGAAGTACAGTAGAAAGTACTAAAAATAGTATTATTTCTAGCTGTCAAGCTAATAAAATTCCAGGAAAAGTTACCTTTAATATTTTCTAAATTGGCATTTAGCAAATAACTCTCTACTTTTTGACTATAGAATGAAGAAGTTCCAATTTGGGACTTCTTTTTTACAGTAAAATTAAAGAAAAATAAGCGTAAATTTTTACTAATTTTTTATTGATTTTTGACAAGAGATAAACTAAAATGAGCTTGTAGCAAAAAATAATACTCTCAAGGAGGAGATTTGATGAAAACAACAAAATGTTTGTTGTCGTTGATGCTAGGTGCCTTATTAATTGCTGCGATGGCACTAACAGGAGTATCATTTTTGAAAGCGGATACATCCGCAACGACAACCTCTTGGAATTTCGAGGATTCCAATTTTAAAGATTTAGGAACACTGTCTGATACTAAGACAGTTGATGGATTGACTTTTGTTGCAACAGATAGTTTAACCATGCAAGTTAAACCTAAAAATGCGACAGTATCAGACACAGCTTTCACCTACGCTTTGGCTTTGGGTGGAAAAGGGGACCAAAGTGGTAGAGCTGTGAAAGTTCCAGTAAAAGGAAATGATGTAGTTACAGTAACCTTGCAAAGCTCATCAAGTACAGAGGCAAGAACTTTGATTCTCGCTGATTCAGCAGGAAATCAATTGGCAACAATGTCTGCTGATACGACAGCAAGTACACAATCTTATACCTATACTGGAAATGAAGATGCGATTTGGTTGTATTCACAAAATAGTGGGATTGATATTTTCAAAATTCAAGTTGATTCAACCGAAACAAGCACAAGTGAAGAAGCAGATACAGCTGATTCAAGCGCTGATGAAACAGTAACAATTGACACAAATAATCTTTCAGATAATCAACTTTCTAGTGATCAATTGGCTGAAAGTAAGGCTGCAAGTAACTCAGCTCAAAACTATCTTGCAGATGGTTGGTATTATTTAAAAAATATCAATAGTCAAAAATACTTAGATGTTTCTGGCGGTCGTGATGTTGATGGCAGCAATGTTATCCAATATTCAGGAAACGGCGGAAATAACCAAAAATGGTATGTCAAAAATCTTGGAAATAATTATATTACTTTACAAAGTGGTTTAGCTGGCGGTCGCATGCTCGATGTTGCTAATGGTGGTCGTACAGATGGAACAAATGTTCAAATTTATTCTGCCAATGGTGCTGACGCTCAGATTTTCCAAGTGGTTGCAACAAAAACAGCTAACACTTATTGCTTGTTGACAAAATGCTCTGGTGGCACGCAAGCAGTAGATGTTAATGGTTGGTCTAAAGAAGACAATGGCGACATCAAGACATGGACTTATAATGGCTATGAATGCCAACAATTTAAGTTCGAATCAACAACAGGAAATTCTGGTAATAGTTCTTCTGGTGGTTCTACAAATACTTCAGATGGAACAGTTGCTACAGATTATAATTCATTAGTTTCTGCTATTAAAAATGCTGAAAAAGCAGGTGGCGGAAAAATTTATGTCAAAGGAACAAGCATTTCATGTAACGGACAAATCGCTTTGTCAAAAAGTAATGCTAAAGTTCAAATTATTGGAGTGAAAAATTCAGATGGTACTTACCCAAGATTGGATTTTTCAAACTTTATGAAGAGCTATATTGGAAAAGCTTCTTCAGATTCAGCAGTCGGTGTTCGAATCACAGGTTCAAACTACACCCTTCAAAATCTGATTGTTGAACACGCACCAGATAATGGTATTCAAATTAAAGGCTCAAGTGCTGGTAATAACAAAGTGTCAAACTGTATCACACGCTACAATAATGATGCTGGTTTGCAAGTGACAGCAGGAGCTTACAAAAACACCATTGAATCTGTTTATAGTTACCGAAATTGCGACGTTTACACTCGTGGGGGTAACGCTGATGGTTTTGCACCAAAACTTGGTGCTGGTAGTGGTAATACCTTTACTTACTGCTATGCTTGGGATAATTCTGACGATGGTTGGGATTCGTTCGATAAAGCTGGTGATGTGACTCCAGATATTAGCTATACTTACTGTGCGGTATGGAATAACGGAAATCCAAATGTCTTCACAGGAAAATACGACTTTGATAACGGAAAAGCTCTAGATGAAAATCTTTTGTTGGTTCAATTAATCAAAGCTAAAGATAGCTCATTTGCATCAAAATATGCCAAACGTCAATTCTCATTGCCGACAGGTAACTTCATTAAAACAGATGCAGGAACAATTAGCCTTTCAGCTTGGACTGGAAGTTCATTTGATGGCAATCCAAATGGCTTCAAACTTGGTTCAGCAAATTCAAAATCTAACGTGACAAGAACACTTTCTTATTGTTTAGCTTTTGATGAATCTAAGAAAGGTTTTGATAACAATAACAGTTCTGTTACTGGTTACTTTAACCACTGTATTGCTTTTGATAATGGTTACAACTACTACATTCAACCATTGACAATCAAAGGGTGGTCATCAGTCCAAGGCTTCAGTGGTAAGAGTGGTGATAAATTACCAAGCGGACGCTCAGTAAGCACACCATCATCAAGTAGCCAAAATGCTATTAGAAACTCTGTTAACAGCACTAAAAATAGCATCATTGCAAGCTGTCAAGCAAACAAGATTCCAGGAAAAGTGACTTTTAACATTTTCTAAAAAGAATAGCGATGGAAAGAGAAGCCGAAAAAAGGCTTCTCTTTTTGAGTCAAAAAAGAATCGGAAACGTTTCCAATTGTGTTATAATGAAGTCATGAAAATCGGAGATAAAGAATTTTTTATTTTTTGGAAAAATAGCAAAGCTGTGACAGATGGCAATCAAGCAAGAGAAATTTTGGAAAGGGTAATGGTTATTGCTCAGATGCCTTTAGAATTGACAGGAGAAGTTGCTCAGACACGCCAGCTGATGAATCGTTTTGCAGATGACCTAGTGCCAGACCACGTTTTCTGGCACGAATTTGCTGCCTTGGTTCAGTTTGCTTTTCCAGCAGATACGATGGCAGATGATAATTTATTAGCTCACCAAATTCATCAATTCCGTTATGTGATTTCGGCATACCAAGCACAGTGGGTAAGAGAAAAATTTCCAGCTAAAAATGATGCTCTGTCTTTACTTGCTTATCTGAAAGGAAAAAAAGAAAAACGGTTTTGGCGAAAGACTTTTGATTTTGATTTGACAGAATCATCACGCCTACATAATAAAGCACCAAAGCGAGCCATTTTGGGATTTAGTTTGCCAATCAATTTAAAAATTTTAATGGGATTTCATACTGAATTTATCCTAGATGGCAAAGGGCATTTTGCAAATGAAATTGACCCGCAAGAAATGACCCACAATGGGATTATTAATGGAGCTAGTTTTAATTACGCTAACCGAAATGATAAAAGGCATTATGAACTTGATATTGCTCCTATTAAGCCACACGATCCAGCATTTCGTAAGCAAATGATAGCCAACCAAGGCAATGCTTTTCGGGCGCCACTTTTGTTGAAAAAGAAAAAAGATGACCAATGGGAGCGTAGCTATTTCAATAAAAAAGGGCATTATGCTAGAGAAGGAAAATCAGCTTATCAGCAGGTTAAAGCTTTGCGTCGCTTTTTCCGAAAAGAACTAAGAAAAGTCAAAAAGCAGCAGATTTAGTACATTGTGATAATGAGGCAATTGTGTGGCAAGTCTAGCTAGACTTGCCATATTTATTGCAATTTATGGTATGATGAGTGTAAGAATTAAACATTTTAGAGGTGTTGAATGGCTAAAGTTTATGTGGCAGATGATGAGAAAAATATTCGTGAACTGATTGCTACTTTTTTGCGTGAGCAAGGGCTTGAAGTGGAAATTTTTGAAACAGGAGACCAATTATTATTGCGTTTCATGGAAGAAGAGGCAGATGTCGTCATTTTGGATGTCATGATGCCTGGGACAAATGGTGTTGAGATTGCGAATATGCTTCGCAAACGTTCAGATGTTCCCATTATTCTTTTGACAGCACGTGATAGTGATGCTGATTTTGTTAAGGGATTTTCTGCTGGTGCGGATGATTATTTCACCAAACCATTTTCACCTTTGAAATTGAGCTTGCGCGTGAAAGCTATTTTAGCACGTCAACCCAAAGCATCAGAATCAAGCAAGGAAATGGCAGATGTGCTGACTTATGAAGCGTTGACTTTATCTGAAAAAGAACGTGTTGTAACCTACGATAATCAAGTGATTAAATTAACTAATACCGAGTTTGAATTGTTAAAAGTACTTATGGAGCATGCTGAAGAAGCTGTTTCACGTGATGACTTGTTGCATCAAATTTGGGGTTATGAAAGTGGTATTGAAACACGCGTGACTGATGATACCATTAAACGCTTGCGCAAGAAGTTGAGAGGAGTTGAGAGTCATGTCCTTATTGAAACGGTTTGGGGCTATGGTTTCAAACTCACGAAAAAATAAGAAAAAACGCCTTAGCAAGCCTCGAAAATTATTACATCAAAAACGACGAAAATTACGTTTTCGTACCACGCTTTTTGTTCAACCCTTAACCATCATCATTGTTTCTTTTGCCATTATTCTGTTAATTTTCAATGCACTTTTGAAATTATTTATTGCTGAGCAGGCATATACAGCGGTGCAAAATCAATATGATGCCCTTGATACCTTGTATGTCGGTGACACTTCACAGACAACATCTGAGGGAAATATTTTTGAGACGACCTATGTTATTGTTGATGAATCGTTTAATATCCAATACATTTCCGCATCCATGTATGATTTGTCAGAAAAGAAAATCTCGGAGAAAATTATTGATTACTTTTCAGATAATGATGATATTGAATGGTTTGATGACATTGATGAGGATGACGAAACTTCTCAGGATACTTTGAATTATTTTAAAAAGGTTGAAATTGATGGAGCAACCTACATGATTAAAATGCAGGAGTATCCTGGCACCTTAGCAGACAGTTACGTCAAACAAGATGAAGATAACGATAATCCACCAAGTTATTACGTCTTTGTTTTTGCGGATGTTACACCGATTGAGGAGTTGGAAAATTATATCAACTTTTTGTTACTTGCTTTGATGGTTATTGTTGGTATAGTAGCTAGCCTTAGCATTTATTTAACCGCAAGAAAATTGGATAGAAACTTTGGCAGTCTGAAATCTTATATTTTGCGTGTGGGAAATCGTGAGAAAAATTTGCCAGCAGAAACGTTTGCCTATCGCGAATTTAATGAAGTTGGGCAAACTGTTGAACGGATGAGTGATATGATTGATGCTAACCAACGTAGTCAGCAGCTTTTCTTCCAAAATTCTTCTCACGAGTTGCGGACACCTTTGATGTCAATCCAAGGCTATGCCGAAGGAATTAAAGAGGGGGTTATTGATAGCAAACAAGCCGCTAGTGTTATTGTTGATGAAAGCCAGAAAATGACAGAATTGGTTGATGACATTTTGACACTTTCAAAAATGGAGTCTGTTCAAACACAGTTGCAACTTGAAACGCTTAGTATCACTGACCTTCTTTATGATGTCAGCTGGCGTTTAAAAGCTAAAGCAGATGAGGCTGGAATTACCTTTGAACACCATTTTGAAGATGATTATTTGGAGATAGAAGCAGACGAGAAATTGTTAGAACGTGCTTTTACTAATATTTTATCCAATGCCGTGCGTTATGCTAAAAAACGCATTAATATTTCAGGAAAAATTCTTGAAAAGCAATTGCAGGTTACAATTTCAAATGATGGTGAAGCTATTTCTGATGAGGACCAACAACATTTATTTGAGCGCTTTTATAAAGGAAAAGGTGGTCATTTTGGAATCGGTCTTGCTATTACCAAAGAAATTGTTGAGCGCCATAAAGGAACAATTGCTGTGACATCAAATGAGCAAGAAACAAGCTTTATCATTACTTTGCCAGTAACTCAAAAATAAAAAGAAGCATTTATAAAGCCTTAATTGACCTTTATAAGTGCTTTTTTATAACTTTCAACTCTCTTACAATTTTGTAAGAGCATGGGCGGAAAAATCACGTAAACTAGAATTAGAAAAAATTGCCACACTTTTGCCACAGCTTTTCGATACTTTAACCGAGATTTTTTGCAAGACCTTGGTTATAATAGTTATATAATATCAAAGTGAGGAAAAGATGATAGTTTCAAAAAAGTTTAGGACTGGCTTAATCAGTGCTTTCGCGCTAATTTTGATAATTTTTTCTGTTTACGCTTATAATAATCTTGGCTATACTTTGGACAACAAAGAAGCTTATCAAGTTGCTTATCAAAATGCTGGGATTACAGCTAAGGATGTCCTTCACCAATCGTTAAAAAAGAATCGATTAGGTTTAAAGGCAACCTATTACATTACTTTGAAAACAGAAAAAACGAACTATATTTATACTATCAACGCTTCAACGGGTTCTATCATAGAACGAAAGTTTCAAGATAAAACCTCTTGATAAACTGAGATATTAGATATTTAGAACGAAAAGAAAGAGACAATGATATTTTCTCAGGGGGGTAGAAACTGAGATTAGAGGATTAAGGATGAAAAAATCAAAGAAATCAATACTTTATTTATTACTTTTAATAGCTTTACCGTTAGCGCTAATTGTTTATCTGCTAGAATTATTCGGCTTGAAGATTATCAGTTGGCGTAGACGCTAAGAAGTCTTTTATTTCTGATATAAGGGAGGGGAATCTATGACAGAAGCTGGAACACAGAGAAAATACATTCAAACATTAACAGGAATTGGTTTTATCATCTCAATTGGTTTGCTCATTTTCTTTAAGCAACACCCAACTTATTTCCAAGTCGGTGGCTTATTTCAAAGTTACCTTGGACAATTAGGATTCTTTGCACCGCTTATCTTTGTGCTTTTACAAGTTGTTCAAGTTGTATATCCGATTATTCCAGGGGGGATGACGAGTGTTATTGGTTACATTGCTTTTGGACCTATTTGGGGATTTATTTATAACTTTACTGGTATTTTTGCAGGTTCTCTTTTAGCTTTCGGGCTTGCTAGACGTTATGGTGAAACTTTTGCGAAAGCCTTTGTCTCACAAGAAACTTATGATAAATACGTTGGTTACCTCGATAGAAATGATGGTAAATTCTATGCTAAATTTTTAGGTGCAGCTTTTGCTTTACCAGGATTTCCAGATGATTTCCTATGTATGGTATCAGGTCTTTCAAAAATGACTTGGAAGAAATTTATAACAATTTTTCTTATCACAAAACCAGTGACACTTTACATTTACACTGTAGTAGCCTACAAAGGGCTTAGTTACTTATTAACACTATTTCATTAACATAAACACTCTCTAGTAAAGAAAAAATCTCTTGCTCATTTGAACAAGAGATTTCTTTTTATTCAGCAGCTTTTTCCCATTTTTTAGCCAAGTGGCGTGAGAATGATGAAATAGTAAAGTTAATCACAAAATAGATTGCTGCAATCAAAGCGTATAACGTAAAGACTTGGTCAGCTTCGAAATAGCGTCCCATCAAGATTTGACTTTTACCAAATAATTCTTGAATGGCGATAACAGAGTAAAGAAGTGAAGTATCTTTAATAACTGTTACAAATTGTGAAATAATAGCTGGCAACATTTTACGGAAAGCTTGCGGGAAAATAATGTAAATGAAAATTTGGAAATTAGTCATTCCTTGTGCAAGCCCTGCTTCTGTTTGTCCGTTATCGACACCATTAAGTCCTCCACGAATGATTTCAGCAAGAGCAGCAGAAGTAAAGACTGTGAATGCTGTAATTCCTGCTGGCGTTGATTTCATTTGGAAAACAAGGAAAATGATGAAAATCCAAAGCAAGTTTGGCACATTGCGGACAAATTCAATGTAGATACTTGAAATCCAGTGAAGAATAGGATTTTTCCCATTACGCATAACCGCAAGAACGGTACCAATAAGTGTTGATAGAACAATTGAAATAAACGAAATATAAATGGTTAGCCACAACCCTTGGAGGATGAAGCTAATGTTTGTAGGTGTTAATACTGACATTTTATCCTCCTAAAGTGAATATGAATTTTTGTTTTCATCTTCTTTGTGACGTGCCCATGTTGCAAGTGGGAAACACATGATGAAGTAGAGCACTGCCGCACCAGCAAATGCAGGGACATAGTTAGTAGTTTCATATGCCCAGGCTTTTGCTGTGAACATGATATCAGCTCCTGAAATGATGGCAACTGTAGATGTATTTTTAATCAAGTTAACCACTTGGTTAGTAAGTGGTGGCAAGATAGTACGAACAGCTTGTGGTAAGATAATCAAACTCATGGTTTGACTATAAGTGAACCCTTGTGAAAGAGCAGCTTCTGTTTGCCCTTTTGGCACAGCTTCAATTCCTGAACGAATAACCTCAGCGATATAAGCACCGTGATAAATTCCCACACAAAGAACGGCTGTAAAGAATGTTGAAATCATGATGACACCATTTGAAATGATGGCAAGACCATAATAAACGAAAACAAATTGTACCAAAAGCGGTGTATTTTGAAAGACTTCAACATAAACACGAGCAATAGCTTTTAGAACTTTATTTTTAGATGATGACATGGCACCGAAAATAACGCCCAAAACAAAAGCCAAAATCAAAGCTCCAAAAGACATTCCCAATGTATATAGGAAGCCTTTAGCAAATTCACCAAAGTTGGCAAAGAAATCTGCCCAACGTGAGAGGGCAAATGGACTAGAAGTTAATAAAAACATGTCAATCTCTCCTCTCTTAATTATCGTCAGCCTCTGCAGGCGTCAAATCGTATTTGTCGTAAAGTTTTTGTAGACTACCATCAGCTTTCCAATCAGCAAGCAAATCATTGATGTAATCAATAACTGATTGATTAGATTTTGTAGCTGCAATACCATATTCTTGAGTGTTGAATCCTTCATCGATAATCTCTGTTTTCTTGCTGACATAACCAGTCAAGATAGATTTATCAACAGAGAAAGCACTGATACGGTTTGCATAAAGTGAGATGGCTAATTCTGGATATGAACCAAGTTGAACGAAGTTGAAGCTGAGATTATGGGCTTCGCCATATTCTTCGATGGCTGCTTTGGTAGTTGAACCTTGGGCAACACCGATTGTGAGACCATCTAAATCAGCAATGCTATCATAGCCTTTTGATTTATTAACCAAGAAACCAATTTCATCATAATAATATGGGTCAGAAATGGCATAAGAGGCTTGACGTTCTTCTGTGATTGTATAGGTTGCAATCAGGATATCGATTTGTCCGTTATCCAAAAGTGCTTCACGAGTTTGGGCAGTTACTGGTGTGAAAGACACCTTAACCCCCAATTTTTTAGCAATTTTTTTAGCTAGGTCAACTTCCATACCTTCGTATTTTCCAGTTTCAGCTGAATAATAACCAAAGTTTGGAACGTCCTGTTTGACCCCGACTTTTAGCACACCAGCGTCTTGAATCTTTTTAACTTGTTCAGAGACGCTATCAGCAAATGTTGTTTTGCCAGCAAAGAGTGTCAAAAGAACGATTGACAGGCTGGCTAGAAAAGCTAAACCTATTTTTTTCTTCATAGACACCTCCTTATTTTTGAGAAACTGTGTCACTAGTGTGATTAATGACTTTGCTCAAGAACTGCTTAGCACGTGGTTCTGTTGGGTTGTCAAAGAAACCTTGAACATCAGTTGTATCTACTAAAATTTCTCCTTCTGCCATGAAGATGATTCGGTCAGCAACTTCACGGGCAAATCCCATTTCGTGAGTTACGACAACCATGTTCATTCCTTCTTTAGCAAGGTTTTGCATAACGGCAAGGACATCACCAATAGTTTCAGGGTCAAGCGCTGATGTTGGTTCATCAAAAAGCAACAATTCTGGCTGCATTGCAAGACCACGGGCGATGGCAACACGTTGTTTTTGTCCACCTGAAAGCATTCCTGGGAATGAATCTTTACGGTCCCACATATTAACGTAAGTGAGGTAGCGTTCAGCGATTTCCTCAGCTTCTTGTTTTGATTTACCAAGAACTTTAATAGGAGCTAAAGTAACATTTTCTAACACGGTTTTATGTGGGTATAAGTTGAAGTGTTGGAAGACCATTCCGACTTCTTTGCGAAGTTGAACAAGGTCTTTAGCAGATGCTTTAGCCACTTCGTGACCATTTACCTTTAAGCTCCCTGTTTCAATAGATTCAAGGGCATTCATTGTACGGATAAGTGTTGATTTACCAGAACCTGAAGGTCCTAAAAGAACCACAACCTGCCCTTTCTCGATTTCTAAATTAATATTTCTAAGGGCATGATATTCCCCATAGTATTTTTCGACATTTTTAAATTCAATAAGTGCCACACTTGTCTCCTTTTCAAAGATAAGATTCCTTTGTCAGATTTTCTAACATCTAACATCATAAGTTAGTTAATCTTACCATATAAGAGTGTTAATTGTCAAATAAATTCAGAAAATTTGAACAAATAAAGGATTAAAATTACTGGTCTTATTGTGTCAAATATTACTTTCTGATGTCAAAAATGCCCAACATTTCCAATTAAAGTTGAATTTTGGTATAATTTAGGGTAGTGGTCATTTTTTTGATAAAATGACATGGAATCGTTGTTTGGGAATTTTCTATGACTTATGAAGAATTGAAGAGGTGACATATGAAAAAAATTCTTATTGTTGATGATGAAAAACCAATCTCAGATATTATTAAATTTAATTTAACAAAAGAAGGTTATGAAACTGTAACAGCTTTTGATGGTCGTGAGGCTATTGCAAAGTTTGAAGAGGAAGATCCTGATTTAATTATTTTGGATTTGATGCTGCCAGAGTTGGATGGACTTGAAGTTGCAAAAGAAGTCCGTAAGACAAGCCATATTCCAATTATCATGTTGTCTGCAAAAGATAGCGAATTTGATAAAGTTATTGGACTTGAAATTGGTGCAGATGACTATGTGACTAAACCATTTTCAAACCGTGAATTATTGGCGCGTGTTAAGGCGCATCTTCGTCGTACAGAAAATATTGAAACAGCAGTTGCTGAAGAAAATGCGTCTGCTTCAAATTCAGAAATCACAATCGGCGACTTGAAGATTTTGCCTGATGCTTTTGTGGCGCAAAAACGTGGTGAAGATATCGAATTAACTCACCGTGAATTTGAATTGCTCCATCATTTGGCAACCCACATGGGTCAAGTTATGACACGTGAATATCTTTTGGAAACTGTTTGGGGATATGATTATTTTGGTGATGTGCGTACAGTAGACGTAACAATTCGTCGTTTACGTGAAAAAATTGAAGATACGCCAAGTCGTCCAGAATACATTTTGACACGTCGAGGTGTTGGGTACTACATGAAGTCATATGAATGATACAATGTTACAAAATTTAACTTATTTTGAACAAGCCATTCTCTTTCTTTTGGCGTTTATCGCTGTTTATTTTATTTATTTGGCGGTAAGAGATTATCGTACTTCTGTCAATATTAGACGTTTGAGTGGTAAAGTAAGAGAACTTATCACAGGAAAATACACAGAAGATATTATTATTGAAAAAGATAGAGATTTAGCGGAATTAGCAGACCAATTAAATGATTTATCAACTGTTTTTCGTTTAGCCCAAGAAAATTTGGCGCAGGAAAAGAATCGTTTGGCGAGTATCTTATCCTATATGACCGATGGTGTCTTAGCTACTGACCGTGCTGGAAATATTACGATGATTAATCAAACAGCACAACAACAGCTAAATTTAGAGCGTGAAGAAGCTCTGAAGATGAATATTGTTGATATTTTAGGTTCTGATAGTACTTATAGTTATCATGATTTGGTATCAAAAACACCTGAAATTGTTTTGAATCGTCGTGACGAGACAGGGGAATTTATCACATTACGTATTCGTTTTGCCTTGAATCGTCGTGATAGTGGGTTTATTTCAGGGTTGATTGCTGTGTTACATGATACGACAGAACAAGAAAAAGAAGACCGTGAGCGTCGTCTTTTCGTTTCTAATGTTAGTCATGAATTGCGAACACCATTAACATCTGTAAAATCTTATCTGGAAGCCTTAGATGAAGGAGCGCTCAAAGAAGATATTGCACCAAGTTTTATTAAAGTGTCTTTAGATGAAACCAATCGTATGATTCGTATGATTTCAGATTTGTTGAATTTGTCTCGTATCGACAATCAGACTGTTCAACTTGAAGTGGAAATGACGAACTTCACGGCTTTCATGACATCAATTTTGAATCGTTTTGACCAGATTAAAAGCCAACATACTATTAGTGGAAAACAGTATGAAATTGTCAGAGATTACCCAATTAAATCTATCTGGCTTGAAATTGACCCTGACAAGATGACGCAAGTTTTGGATAATATCTTAAACAATGCGATTAAATATTCGCCAGATGGTGGTAAAATTACGGTTAGTATGAAAACGACAGAAACACAATTGATTATTTCAATTTCTGATGAAGGGCTTGGTATTCCTAAGAAAGATTTACCGCTTATTTTCGATCGTTTTTACCGTGTAGATAAGGCTAGAAGTCGTGCCCAAGGTGGTTCAGGACTTGGATTAGCCATTGCAAAAGAAATTGTCAAACAACATAAAGGCTTTATTTGGGCTCAAAGTACTTATGGTAAAGGGTCAACCTTTACGATTGTGCTTCCTTACGAAAAAGACTCTGAAATTTATGATGAATGGGAGGATGACGAAGAATAGATGTCTGAAAATGCATTTAAGTATAGTGTCTTAGCCTCTGGTTCAACAGGAAATTCTTTTTATGTGGAAACACCACAGAAACGTTTTTTGATTGATGCTGGTCTGACTGGTAAGAAAATTACCAGTCTTCTTGCTGAAATTGACCGTAAACCAGAAGATTTAGATGCTATTTTCATCACACATGAACATTCCGACCATATTAAAGGGGTTGGCGTGTTGGCACGTCGTTACAATCTTGATGTTTATGCCAATGAAAAAACATGGCAAATGATTGATGACCGAAATATGATTGGAAAACTCGATTTGGGTCAGAAACATATTTTTGAACGTGGCAAAACATTGACACTTGGCGACATTGATATCGAAAGTTTTGGGGTTAGTCATGACGCTGTGGAGCCACAATTTTATCGCTTGATGAAGGATAATAAATCATTTGTGGTTTTGACAGATACAGGTTATGTCAGTGACCGTATGGCAGGAATTATTGAAAATGCGGATGGTTACCTGATTGAATCAAACCATGACGTTGAGATTTTACGTTCAGGTTCTTACCCATGGAGTCTGAAACAACGTATCTTATCTGACAAAGGGCATTTGTCAAATGAAGATGGTGCAGGAACGATGATTCGTACCATTGGTAACCGCACAAAGAAAATTTACCTTGGGCATTTGAGTAAGGAAAATAATATCAAAGAATTGGCTCACATGACCATGGAAAATAATCTGATACAGGCTGATTTTGGTGTTGGTTATGACATGAAAGTTTATGATACTTCACCAGACGAGGCAACTCCATTGACAGATATTTAAGAAAAAGGAAAAGGCTATCAGTTTCAAGTATAGTTACTTGATTTTACTGATAGTCTTTTGTTGTTTTTATGTGACAATAGGATAAAATTTATTAGCTTTTTAGGTAATTTTACCTAGAGCTCCCATTTTTGTTGACTTTTTTGGTATAATATAGAAGTCTATGAAAAAGAATTTTTAAGTTTTTGGAGTTAAGCCTATTGCTAATAGAAAGGATTGGTTTAATTTCAATGAGAACAATAGACTATTTTTTGAAGGGAGATTTATCATGCAAGCTTTAGATGCAAAACTTAAGCAAGAATTCGGAATTGTTTTTGAAGACAAAACGTTGCTAGAAACGGCTTTTACACACACTTCTTATGCTAATGAACATCGCCTCCTAAACATTTCACACAATGAACGCTTGGAATTTTTAGGAGACGCGGTTCTTCAACTTTTGATTTCGCAATACTTATTTAAAAAGTATCCGAAAAAACCAGAAGGGGATTTATCTAAAATGCGTTCCGTCATTGTACGTGAAGAGTCATTAGCAGGTTTTTCACGTTACTGTGGTTTTGATGAATTTATCAAACTTGGAAACGGTGAAGAAAAATCTGGCGGTCGTAATCGTGATACGATTTTAGGTGACTTATTTGAAGCCTTTCTTGGAGCATTGTTGATGGATCAAGGTGTTGAAGCTGTCAATAAATTCTTAAACCAAGTGATGATTCCACAAGTTGAAAAAGGTAACTTTGAACGCGTTAAAGATTACAAGACAACACTTCAAGAGTTGTTACAAGGTCATGGTGATGTGACAATTGATTATCGTGTTTCAAATGAATCAGGACCTGCACACGCTAAAGTGTTTGAAGTGACTGTGTATGTTAATGATGAAGCCAAAAGTCAAGGAATCGGAAAATCTAAGAAAATGGCTGAGCAAGATGCTGCTAAAAATGCTCTAGCTTTGCTTCAATAAGACGTTTGAAAGGAATTGATGAGGCAAATGTCCAACCTGTTCTGAGTTATTTGTTAACTCGGAGGACAAAAAGAAAACTATGACAATAGTTTCTTTTTTCAGGAAGGAGTTTTGCCTTTTTATCTCTTATTTATGTATTTAAAAGAAATCGAAATGCAGGGCTTTAAGTCCTTTGCAGACAAGACTACAATTGAATTTGATAAGGGAGTTACAGCTGTTGTAGGTCCCAACGGCTCTGGCAAGTCCAACATTACAGAAAGTTTGCGTTGGGCTCTTGGTGAATCTTCTGCCAAAAATTTACGTGGTGGGAAAATGCCAGATGTCATCTTTGCGGGAACTGAAAATCGTAAGCCATTGAATTATGCTCAAGTCGTTGTGACTTTGGATAATTCAGATGGTTTTATTAAAGATGCCAAAGAGTTAATTCGTGTTGAACGCCATATTTATCGTAATGGTGATAGTGAATATCTGATTGACGGACGTAAAGTGCGTTTGCGTGATATCCATGATTTATTTATGGATACAGGTTTGGGGCGTGATTCATTTTCTGTGATTTCTCAAGGGCGTGTTGAAGAAATTTTTAACAGCAAACCTGAGGAACGCCGTGCTATTTTTGAAGAAGCTGCGGGTGTTTTGAAATACAAAACGCGTAAGAAAGAAACGCAGACAAAATTGAACCAAACGCAAGATAATCTAGACCGTTTGGAAGATATTATTTACGAACTAGAAGCTCAAGTTAAACCACTTGAACGTCAAGCACAGGTTGCTAAAGAGTTTCTTGGCTTAGAAGATGAACGTAAACAACTGCATTTAAATATCTTGGTTGAAGATATTCAGACAGACAAAGCACGTTTGGACAAGTTAAAGCAGGAACTATCAGGAATTAAGTCTGACTTGGCAACTTATTATGAGCAACGTCAGCAATTTGAAAAACAAAATCAAGTTCTGAAAGAAAAACGTCATCAGTTATCTGAAGACATTTCAAGACGTCAAGAAGGTTTGCTAGATATTACACGAGCTATTTCTGACCTTGAACGTCAAATGGATTTGATTGCATTAGAATCAAGCCAAAAAGAAGAGAAAAAACAAGCAGCAAGCTCGCAATTGGCTGATTTAAATGAAAATCAAGCAAAATTAACAGCTGAATTAGCGCAAAAAGAGCAGCAGTTATCAGAATTAGAAGAAAAAATCACACAAACCACAGCTGAAGTGCAAAAATTGCAAGCTGAATTAGACCGTTTCTCAACTGACCCAGATCAAGTTATTGAAAAACTTCGTGAAGAATTTGTTGGTTTAATGCAAAAAGAAGCTGATTTGTCGAACAAATTGACAGTTACGATTGCTGATATTGATAATCAAAAACAATTATCAGAATCAAAATCAGAAGAATTAGCACAAACGCAAGAAACGTTGGCAGAATTGAAAACAACAGCTAAGGAAGCGTTAGAAAACTTTGAAGCAGCCCGCCAACGTGTTAAAGACTTACTGGATGATTATCAAGCATTGCACGTTCAAACGGCTCAAGTTGAGAAAGACTATCAAGCAGAGCAAACGAAAATGTTTGATCAGTTGGATGTCATCAAATCAAAAGAAGCTCGTAAGTCTAGTTTAGAGTCTATTTTAAAAAATCACAGTAATTTTTATGCTGGTGTTAAATCAGTTTTACAAGCTTCTAGCCAGCTAGGTGGTATTATTGGTGCGGTTAGTGAGCATTTAACCTTTGCTCGTGAACATCAGACAGCGCTTGAGATTGCTTTAGGTGGCTCAAGTCAGCATGTTATCGTTGAAGATGAATCAGCTGCTAAGCGTTCCATTGCTTTCTTGAAGAAAAATCGCCAAGGACGTGCGACATTCTTGCCATTAACAACGATTAAGCCACGTCACTTATCCCAACAAAATCATTCAGTTCTAGCATCAAGTCAAGGATTTATTGGTGTTGCTAGCGAATTGGTTTCATTTGATAATCGTTTGGAAAATATTTTCCAAAACCTTTTGGGAGTAACAGCCGTTTTTGATACGGTTGATAATGCGAATAAAGCTGCGCGTGCTCTTCGTTATCAAGTACGTATTGTAACGCTTGATGGTACTGAAATTCGTCCTGGAGGCTCTTTCTCAGGAGGTGCTAATCGTCAAAATAATACTACATTTATCAAACCTGAGTTAGACAATCTTGTGGCTGAATTGCAAACTTTGCAAGCGCAACAAGTGAAGCAAGAAAAACATGTTCAAGAACTACAAGAAGCTTTGCGAGCTAATAAAGAACAATTGGCTACCTTGAAAGCTCAAGGAGAAGAAGCACGATTTGCTGAACAAAAAGCAGAACTTGAATACCAACAATTGGCAGAACGCTTAAATGATGTTAACCAGCTTTGCGAACGTCTCCAAGAATCAGAAACAGATAACGGCTCGCAAGATTTGGAAGTGCAAAAAACAACCTTTGAATCAGAGTTGGCTGAAATTGCTGAGCGTAAACAGGCATTGACACTTGAAATCGACCAGATTAAAGAAAATAAAAATGCCATTACACAAAAAGTCGAAGATTTACGTCAACAATTGTCACAAGCGAAATTAGCAGAACGTGAATTATTAAGTGAACGTAAGTTTGAGTCAGCAAACCGAACACGTTTGGAAATTAGTTTGGCTGAAGTTAAAGCTGAAATCACAAAATGCGAAGACTTATTAGCTTATCATGCTAGTGATGAACAGGTTGAAAATTTACCAACCTTGCAAAAACAACATGACGAAGCAGTTGCTAGAAAATCTAGCGAAGAAGAACGTTTGGTTAGCTTGCGTTTTGAATTGGAAGACTGCGAAGCTAACTTAGAAGAATTAGAAGAGCAAGTTGCTAAAGAAAATCAAAAGAACGAAGAATTAATTCGTAAACAAGCACAGTTCGAAGCACAAATCAGTCAAATCTCTGACCGTTTACGTACTTTCTCACATGATTTAACAGAAGATTATCATTTGACATTAGATGAAGCTAAAGAAGCTAGTCAGCCAATCGATAATATGGAAAGTGCCCGACAACGTCTTCAAGAATTGCGTCGTCGCATTAAAGCATTAGGACCAATTAACCTAGACGCCATTTCACAATACGATGAAGTTAATGACCGTTTGACTTTCCTTAATACACAAAAAGAAGATTTGGTTCATTCTAAAAATCTTTTGCTTGATACGATTAATGATATGGATGACGAAGTGAAATCACGTTTCCAAGTGACTTTCAATGCTATTCGTGATTCCTTTAAGCAAACCTTCACTCAGATGTTTGGTGGCGGTTCAGCAGACCTTTCTCTCACAGAAGGCGATTTGTTGACCGCTGGGGTTGATATTTCTGTACAACCACCAGGTAAAAAAATTCAGTCATTGAACTTGATGTCTGGTGGGGAAAAGGCACTCTCAGCCCTCGCCTTGTTATTTGCTATTATCCGTGTTAAGACGATTCCATTTGTTATCTTGGATGAGGTAGAAGCTGCGCTTGACGAAGCTAATGTTAAACGTTTTGGGGATTACCTCAATCGCTTTGATAAATCAAGTCAGTTTATCGTAGTCACTCACCGTAAGGGAACAATGGCTGCCGCTGATAGCATTTACGGGGTAACCATGCAAGAATCAGGAATTTCTCGCATTGTTTCCGTTAAATTAAAAGAAGCAGAAAATCTTGTGGAATAACATTAAAGGGTAAAAAATGGTAAATAAACTAATTGCGCACAGTTTAATAAAATATCACGAAAAATACTTAGTGATAAAACGCGTTGCCACAAGCTATGGTAGAAATAATGTTTATCCGTTTTATTGGGATATTCCTGGTGGTAGTGTTGAGAGTGAGGAGTTGCCGAAAGCTGCTGCTATCAGAGAGTGTCTTGAAGAAGTAGGACTTCAGATCAAAATAGATGATATTATTCATGAAGATAGTAATTTAGATAATGGTATTGTATACACTAGATTAGTTTATGATGCTCATCTTCCTAAGAATAAGGAAATAATTGTTACATTAAATCCCGAAGAACATACTGACTATCGTTGGATAAGTGATTTGAATGATTTGGATGGAGAAAAAATTGTTCCTTATTTGGTAGAAATTTTGGAAAGTAAATAGTTTTTGTGATATCAGATAACCTCCCAACTAGAATTAGTTGGGAGGTTTGTTATATTCAGAAGTTTTAGTCTGTTACTGCAGTTTCTGTTTGTGATTCTGTTGTTTCGTCAGTTTGGTTGTCTGATGAAGGAGTAGTCACTGTGTCATCGTTTTCTTCTACATTTTCTGTAGTTTCTGTGGTGTCAGTTTCGGTTTGTGTGTTCTGACTGTATTGGTCAGATACTTTGTAAAAGACATTGCTGATAAATTGATTAGTTGACTCGTAATCGAAACGGCTACCTTGTGTTGCAAATAGGCGGTCACGACCATAATCAGATGGGTCAGACTCTGTTATACCAAAGTGCCAGCTAGGAATTTTGCTACCAGCAGCGTAATAATGTAAACTGAAACCACCTCCGCTTTCAGTATAAACATTAGAAATAGCTTCACCGTTTTCATCATAAACGAGAGCAGACAAGATTAATTTGTCATCAATAATACCTTGCGGTGAAAATTCAAAAGTGTATCCATTAGCGTCCATCCAAGTACCAGCTAAGCTAGAAAAATCTGCCTGCGCTAGCGCATTGAAATCAAATTGGCTATTCTGATGACTGACTTGGCGTGTGTTCACAAGCGTTTCACCATCTTTTATCAATTGTTCTGTGACTTGTTTTTCAATTGGAGCTTTCACCAAATCAGCGCGTTTACTAGCAAGATGATTTTTAGATTTTGATGTGGATGTAGAAGTCGTAGTTGATGATTTTGAAACGTGTTTTTGAGCATGACTAGTGACATGACTAGTGTTTGAATGGTGTTTTAAAACCATAGCTCCGCTACCAACGGCAAGTAGTACTAAACCAGATACTAGAAGATGTGATGTTCTTTTTTTCATAGTAATCCCCTTAATATTTTTTCTTATACTTATTTATTCGAAAAAGAATTTAAAAAAATAGAAAAAAAGATAATTTTTTTGAATAATTTAGCGTGACTTGATTGAAAGACGTATTGATAAA
>CAVAFU010000011.1:0-89470 GCA_963588325.1 Oribacterium sp.
TTTCAGTTGTTATTGATGAAAAGTCACCTAAGGATATTTCACTTATTTTTGGCAATTATTCTGACAAGGAAGTTATTGATTTTTTTGAAACAAATTTTCACCCTAGTTATCGACATATTATTGGTTATAAGCAGGAAGATGGCTATGGTGATATTTTAGTTAAATGTGATTATAAAAGTATTCTTTATTTTGAAGGAATTGGAGATAAAGTTTACGCTTATTCTTCCGATATGACAGTTCTGCTAAAAAATAGACTCTATGAGGTAGAAGAATTTAGTAGATTTTATGTTAGGATTAGTAAATCATTTGTCGTTAATATTTTAGCTGTTGAAAAAATTCTTCCAGCTCTAAATGGGAAAATATTAATTGCATTGAGTGATGGTCAAGAGCTAGTTGTCACTCGTAAATATAAGAAACAATTTTTAGAATATTTGGAGGCTTAATGTCAAAAGTTTTAAGGAAGATAGCTATAATCATTTGTGTTGGAGCAATATATAATCTTTATTTTGCAGTTTTAAGTGGTTCAGATCGCTTAATTTTCAACTTTATTTCTTTTTTAATTATTGCTTATATTGAATTAGTCATATTAGATGCTTTATTTTATACATCGTCGATTTTTCAAAGAAATGGTTATTTACAAATTATAACGATATTTTTGCTTTCAAGTATCTGTGAAATACTTTATGCAGAGATTAATGGAGCGAATTTACAAGCTTCTGTTGAACTTGTTATTCTCGGAATTCCACTTACTGTGTTCGGATTGGTATCTTGGAAGCTTTATTTAATGAGGGTTAATAGGCTTTTGGTTAAAAAGAAAAATAGCCTTAGAGAACAATTATGAACACACAAAAAAAGCGAGTCACCTCGCTTTTTCATTTTGTCTAAGCTTCGTTGTCGTCTGGTGTGATGTCTTCGCGTTCAACCTCTTCTTGGCTTTCTTTGGCTTCGTTGAGGAGAGCTTCGACGATTTTTTGGTCACGGATTTTAACGGAATCGTTGATGGTTTCAGCAGATTTAACAACAGCAGCTTCGAGTTGTGCACGTTGTTTACGACCGTTATCAATTGCAGCGATAATGCCGTTATTTTGGGCTACAAGACTTTCGGCAAGTGCTGTGACAGATTGGATAGAAACGGTAGGGCTTTGGGCAGTACGTTCTAATGTCGGAATAGCTTCCTTACTTGTTTCGGCAAGCATTTGAAGCGCAGCGTTATTAGCATTGACAATGGCATCTGCAGTTACACCAGATTTGACAGATTGTTGCAAGATACCAAGCTGTGCAATAGATAATTTCATTGTTGGAATGGTGTTGCGACGTAGCATACCAAGTTTTTGGCGCATATCTGATGACACTTTAACCATGTTGCGCATTTGTGGCGTTGTTGTCCAAGCAACATAAAGTCGACTGAGGTATTCGGTGTGTTGTTGTTCAAGTGTATTGATAACTTCGGTCATGCGTGCCAATTCGTCTGATTTTGTTTGGTATTCAGGCGTTGCGCTATCAAGCGTAGCAATTTCGTTTTGCAATTGGCTAGCACGGTTGGCACCTTCGGTTTGAGCAGCTTCGATGAAAGCAATGACACCAACGAGATTTTCGATAGATTTGTTGTTGTCTTCGATAAGCATCTCCGCAGAGACGATGTTACGTGCTAAGGTTTCTTCTTGTTTAACGACAGCGGCAGCCATGCTATCCATTTTTTGCTCGATATTTTGAGAATCAAAATAGAATTCTTGCAAGCTGTTTTTGCTTTGTTTAAAGAGCTTTTGTAAGAAATTTGGTTTCTTTTCAAGCTCAGCAGGCTTGGCATCTTTGTATTTAGCGATAAAGCCGTTTAATTCACGGTTTGTATTTTTTAGTAGTTCATCTACTTGAGGGATTTCTAGTTTCTTTTGTTCTGACAAAATATGGTTGACTGTTGTGTTAACCTCTTCAACGGCAGATGTTCCAAAATCTAGTAGAGCATTTTGGTCAGCAACAAAAGTGTCAACTAGGGCAGGTGCTTTAGCTGTAATTGCTGATTGTTGTTCTGGTGATAATTTGTCATAAAAAGAAACTTGTCCTGTTGAGCTAGTGTCATTTGAGACAATGATTTCAGTTGTTTTATCGGTTTTTGTAATCGCATTTTCAGCAATTTTATCAATATCAAAGTTGAAAGTATCAGTCATTAGAATTCTCCTTATGTAAAGGTGATATTAGAGATTAATATCGTCATCAGCCATCATACGAAGGCTGATATCAAAGTCTTTGAGGTCACTTTCGTTAAGTTTTCTCAACGTCTCATCTAGTGCCAAATCAAATTTTTCCATAGCTGTTTTGGCTTGTGCCAAACGTTCATCAGCATTATAGTAATCTTTGGGTGATTTTTTGATTTTGAGATAGCCATCTAAAATATCTCGGAAACGTTCCATATCGGCTTCATGCAGAGCTTTAAGCTCTTCTTTGTTATCTGCAGCTTCGATTTTTTCCAGAATAGTTAAGTGGTCTTTCTGGATATTATTATAAAGCTTAGCTAACTCGGGAGCGTATTTGAGTAAGTCATTTTCTTCCTCAGAAGCTTTAGGCGTTACTGGAGAAACGTCTAATTTTTCCAGCTGTAGCAAGATATCATTTTCGACATTTTCAGCCTTTTTGAAAATTCGTTTGTAAATTTTGAGATCCATTTTGGATTTCAAGTCGTTGAGTTCATTCTTGATGTTTCTGATTTTGGGCAATAGCTGGCGCGCAACGACGACATATTGCGTATAATCTTTTTCATCAAGGTAATTGTCTAAGAGTTTTACTTGACGGTCAGCTAAGCGAATATTGTCTTTCAAATCTTGCAGACGTTCTGCGGTATTGACTTTTTCAAGTCGTGTTTGTTTAGTTGCAAAATAATAAACACCATACCCAACCCCTGCAATAAGAATAATTGGTAAAATGATTTCTAGAAGGCTCTCAAGCAGAGCAATGAGAATAATAACTCCAATAATTGCGGTGAAAATACCATTCCCACCTCTTGGAGGTCGACCATAACGTGGCATAATGTTATTCAGTCCATTTCTATCTAATTTTTGTATTTATTTTATCGCAAAAAGGTGCTTAATGACAAGTAATGACTGTACTTTGATAAAGATTTTTTATTTACAGATAGGGATTGTTTTAGATTTCTGGGAAAAGCTTCGCTAGGATTTTTGGAGTCAAGGCTTGTCCTTTTCCAGAATGGCAATAAGTGTGCATATACATTGCTGGGTTGAAATTTAGCTCGATACACGAACAGTTTGGTGTTTCTTTGCTAGCATCAAGATTTTCATCAGGAATAATCAAGTCTACCCCACAAACCCAAGCACCGATAGCGCTAGCCATTTGAGCTGCTAGCTGTTGGTAGGATTCGTTCATTGTTTCGGTAACATCAATCGAATCACCACCAGTTGAGATATTAGAATTTCGGCGCAAATCAACTTTAACCCCTTCAGGGAGAATGTCATCTGGAGTGTATCCTTGTTGTTCTAGCATGAGGCGTTCAATATCGCCAAGTTGAATGATTTCAAGTGGTGAACGATGATTGAGCCCACGTAGTGGGTTTTGGTTTTTGAGGTCAACTAATTCTTTAATGGTATGTTTTCCATCGCCAACAACATTAGCAGCGATACGCAGAAGAACTGCCTCGCATTTGCTATCGAGAACAAAGAAACGATATTCTGTACCCGCAATAAATTCTTCAACAAGAATCGTATCATCTTCGGCAAAGGCGATATCTAGCGCACTTTGATAAGATGTCAGATCTGTAGGCTCTTTGAAAATCGAAATACCAAGTCCGTAGTTCGTCGATTTTGGCTTGACAACAATAGCCTTGTCTTTGACCTGTGAAAAATAGCGGAGCGCAGCATCTTTATCAGCAAATTCTTGTCCAGCTGGGACTGGGAAACCTGCCTGTGCTAACAATTTCTTGGTGACGACTTTATTTTCCATGACAAGTGGTGTAATGTAATTATCTCGAGCAGTCATGTTAGCATTTTTGACATATTCGACGTGGTCACCATGCCATAATTTAAGAAATTGGTCATTCTCATCAAGAATCTCAACATTTACTCCCTTTTGAATCGCATCAAAGAGTAATAACTGAGTTGAGAGTTCCATATTTTCATAACCTTTAAGGGCATAATGAGCGTGCCAAGCATAATCATGATAAGCTTGACCTTTTTCTTGCCCAAATTTTTCTAAAGATAATTGGTCAATTTCAGCTGCCAAACGTCCACCGATTGTCAATTCAGGCTGTGCGATTTGTGTTTTGACGTTTTCTAGCAACTCTTGATAATGCTCAGGCAAGTTGAAATGTTCGATAACAGCTTGCATGGCAGAAAGAATAGGCTCAACAGGCGCTTCTTGAGGTAATTTTTCTAACGGATGACTAAGAGCAATGTGGTCATTTAGTTTTTGAGCTTGTGCGATGTCTTGGTCGATAGATGAGCTATCATCTAGCCAAAGGAGAGCCAAGACCAAGAGGTGAACCGTATCAAGCGTTTCTTGTGTGATGCCTCGATGATCAAAAGGATTAATGTCAAAGCAACGTAATTCAAGGTAAGTAATGCCTTTTTTGAGATAGTCACGATTATGCTTGCTACCACGAAGGCGGACAGCTGAGTAAAATTCCTTTTCGGCAATGAGCTGACCAGAAGCAACATAACCTTCAATGTCAGAAATATAGCGCTCAAGGCTATGATAAGAGACTTTGATGTCATCATGATTGACATAACCAAGATGACTATTGCGGATAGAACGAACAGGCTTGTCGAGCGGTTCATCTAAAAATCCCTCTTCTGCAATCGGCGAAGCCCCATATAGATAAGTCAATAACCAACGGAAACGCAGAAAATTTTGAGCTAATTTAAGATAAAGGTCATTTTTGAAATCAACTAGTGAGCTATAATCACTTTCTTTAAAAAGTTCGTCAATCAAATCATGTCCAAGCTCCATATTATAGTGAATCCCAGACATTGATTGCAATACTTTTCCGTAAACCTTAGCTAAATGGTCACGGTAGTGGCGTTCCCACTCATCTTCGAGGCTAGCGATAGCAATCTCATCTGGTGTCAATTTTGGTGGCATAGACAAAGGCCAGAGGTACTCATCTTTGTTGATGGAACGCCCTATCACATCAGTGATGGCACCCAAAAAACGTAAGGCTTCCTTGGTCGAATGAGCAATTGGAGTGATTAATTCTACTTGTGGTTCGCTATAATCGGTTTGAATATAAGGATGAAAAGAGCGACTCCCTAAACAATCAGGGTGTTTTGTTTGTGCAACTTTGTGATTTTTGCCAATGCGTAAACTCTCTCTTTCTAAGCCAAAAGTTGCTTGAAGAATTGGGAGAGTTGCAGGCGATTTTTGTAATAATCCATTCACTTTCATGGAAATCTCCTCGTTAATCTAACAGTTCTTTAGTGATATCATATCTTGTTAAAATAAAAAATAGTTGGTCGTTTTTGATAAATGTAAAACTATTCTAGGGAAAAGTTATTAAAAAAGCAAGATTTTGCTACGGTATGCCAGAATTTTCAGGCATTTTCCCCTAAAATGATTTTTGAAACTTCGCCTTTTGTGACAAATGATGTTAAAAACTTTGTGACCACGAGGTGGAAGGTGAGGTTTTAGAGTGATTTTTTTAACAATCTCAAAAAAACGTTCGGAAAAAATAATATTTCGCCGTTGAATATTGAAAAAAAGTCAGAAATTTCGTATAATAAGTTGTAAGACAAACTCGCAGGTGAGATTCCTGCCATGTTGTACAAGAAAGGATGAAGATACAATTTTATAGCTTGGAAATAGATACATAAAGCTTTTCTTGGCTAGTATCATTTTTATTTGCTCGCTGTACAAATTTCGTATCCATATCGAACAGAATATGACATCAGTAGTAGTTGTTGGTACCCAATGGGGTGATGAAGGAAAAGGTAAAATCACAGACTTCTTGTCTCAAGATGCTGAAGTGATTGCACGTTATCAAGGTGGAGACAATGCAGGTCACACTATCGTTATTGACGGTAAGAAATTCAAATTGCACTTGATTCCATCAGGTATTTTCTTCCCAGAGAAAATCTCTGTTATCGGAAACGGCGTGGTTATCAATCCAAAATCATTGGTAACTGAGTTGAAGTATTTGCATGATGAAGGCGTTACAACAGATAGTCTTCGTATTTCTGACCGTGCGCATGTTATTTTGCCATATCACATTAAACTTGACCGTTTGCAAGAATCTTCTAAAGGTGATAACAAAATTGGGACAACAAACAAAGGAATCGGCCCTGCTTACATGGATAAAGCAGCACGTGTCGGTATCCGAATTGCTGACCTTTTGGACAAAGATATCTTTGCTGAACGCTTGCGCGTGAACTTAGAAGAAAAAAATCGTCTCTTTGAAAAAATGTACGAATGCGAACCAATCAAATTCGAAGACATTTTCGAAGAATATTATGAATATGGTCAACAGATTAAAGATTACGTCACAGATACATCTGTTATCTTGAACGATGCTCTTGACGCTGGTAAACGTGTTCTTTTTGAAGGAGCACAAGGTGTTATGCTTGATATTGACCAAGGAACCTACCCATTTGTTACATCTTCTAACCCAGTTGCTGGTGGTGTAACAATCGGTTCTGGTGTTGGACCAAGCAAGATTGACAAAGTTGTTGGTGTATGTAAAGCTTATACAAGCCGTGTTGGTGATGGACCATTCCCAACTGAACTTTTAGACGAAGTTGGCGACCGCATTCGTGAAGTAGGTCATGAGTACGGAACAACAACTGGACGTCCACGTCGTGTGGGTTGGTTTGACTCAGTTGTTATGCGTCATAGCCGCCGTGTATCAGGCATTACAAACTTGTCACTTAACTCAATTGACGTTCTTTCAGGTCTTGATACTGTTAAAATCTGTGTTGCTTATGACCTTGATGGTGAACGCATTGACCATTATCCAGCAAGTCTGGAACAATTGAAACGTTGTAAACCAATCTATGAAGAATTACCAGGTTGGTCAGAAGACATCACAGGTTGCCGTAGCCTTGACGAACTTCCAGAAAATGCTCGTAACTATGTTCGTCGTGTTGGTGAACTTGTTGGCGTTCGTATCTCAACATTCTCAGTTGGACCAGACCGTGACCAAACAAACATTCTTGAATCTGTTTGGGCAAATATTTAAATCAACTTGTTTTTATCAAGAAAATTTAGGATAGTTTAAGTTCTTCTCAATATACTAAAATCACTCCTAAACTTTTCTTTTCATATTTTCTATGCCACTGAAATCTTGGTTTCAGTGGTTTTTTGATGTTAAAAAGCCTCCTAAGATAAATTAGGAGACTTGATTTTGCTTAATTATTGACAAGGTCGAGGATGGTTTTGTTGTAGAAAAAGTCATGGACGAGATTGTCATATTCTGTCCACATGGGAAGAGTTTTACATTTGTTTTTTCGTGGGCAGTCAAAGGACTTATCAGCGAGGCAAGCAACGGATGACAGTGTACCTTCCATGAGTTCAAGGATTTCTCCAACAGTGTATTCTTCGGGTTTTCGACGAAGTTTATAACCTCCCCCTCTTCCACTGGCACCGATGAGCAAGCCACCTGATACCATTTCTTTAACGATAATTTCTAGGTATTTTTTTGAAATTTCTTGTCTTTCAGCGATGTCTTTGAGTGGAATATAGTTGTCATTGTTATTTTCGACGAGGTCAATCATTACTCGAATAGCGTAACGTCCTCTTGTTGATATCATGGGTAACCACCTTTCTAATAGGGCTTATTATACCGTAGGAGATATTGTGAAAGCAAGTTTTTTTGGTGTATAATGAGTATTTTTAGATAATTTATAGGTGTTACTATCAGCGATAGGATGGAAATTTTGTTAATCAGTAGTCTATTAGGTATTGTGGTTATGATAATAAACAGAAAATTTAAAATTTTTCTAAAAAACTATTGACATAGTAGGTGAATGGTGTTATCATAATTTCAATTATTTTAGAAAACCGTTGAAAAAGGAGGAACAGATATGCTAAATCGTAACGTTAACATTAAAAATACTGTCATGTGTTGTCGAATGCAAAATTCCCAGGCATTTTATCTGGCTGGGGCGTTCGATTGCGTGTCTGTACGTCCCGATACAGTATAGTCTTCGCTTTAGAGATTATTTGTAGCCAGTTGCCTGGGAGCTTCGTTAATGGAGCTCCTTTTTTCGTACCCTAAAAAAGAAAAAGGATATACCTATGAGAAGAAAAAGATATCAATTTATTGGCATTGTTAATAAGCCTGATACTTGAAATAGCAAGGCTCAAGGCTTATGTTGGTCGTTTTTGAGATGGAGGTGGTGCTTAAGACCATTATTAAATATAGTGGTCAAAAGGAGTTAAAAGTTTTTAGGAGATTTTGGGATAATTAAGGTTTAGTGTCCTCGTGTGGCGCTAGTGTTAAAGGTTGTGAGTTATGTGTAAAGTGAGTTAGGAATGACGGGGTGATTCATTGGTCAAAAATGTATTTGAGTTGGAAAACATTTCAAAGACATACAAAAATGATGGAAAAGATTTTACGGCTTTGAAAGATGTCAGTTTATCCATCCATGAGGGAGAGATATTTAGCATTATTGGGATGAGTGGCGCTGGAAAGTCAACGTTGGTAAGAACTTTAAATCGTTTGGAGGATGTTTCGTCTGGGACGGTTAAATTTTACGGTCAAGATTTAGCTGGTCTAAAAACAGAGGAGCTTAGAGATGTGAGGCATTCTATCTCAATGATTTTTCAAGGTTTTAATCTTTTGCAACAAAAGACAGTGATTCAAAACGTTGAGCAGCCGTTACGAATTATTGGCGTTGATAAAGCAAAAAGGCGGCAAATTGCTGAGGAAATGCTTGCCATCGTTGGTTTATCTGATAAGAAAAATACTTACCCAGCAAGATTGTCTGGTGGGCAGAAGCAGAGAGTAGCGATTGCCAGAGCTCTTGCGGCTGACCCAAAAGTGCTATTATGTGATGAAGCAACCAGTGCCTTGGACCCTAAGATAACAAGTGAGATATTAGCGTTATTAAAAGAGATTAATGAAAAAAGAAAAATCACCATTGTTATCATCACTCATGAGATGTCTGTGGTCGAAAAGATTTGTGACCGTGTGGCAATCATTGATAATGGAAAAGTTGCAGAAATTGGCGAGGTCAAGGAAGTTTTTCGCCATCCAAAATCAAAAGCAGCTCGAAAATTAGTTTTCCCAACGAATCCTTTTGCACCGTCTACTCCAGATGGTCGTCTCATTCGTATTGTTTTTGATGGTTTAGCTGCAAGTGAGCCATTTATTGCCAATCTAGTTGAAACGACAGGAAAAAAGGTCAATATTCTCAGTGCAAATACGAAAAGCGTTGGTGGCATAGGCTATGGTCAAATGGTTTTAGAGCTTCCGCCAGATACCACAGACCAAGAAATCATTATTGATTTTTTGAAAGGAAATGGGCTTAGTTTGTCGGAGGTGATTAAAGAATGAGTCAATACATCATAGAAGCTATTCAACTTGGCGTGTTAGAAACACTAGAGATGACGTTCTTTTCAGCCTTGCTTGCTTATCTTATCGGCTTACCTCTGGGAATTATTTTGTATGCGACAGCTCAAGGAAGACTTCTAGAAAATCGGATTGTTAATCTTATTTTAGGAGTTATTGTCAATGTTTTAAGGTCATTGCCATTCTTGATTTTATTGGTGCTTTTAATCCCTTTTACACGGCTGGTAACAGGGTCTTCGATAGGAACGATTGCTTCCATTGTGCCTTTAACGATTGGAACTGTTCCAATTGTGGCGCGAATGGTAGAGGCGTCATTATGCGAAGTTCAGCCAGGGATTATTGAAGCTGCAACGGCTATGGGAGCATCACCGTTGTACATTATTTTGCACTTTATTTTGCCAGAAGCAACGCCATCCCTTTTACAAGGTGCTGCTATTAATGTTGCTACGGTTTTAGGTTATTCAGCTATGGCTGGTGTTATCGGTGGTGGCGGTTTAGGTGCCATTGCTTTACAGTATGGTTATTATCGTTATCAAAAGGATGTTCTTTGGTCAACGGTGGCTTTACTGGTGATTATGGTGATGATTATCCAAGAGGTTGGCGGTTTGCTTGCTAAAAAGAAAAGAAAATCATAAGAGAGATTTTGAAAATGAAAATTCAAAGAGCTTAAGGAAAATATCAAAGCATTTAATTTATGAAAATGGATTAGTGAAAAGAAAAGGATGCAGATTATGAAAAAGAAAGTTTTATCGTTAGTCGTGACAAGTTTTTTGGCAGCTATTTTGACAGGATGCGGCGCTAGCCAAGCAGCTATGTCAACTAGTAATTCAGATAGTAATACGGTGATAAAAGTTGGGGCAAATATCACACCGCATGCTGAGACTCTTGAGGAAGCTAAGCCAATTTTGGCGAAAAAGGGGATTACGCTAGAAATTGTAAAACTCGAGGATTCGATTACACCAAATACGGGAGTCATTGAAGGAAGTTTGGATGCCAACTATTTCCAACACGTTCCTTACCTAGACCAATTTAACAAAGAAAATGATTCAGATTTGGTTTCAATTGGTGCCATTCACTATGAACCTTTTGGAATTTACGCTGGACGTGTGACAAAATTATCAGCGTTGCCTGATGGTGCTGTGGTTGCTGTTCCAAACAACGTGACCAATGAAGCGCGTGCACTTCTCTTGCTGGCTCAAGAGGGGATTATTACCCTAAATGATGATGCTGGCGTTAATGCGACTGTCGAAGATATTACAGACAATCCGAAAAATATTCAGTTTAAAGAATTAGCTCCTGAGCAGTTGGTTTCAGCACTTCCAGATGTTGATGTTGCTGTCATTAACGGGAATTATGCCATTGAAGGTGGTTTGAAAGTTAGCGAAGCTTTGGCAGTCGAAGCTAATGATGGTCTTGCAGCTAAAACGTATGCCAATATCATTGCAACATCACCTGACAAGAAAAATAACAAGGCTTTGAAAACATTGGTTGAAGTACTCCAAAGTTCTGAAATTAAGTCGTTTATTGAAGAAAAATATGATGGTGCTGTCGTGCCTTTGGATTAAGAGAATAAAGGAGTAAAAAATGATTGGCTTTGAGTACTATAATCCAGCTAAAATCGTATTTGGAGAGGATAGCGAGCAGAAATTAACAGCCTTGTTAAAAGAAAATAAGGTGACTTCACTCTTACTTGTGTATAGTGGAGAGTTTATCAAAGATTTGGGGATTTATGCTGTTATTCAGGAAGCTGTTGAAGAGTTAGGCATTGCATTTAGTGAGAATGGCAATGTGGTCCCAAATCCAGAAGTTGATTTGGTTCGAGAATTGGTTGAGCAAGGCAAAAAAGATAAGGTTGATTTTGTTTTGGCTGTTGGTGGTGGGAGTTCTATTGATACGGCTAAAGCTGTTGCCCTTGGAGTGCCATATGATGGAGATGTGTGGGATTTCTTTGATAAGGGAATTTTGCCAGAAAAGGTATTAAATATTGGTGTCATTGCCACAACAGCGTCAAGTGGCTCAGAAACATCAAATGCTTCTATTATTTCAAATGGTGAGTGGAAGCTTGGCTTTGAAGATGACCGTATTATTCCAAAATTTGCTATCATGAATCCCAAATATACGGTTGGCTTGCCGCTTTATCAAACGTCAGTTGGAATTGCGGATGTGTTAGCACACCTTTTGGAAAGGTATTTCTCAGATACGAAACACTCCGATGTGACAGATTATCTTATTGAAGGAGCGGTTCGGGCATTGTTGTTAAATGCTGAGCGTTTGTTGAAGGATTTGAGTGATATTAATGCGCGTGCTGAAATCCAATGGTTGGCTAGCGTGGCTCACAATAATTTCTTAGATGCTGGACGTAGTGCGGATTGGGGTTCGCACCGAATTGAGCATGAATTGTCAGCACAGTATCATATTGTCCATGGTGAGGGCATGGCTGTTGTATTGTTGGCGTGGATTCGATATGTGGCAGACAGAAAACCTTGGCGTCCTGCTTTGCTTGCTAGTAGAGTATTTGGCGTAGACGCCCATGACTACACGGAACAAGAAAGAGCCCTTATCCTCGCAGAAAAATTAGAAACATTTTTTAAATCATTACGTCTGAAGACAACTTTAACAGAACTAGACATTGATGATAAAGATTTTGAGATTATGGCAAAACGTGCTACGAGAAATGGAAATGTCGGGCATTATGAATTGCTAGATGCCGCAAAAATACAAGATATTTTGAAATTAGCACTTTAAGAAATAAAAAAGGAGACTGAAAAATGGCAAGAATTAAATTGGTAGAACTTGATGAAACAACAGGAGCAGAAAAAGAACGTTACGATGAATTGGCAGGTCGTAATGCTGTGACTAATATGAAAAAAGGACTTTTAAACGATGCGGCAACGTATGACGCTTACATGGGATGGTATACATCATGGCAACGTTTGGTAGAAGTTGTTGGTGAAAAAGATGCTATCCTTTATGCGCATGCCATCTCAACAACGAATTCATGCCAACTCTGCTCACTCTTTTTCATTAGTGATGTGAAAGGACTTGGGCTTGACCCAGCGAATTTGAATTATGATGAGCGTGAAGAAGTTTTGACAGAATTAGGACGTTCAATTGTAAAAGACCCAACAGCTGTGTCTGATGAACTTTTTGAGAAACTCAAAACATTCTTTGATGACAAAGAAATTGTTGTTATCGTCGGTTTTGCAGGTCAAATGATTGCGACTAACAACTTTAACTCTGTCTTACAAATTGACGTAGATAAACGCTTACTCCCAATCATCGACGAATTCAAACCAGCCACATGGCGTGAAGGGTTGAAGAAATAACATAAAAAAACGGCTGATTTTCAGTCGTTTTTGTGAGTGTTTTTGCTGGCAGTGCTTAAGAAAGCTAGGAAAATGTGCTATACTGAAAGCAATCATTTTAAAAGGAAGTAAGCAATGGCAACGTTTGTGAATAGTTTTTCAGGTGTTTTAATTATTTTGGTCATGGTTGTGGTGGGCTACGTTTTAGCTAAGAAAGGTTGGTTTGATGAGAAGACACCTTCTTTGATTGCTAAATTAGTCACTCAAGTGGCTTTACCATGTTATATGATTTACACGATTGTTGGGCGTTTTACGGCAGATGAACTTTTGAAGATGTTGCCGCAATTGCGCTTCCCAGCGCTATCTATGATTATTTTGCTTGCGATTGCTATGGCGGTAGCGCAGCTATTTATGGTAGATAAAAAACACCAAGGGTTATTTGTTTCTATGTTTTTTAACTCTAACACCATTTTTGTTGGGCTTCCGATTAATCAGGCGCTTTTTGGTGATAATAGTATTCCATACGTTTTGGTTTATTATATGTGTAACACAACGTTCTTTTGGACAATCGGGACTTATTTGATTCAAAGAGATGGACAACGTTCAGCGACGATTGATTTTCGTGATAGTCTCCGAAAGATTTTCTCACCACCACTTTTAGGGTTTATCATTGGCGTCATTTTGGTGCTATTGAACATTCAACTTCCCGCTTTTTTGCTCAGTGATTTTCAATATTTAGGAAACCTTACAATTCCTTTATCTATGATTTTTATTGGGATTTCGGTGGCAAATGCAGGGCTGTCACGTTTGCGTTTTAGCAAGGACAATCTATTGGTTTTATTAGGACGTTTTGTTATCGCTCCGCTATTAATGACGGTGATTGTCAGCCATACTCAAATGCCATTACTAATGAAACAAGTTTTTGTTATCCAATCTGCTATGCCTGTGATGACCAACGCCCCAGTTGTTGCCAAATTATATGGAGCGGATGCTGATTACGCCGCTATCATGGTAACTGAATCAACCATTCTCACAATGCTTGTTGTCCCAATTTTAATGTATTTGGTGAATTATTTATAAAATAAGGCACTCCATATAGGAGGCCTTTTTTCAATGCAAAAAGCCTAGCCAAAGGCTAGACTTTAAGGAGATTATGAAAAAGATACATTCACTTAGGCTTGGGAGGTGCCAAAGTGAACGTTAGCTAGCAAAGCCAGCTGTGAAAGTTTTAGGAATGATTAGAGTATAAAGGGGGAGGCTTAAAGAAATCTTAAGGGAAAAATTATTTTCCGCTAAAGACAGGAAAACCAGCAAATTCTCCATATTCTTTAAAATCAATACTTTTGAGTGCTTCCATATCAGCATCTGAAATCGTAAAATTAAGCGTTGCATTTGATTTCATGTGTTCGGGGTTGGCTGTTTTTGGAAGAGCAACAAGACCAAGTTGAATAACGTATTTGATACAGAGTTGCGCTACTGAAACGTTGTATTTTTCAGCCATAGCAACAATAGCTGGGCTTTTAAGAGCTTCACCATGTGCGATAGGTGAATAAGCTTCTACTAAGATATTATGCTTTTGACAAAAATCAATTAAATCTAAAGGAGTGTTACCAACGTGCGTTAAAATTTGGTTAACCGCTGGTGTTACAGAACCGTTGTCTAAAATATTTTGCACATCAGTAGTCAAGAAATTTGAAAGCCCAATAGATTTAACTTTTCCAGCTTTTTGAGCATCTTCTAAAGCACGCCAAGCTGCTAAATTTCCGTCATCAAAGTTTTTGTTGCTATCACGCCATTCTGCCCAAGGTTGTGGACTGTGAATAATCATCAAATCAATATAATCAAGCCCCATTTTAGCTAAAGAGTCATCAATAGATTGGGCAGCGGATTCATAAGTCTTATGTTCAGCAGCGATTTTAGTTGTCACAAAGATTTCTTCACGAGGAATACCTGAAGTTCGCACACCTTCACCAACTTCAGCTTCATTACCATAAGCTTGAGCAGTATCAATATGACGATAACCTAAGTTTAGTGCTTCACGCACAGCCTGTGCTGTTTTGTCGGCAGCAATCATCCATGTCCCTAAACCAAGAACAGGAATGTCACGACCATCATTAAGTTTAAATGTTTCTACCATGAAATACCTCCTTTATGTTTTTTATTATATACCTTGAAGTTAACTCTAAGGCAAGAAAAAACTGTCACAGAGAGAATATTTTTATCATCAACCTTTCAACGCCAAATGCCAGCTCAAGATGTGGTATAATAAAGCCATGGAAAACAAGAAGAAATTATTATTAATTGACGGGTCATCCGTTGCTTATCGTGCCTTTTTTGCACTGTATAATCAGATTGATCGTTTTAAAAACCGTGCTGGTTTGCATACCAATGCTATTTATGGTTTTCATCTCATGCTCAATCACTTATTAGAAAGAATCCAGCCAACGCATGTTTTGGTGGCTTTTGATGCTGGAAAAACGACTTTCCGTACGGAAATGTACAAGGATTACAAAGCAGGACGTGCCAAAACGCCAGAAGAATTCCGCGAACAATTGCCTTATATTCGTGAAATGCTTAGTGCGCTTGGCATTACTTTCTATGATTTGGAAAATTATGAAGCTGATGACATCATCGGAACATTGGATAAATTAGCTGAAAATGAGGACGAGTACGACGTTACCATTGTCAGCGGAGATAAAGACCTTATCCAATTGGCGGATAATAATACTACCGTCGAAATTTCTAAAAAAGGTGTGGCAGAATTTGAAGAGTTCACCCCAGCCTACCTCATGGAAAAAATGGGCATCACACCTAAACAATTTATCGACCTTAAAGCGCTTATGGGAGATAAATCAGATAATATCCCTGGTGTCACAAAAGTCGGTGAAAAAACAGGTCTTAAATTGCTCTTAGAATACGGCAGCCTTGAAGGTGTTTATGAAAACATCGACGGCATGAAAAAATCTAAGATGAAAGAAAACTTGATTAACGATAAAGAACAAGCTTTCTTATCTAAGACTTTGGCGACAATCAATATCCAAGCACCGATTGCTATTGGTTTAGACGACATTACCTATCAAGGACCAGATTTGGATAAATTAGTTTCATTTTATGATGAAATGGGCTTTAAACAATTCAAAGACAACCTTGGTGCAACGAAAAAGCAAGAAAAATTTGATGTTAACTACACTGAAGTGGATAGCTTGAGTGCTGATATGTTTACAGAAGACCAATTTTTCTATTTTGAAATTTTGGGTGATAATTATCATATTGAAAATATCATCGGCTTTGCTTGGGGGAATGACAAGGCTATCTATGCTTCGACAAATCTTGAATTACTTAAAGATGACTTATTCAAAGCAACGCTAGCAAAACCAATTAAAACTTACGACTTTAAGCGTAGCAAAGTCTTGCTTAGCCATTTAGGTCTTGATTTACCAGCGCCAGCTTTTGATAGCCGTTTAGCAAAATACCTTTTATCAACTGTTGAAGACAATGAGATTTCAACCATTGCTCGTCTTTATACGGATTATGTCTTAGATAGCGATGAAGCTGTTTATGGTAAAGGAGTCAAACGTGCGGTTCCTGAAAAAGCAGTCTTGCTCAGCCATTTAGCTCGTAAAATTGTCGTGTTAAATCATTCTGAACAAGCAATGCTAGATAAATTAAACGAACATCAACAAGCTAGCTTGCTCTTTGACATGGAACAACCTTTGGCAAATGTCCTTGCTAAAATGGAGATTGCTGGGATTTCTGTCAAAAAAGAAACACTTCAAGAAATGGAAACTGCCAATCAAGCAGCAATTGATGCCTTGACTCAGGAAATCTATGACTTGGCAGGCATGGAATTCAATATTAATTCACCAAAACAATTAGGTGAATTGCTCTTTGACAAAATGCAATTGCCAACAAGCTACACGAAGAAAACCAAAACAGGTTATTCGACAGCGGTAGATGTCTTGGAACGCTTGGCACCAATTTCACCAATTGTATCTAAGATTTTGGAATATCGCCAAATTGCTAAATTGCAATCAACTTATATCGTTGGCTTGCAAGATTTTATCTTAAAAGATGGCAAAATTCATACTCGTTACTTGCAAGATTTGACGCAAACAGGTCGTTTGTCAAGTGTTGACCCTAACTTGCAAAATATTCCTGTACGCTTAGAACAAGGTCGCTTGATTCGTAAAGCATTTGTTCCAGAAACAGCAGATGAAGTGCTTCTAAGTTCTGACTACTCACAAATCGAGTTGCGTGTTTTGGCACACATTTCAAATGATGAGCATTTGATTGCGGCATTCCGTGAGGGAGCTGATATTCATACCTCAACAGCGATGCGTGTCTTTGGCATTGAAAAACCAGAAGATGTCACACCAAATGACCGTCGTAATGCTAAAGCTGTTAACTTCGGAATCGTGTATGGTATTTCAGATTATGGACTTGCCAATAACTTGGGCATCCCACGCAAAGTTGCTAAACAATACATTGAAACATATTTTGAACGCTACCCAGGCATCAAAAATTACATGGAGCGCGTGGTGCGTGATGCCAAAGATAAAGGTTATGTCGAAACACTCTTCCATCGTCGCCGTGAATTGCCAGATATTAATTCACGTAATTTCAATATCCGTCAATTCGCAGAACGTACAGCTATCAATTCACCAATTCAAGGAAGCGCAGCAGATATTCTCAAAATTGCCATGATTAACCTTGATAAAGCCCTGGTTGAGGGTGGATTCAAGACGAAAATGCTTCTCCAAGTACACGATGAAATCATTCTTCAAGTACCAAACGATGAATTAGAAGCTGTTAAAACATTGGTCAAAGAAACCATGGAATCAGCCATTGACTTATCAGTGCCATTAATTGCGGACGAAAACGCAGGACAAACCTGGTACGAAGCTAAATAAACCAAACACCGAACTGTCACCATTTGACAGCTCGGTGTTTTTGTATGCAAAATTAGACTGGTTTTTGATTAAAGTGTGCTATACTTAAGAAAAATCATTCAGGAGGTTACGGTGATGACGACGTTTCAAAATCCTAGTCAAGAAGTGATTGCTGATTATTTGAAAAAAGCAAAAAACATTGCAGTTGTTGGCTTGTCACAGCGTGAAGATAGTGCAGCGTACGGCGTTTCAAAAATCATGCAAGAAGCTGGTTATACCATTATTCCTGTCAATCCAAGATTAGCAGGACAAAAAGTTTTAAATGAGACAGTTTACGCTTCCTTGCAAGATGTTCCTGTTCACATTGATATTGTAGATGTTTTCAGACGAAGTGACTTTCTACCAGAAGTTGCCAAAGATTTCATTGAAACAGATGCTGATGTTTTCTGGGCACAACTTGGTCTGGAAAGCCAAGAAGCAGCAGATATTTTACAGGCAGCAGGTCGTGACAAAATTGTCATGAACAAGTGTATTAAGATTGAATATCAACAGCTGTAGAACATAATAAAAACTGAGAGTTATAGCGACTCTCAGTTTTTATTATGTTCTTGCCATTGTAAAATGGTATCATCAATCCAGTTTAGCTGACTGGTAACGCGAGCAATGGCACGGCTTAAGATGAGATAATGCCCAAAAGCTTGCTCAATATCTTCCTGACTTGAAAAGAGCAACTCTTTTCGCATTTTAAAATGCGCTAGCTGTTCAACCAGAATCTGACGTTCCTCCTCTAGTAGAGACAGAATGCGAGGATTGGTTTGGTCATGGATAAAGAACATTTTTAACGAGAAAAGGTCTTTTTGAATAGGAGCCTCCTCCACAGTTTCCTCTAACCAGCCAGCAAGGACAGTTTCTCCCCCATCTGTTAGTTGATAATATTTTTCTTTTGCATTGTCTTTAGAAGTGGTTTGTTTTAGCCAATTATCCTCAGACATGCGCTTTAATTCAGGGTAAATTTGACTATGTGAGGCTTTCCAGAATTCACCAATTTCATTGTCAAATTGTTTTGTGATAGCTTGCCCAGTAATCGGAGAAGTGTGCTTGACAATCCCTAAAATGATATATGGCAAGAGACGTTCTTTAGGCATAAAACCTCCTTGGTAATGTAACTATAATTAGTATACCAAGAATTTTTTAGATTAGATAATTATTTTTTCAAACGTTTGTAATTGGCATCGAAATATTTTCCGTTGCGAATGTCGTCTGGTAATCCGTTGTAAGGAGCTTCAGAAATAACATCTTCATTATTTTGTCCAGCATCACCCATGTAAGTAATATGAGCGAATTCAGGAACAACTAATTTTGGATAAGTAGCGTATTTTTCACGAGATTCTTCCATTAAATCAATGTGTTCATTTTGGAAACAAACAGTGATTTCAGGGTGATCATGAACCCAAGCGGGGAAGAAAATAGTTCCGTTAAGTTTTTTCTCATTTGGAACAAAGTCAAGGGCAACATCAGTACCAGTTGGTTCTGTCCAAGCAACTTTATAAATACCTTCTGTGAGCATAACGATATTAGCTTCTTGGTCTTTGACCCAACGCCCAGCGACCATACCACCATGGATACGATAGTCAACAGTGTGGTCATTTTTAGCGTACCATTCGTATTCCCAACCATTATCATAAGTGTAAATAAAGTGAGTTCCTAAGAAATCATCTAATGTTTTAAATGTTTTTGTCATATGCTATCTCCTTTTAATTATTTTGTGTCGTTAACGACAAATATATTATAAAACCAAATAAGGAAAATAGTCAATGGTTTTTGTGTCGATATTTACAAAAAATCCTAAAAATGATAATTCACTAATGATTTGACAAATTTTTTTACTAAAAAATTCTAAGTAACTTGAAATCGTCAGATTTTTGTAATAAAATGAATGAGCATGTCTTGACATGTACGCATTTAAACTATGTTATAATTAATTTAGTAAATTAGATAAGGAGAGCTATAATGGATGTTCACACTCACCACCGTCCTTTGGATGCCTATGAGAATGTCATTGAGCATCTCAAACGAAAACACATCCGTATAACGGAGACTCGTAAAGCCATTATTGCTTATATTATAAATAGTCATGAGCACCCTAGTGCCGATAAAATCTACAGAGACCTTTTGCCAGAACACCCTAAGATGAGTTTAGCAACGGTCTACAATAATATGAAAGTCTTAGTTGACGAGGGCTTTGTTGCTGAATTAAAAGTGACAAATGATACAACGACTTATTATGATTTTATGGGACATCAGCACATCAATATTGTTTGTAAAAACTGTGGAGAAATAGCTGACTTTATGGATGTTGATGCCATTGATATTGGCAAAGAAGCTTATGAACAAACTGGTTATCAAATCACTAAGATTCAACTAACAGCTTACGGTATTTGCCCAAAATGCCAAGAAAAACTAAAAGCAGCCGGCGAATCTTACATGATTTATAAAGAGGATAAATAAAAAGAAGATGTGGGAAGCATCTTCTTTTTTGTGTATCAAAAAATCACCTTAGGTTTGTTAAGGTGATTTTAATATCGTATTATTCAGCTTTTTCTAGTAAATCTTCGTAGAAGAAGAGATTAGCTGTGGTAATGTATGGTAGTGTGTAGAAGTGAAGTAAACCACAAGTGATACCTGTCAAGATGTACCAACCAATGAAGCTAAATTGTAGGCAGAAGAAACGCCATTTGTTACCGTTCATTAGTTTTGTACTTTTTGTAATAACGCTACGAGGACCTTCATAAGTGCCGTTTTGAACATCATCATAAAGGATATAAGTTGTCATAGCGTATGAAAAATCTTTCATAATGGCAAGTACAAATCCTGCAATCATAGTGATTAAGCCAATAATCACAATAACCCAACCTGCAGCAGAATCATCTACAGCTGCATAAGTTACACCGATGGCGAAAATGAACATTCCGACACCTGCAATTAATGACCATAGGAAAATAAATACCCATTTTAGAATGGCTGTCAAAATGTATTTTCCAAATAATTCGTTTGAAAAGACGATCATGTTATCTCCCACTTCAACATGATCACGTTTATGGCGCATAACATCAAGAACAGCGTAACTTGCTGATGCAAGAAACAGTGCTGATAAAATTCCAATGATAGTTGGAACAGATTCTGTGATGCTAAATTCTGTACCGCCGCTTGTCGTAAAAATAGTTTCACGATAAGTTACTGAAACAGTAAGAATTGCCAATACAATAGAAACAATGAACAATTGATACTTGCCAGAGAGAGTTTTGAGAAATTCTCTAGCCTTTTGTCGTGTTTCTGAAGCTTTCATAATAGACCTCCTTAAATAAATCCCAAAGTTACTTCTACACTGCTATTATATCATGTTGTGTTAGAAATCGCATACAATTTTAATGAAAATTTTCATAAATATGACAAAAAAGGCTTTTTTTGGTAAAATCGTAAAGGCTGTGCTTGCATTTTTTATGATGCAAGGCAAGAGGCTGACAAATTTTCCAGTCTCAGTTTCTCAGTCTGATTACTGTTTAATCATGACAATAACAAAAAATGCCCACAACTGTCTTTTGTGGTAGCTAGGAGAAGAAAATGACAGATTATCCGATTAAATATCGCTTAATTAAAAAAGAAAAACACACAGGTGCGCGTTTGGGTGAAATTATCACACCACACGGCACATTCCCAACACCAATGTTTATGCCCGTTGGAACTCAAGCAACGGTTAAAACACAATCACCAGAAGAGCTCAAGGAAATGGGTTCAGGGATTATCCTATCAAATACGTATCATCTTTGGCTACGTCCAGGTGACGAATTAATCGCTCGCGCTGGTGGACTTCACAAGTTTATGAATTGGGACCAAGCGATTCTGACTGATAGTGGTGGTTTCCAAGTGTATTCATTGGCTGACACACGTAATATCACTGAAGAAGGAGTAACGTTTAAGAATCATCTTAACGGTGCAAAAATGTTCCTTTCTCCTGAAAAAGCCATCTCTATTCAAAATAATCTTGGCTCAGACATCATGATGAGTTTTGACGAATGCCCTCAATTCTACCAACCATATGATTACGTTAAAAAATCAATTGAACGTACAAGCCGTTGGGCTGAACGTGGTTTGAAAGCACACCGTCGTCCACATGACCAAGGGCTTTTTGGTATCGTGCAAGGTGCTGGTTTCAAAGACCTTCGCCGTCAATCAGCTAGTGATTTGGTGAGCATGGATTTCCCAGGTTATTCAATTGGTGGACTTGCTGTTGGAGAATCACACAAAGAAATGAATGCGGTGCTTGATTTCACGGTGCCAATGTTGCCAGAAAACAAACCATGTTACCTTATGGGGGTTGGAGCACCAGATAGCTTAATTGATGGTGTTATCCGTGGTGTGGATATGTTTGACTGCGTACTTCCGACACGTATCGCACGTAATGGTACATGTATGACAAGTGAAGGGCGTTTGGTGGTTAAGAATGCGGCTTACGCAGAAGATTTCACACCACTTGACCACGATTGTGATTGCTACACTTGCCGTAATTACACACGTGCTTACATTCGCCACTTGCTTAAAGCTGATGAAACCTTTGGACTTCGTTTGACAAGTTACCATAACTTATACTTCCTAGTAAACTTGATGAAAAAAGTTCGTCAAGCAATCGTGGATGATAATCTTTTGGAATTCCGTGAAGATTTCTTTGAACGTTATGGATACAATAAGAGTGACCGTAATTTCTAATATTCTATTAAATCTGGAGCAATGCTGTTCCAGATTTTTTGTGTGGTTGGAAGCGTCAGCTTATTTTACAAAATTTTGTTATAATGTGAGTAAGTATTACTAGAGAAGGAGTCTACTATGAAACTCACAACACTTGGTTGCTGGGGAGCTTACCCATATAAAGATGGCGGAACGACCTCTTACCTCGTTACGAGCGAAGATGGCTTTCAATTGCTTATGGATTGCGGAAGCCGTGCTGTCACAGAATTAGAAAAAGAAATCAGTCCACTTGATTTGGATGCAGTGATTATTTCGCATTATCATCCTGACCATGTGGCAGACCTTGGTGTGCTACGCCATTATTTCCAACTTTACCCAAAACATCTCTGGACACCAAAAATTTTGCCAATCTACGGGCACACCGAAGATGAGCAAGAATTTGCTAAACTGACTTTGGACGGTGTTTCTCAAGGAAAAGCTTATAATGTCAATGGTGTTGAGAAGATTGGTCCATTTGACATTACTTTTATTAAAACGGTTCACCCTGTTCCTTGCTATGCTTTTCGTATCGTCGAACGTGCAACAGGGCAAACACTTGTTTTCACAGGTGATACAGGATATTTTGATGGTTTGGATAAATTCGCCGCAGGCGCTGACCTCTTTTTGGCAGATGTTTACCTTTATGCGGGAAATGAAAATCATCCAGCGCATTTGACAACCAAAGAAGCAGGGCAAATTGCCAAAGCTGCTGGTGTGAAATCACTTGTCTTAACGCATACACCACCAGTTCCACCAGAAGGAATTGATGCTGAAAATCATTTGCAAGTTCTCAAAGAAGAAGCAGAAAATTATGCTGATGGTGTTTCTGTTGATTTAGCTGAGCCACACAAATCATGGCAACTTGGTGAGCTATAATGGCTGAATTTACGCAAGAAGAAAAAGAATATTTCATGCAGGAAGCACTCAAGGAAGCACAAAAATCGCTAGCAAAAGAGGAAATCCCGATTGGATGTGTTATCGTCAAAGATGGTGAAATCATTGGACGAGGACACAATGCGCGTGAAGAGCGCCAACAAGCGATTTTGCATGCTGAAATTATGGCAATCAATGAAGCTAATAGCAATGTTGGTAATTGGCGTTTGCTGGATAGCACTCTTTTTGTGACGATTGAGCCTTGTGTGATGTGCAGCGGAGCGATTGGGCTTGCCCGTATTCCACAAGTGATTTACGGAGCTGCTAATCAAAAATTTGGTGGTGCAGGCAGTCTGTATGACATTCTAACAGATGTTCGTTTGAATCACCGAGTTGAAGTGGAAACAGGGATTCTTGAGGAAGCATGTGCTGGAATTATGCAGGATTTCTTCCGTAAAAATCGTGAGAAGAAAAAAGCAGCCAAACGAGCTGCAAGAGAACAGTCTTAAGTTGCATAATCTAGAAATTATGATATAATATTTTTCGGAGCAACATCTGCGCGTGAAGCGGGTCAGGGGAGGAATCCAGCAGCCCTAAGCGATTGTAGGTGTGTGCTCTTTTTTATTCATTAAGAAACGTAAAAATATAACTTATTTTACTGTTTTCACGTGGTTTTGATTGTGAAAGCTTATGAAAATTTCATCGTGGAATGGTGATTTCATGAAAGTTTTCAGTAAATTCGTAAACGCTTTATTTTAGAAGATTATTTAGTAAAAATCATTGAAAAATCAAGCATAAAAGAGTAATATAGAAGAGAAATTTAATTTTTTGAGGAGTATTGTAATGACACATATTAAATTTGATTATTCAAAACTTTTGGGTCAATTTGTCGAACAAGAAGAAATCGACTTTATGCAAACACAAGTCAACGTTGCTGACGAATATTTGCGTAAAGGTACAGGACCTGGTTCTGATTTCCTTGGTTGGGTAGACCTTCCTGAAAACTACGACAAAGAAGAATTTGCTCGTATCCAAAAAGCTGCCGCTAAAATTCAATCAGACAGCGAAGTTCTTGTCGTTATTGGTATTGGTGGTTCATACCTCGGAGCTCGTGCCGCTATCGATTTCTTGAGCAATCACTTCTACAACCTTCAAGCATCTGCAGACCGTAAAGGTCCACAAATCCTTTACGCTGGTAACTCAATTTCTTCAACTTACCTTGCAGATCTTGTTGAATACGTTAAAGATAAAGAATTCTCAGTTAACATCATTTCTAAATCAGGTACTACAACTGAACCAGCTATTGCTTTCCGTGTCTTCAAAGAACTTTTGATTGAAAAATACGGTCAAGAAGAAGCTAACAAACGTATCTACGCTACTACAGATAAAGAAAAAGGTGCTGTTAAAGTTGAAGCTGTTGCTAACAACTGGGAAACATTCGTTGTTCCAGATAACGTTGGTGGACGCTTCTCAGTATTGACTGCTGTAGGTCTTCTTCCAATCGCTGCTGCTGGTATCGATATTGAAGCTCTTATGACTGGTGCTAACGCTGCACGTAAAGAATTAACTTCTGCTAAAATTTCAGAAAACATCGCTTACCAATACGCTGCTGTTCGTAACGTTCTTTACCGTAAAGGTTACATCACTGAAATCTTGGCTAACTACGAACCATCACTTCAATACTTTGGTGAATGGTGGAAACAATTAGCTGGTGAATCAGAAGGTAAACACCAAAAAGGTATCTACCCAACATCTGCTAACTTCTCAACTGACCTTCACTCACTTGGTCAATTCATCCAAGAAGGTTACCGCAACATCTTTGAAACAGTTGTTCGTGTTGACAAACCACGTAAAAACGTTGTTATCCCTGAATTGTCAGAAGATCTTGATGGTCTTGGATACCTTCAAGGTAAAGACGTTGACTTTGTAAACAAAAAAGCAACTGACGGTGTTCTTCTTGCACACACTGACGGTGGTGTTCCCAACATGTTCTTGACACTTCCTCAACAAGATGAATTTACTCTTGGTTACACAATCTACTTCTTCGAGTTGGCAATCGGTCTTTCAGGTTACCTTAACGCTGTTAACCCATTCAACCAACCAGGTGTAGAAGCATACAAGAAAAACATGTTTGCTCTTCTTGGTAAACCAGGATTTGAAGACTTGTCAGCAGAATTGAACGCACGTCTTTAATTCACATTAATATAGATAAAAAGCTTCCGCAAGGGAGCTTTTTTAGTATGTGAAAAACTTTTGTAATTGAATAAATATCCAAATTTCTTTCCAAATTTTCTGAATATTTGTTATAATGGTAGAACATATAAGAAAAAATTGAATTAGAAGGATTTGAGCGTTTGGCGAGGGTTAGCATGAACCTGCGCTAAAGGAGAATAACTTGGTAATAGTGGTAAGTCTCTCCAACGCTCTTGGTATCTTAAATATGACTGCACAAAAAATGACTGCTCAAGAAATTATTGCATTTATTGGAAATGCGGAGAAAAAAACAAATGTTAAAGTAACCTTTGAAGGTGAATTGGCAGCTGCCGTTCCAGAAAGTGTTATCAAGCTTGGTAATGTGCTTTTTGGTGATTGGAAAGACATTGAGCCGCTTTTGGCAAATTTGACTGAAAATAAAGATTATGTGGTTGAACAAGATGGTCGTAATTCAGCTGTGCCATTGCTTGATAAACGCCACATTAACGCTCGTATCGAACCAGGTGCTATCATTCGTGACCAAGTGACAATCGAGGACAATGCGGTTGTTATGATGGGTGCTGTGATTAATATCGGTGCAGAAATCGGTGCAGGTACAATGATTGATATGGGTGCTGTTCTTGGTGGTCGTGCCATCGTTGGTAAAAATAGCCATATCGGTGCAGGTGCTGTCCTTGCAGGCGTGATTGAACCAGCTTCAGCTGATCCAGTTCGTATCGGAGACAACGTTCTTGTTGGTGCTAATGCGGTCGTTATCGAAGGGGTTCAAGTTGGTAATGGCTCTGTTGTTGCTGCGGGAGCTATTGTTACTAAAGATGTTCCTGAAAATGTTGTTGTAGCAGGTGTCCCTGCGCGTGTTATCAAAGAAATTGATGCCAAAACACAACAAAAAACAGCACTCGAAGACGCTTTGCGTAATTTATAATAGAAGAAGTAAAGGCTTGAGAAATCCTCTCAAGCTTTTCACAAATTAAGGAAAAACATATGACTTTAGATTTAATTAGCATCCGTCGTGATTTGCACCAGATTCCTGAAATTGGTTTGGAAGAATTTAAAACACAAGCCTATCTTTTGGAGCGTATTGCAGAGATTACGGCTGGAAAAGATTTTGTAGAGCAACGCACATGGCGAACAGGTATTCTTGTTTTTCTCAATGGTTCTGCTCCAGAAAAGACGATTGGCTGGCGTACAGATATTGATGCTTTGCCGATTGTAGAAGAAACAGGTCTTCCTTTTGCAAGTCAGCACGAGGGGCGTATGCATGCTTGTGGACACGACATGCACATGACCGTTGCTCTAGGTTTGCTTAATGAATTGGTGCAGGTTCAGCCAAAAAATAATTTGTTATTCCTTTTCCAGCCAGCTGAGGAAAATGAAGCTGGTGGTATGCTCATGTACCAAGATAATGCCTTTGGTGATTGGAAACCAGATGAGTTTTATGGGCTTCATGTTCGTCCTGATTTCAAGGTTGGGGATATTGCGACAAATACCTCAACATTGTTTGCGGGAACTTGCGAGGTCTTGGTGACTTTTAAAGGAAAAGGTGGACATGCGGCGTTTCCTCATGAAGCTAATGATGCCTTGGTGGCTGCGTCGTATTTTATCACGCAGGTTCAGACCATTGTTAGCCGTAATGTTGACCCTATTCAAGGTGGTGTGGTAACATTTGGTTCATTTCATGCGGGAACAACGAATAATGTCATTGCTGAAACAGCACGTTTACATGGTACCATTCGAACATTGACTCAAGACATGAGTTTACATATTCAAAAACGTTTAACCGAAATTGCCAAAGGTGTGGCAGCAAGTTTTGGTATGGAAGTTGATGTGGAGCTAAAACAAGGAGGTTATCTCCCTGTTGAGAATAATCCAAAGTTAGCTCGTCAATTGATGGATTTCTTTAACAAACGAGAAGCGGTTAATTTGATTGATTGCCCACCTGCAATGACAGGAGAAGATTTTGGTTACCTTTTAAATAAAATTCCTGGTGTGATGTTCTGGCTTGGAGTTGATACACCTTATGCCCTTCATCATCCACAGATAAGCCCAAATGAAGCAGCTTTGCCATTTGCAGTTAGTGAAATTGCGGCTTTTCTAAAAGAAAAAGTTAATGAATAAAAGAAAAGAACTTGAGCAAATTGTTCAAGTTCTTTTTGGATATCAAAAAAGCCGCTATTGGGAGGTAGCGGCTTAAAAAGGGAAGGACATGATTTTTCAACCATGTCCAGGAGATTTATGAAAAGGGAATAACTCCCAAAAGAGCCTATTCCCAGCGGTTTGGGAGAACCGCTATTTAGGATGGTTATAGTATAGCGAAGAAACCTTAAAGAAACCTTAAAGTAAATTTTAAGATTTTTACTAAGTAAAAAAGCGGTTTTATGTTATCATAATAGCATGGAAAAATCACAGTTAAGAACAGCGATTCTTGCGCAGTTAAAAGGGCAAGATAAGGTCGAAAAAGCCAGTAAAGACAAGGCTTTGCTAGATGATCTGATAAGGTCAGAAGCTTATCAAAATGCTACAACCATTGCGACATATTTGGCATTTGATTTTGAGTATGATACACAGCTTTTGATTAATCAAGCCCAAAAAGATGGTAAAAAAATTTTGGTACCCAAGACTTTTGGTAAAGGAAAAATGATTTTTTGTCCGTATCGTAAAGATAATTTGGTGAAAACGAAGTTTGGGTTATGGGAACCAGCAGATGATAAGGCTGTGGATAAGTCAATGATTGATTTGATTCACGTCCCAGGCGTAGCTTTTAATCAAGCAGGTTTTCGTATCGGATATGGTGGCGGTTATTACGACCGTTATTTAGCTGATTATCATGGGAATACAGTTAGTACCATTTATGATTGTCAGAAAGCAACATTTCAAGCAGACTATCACGATATCGCTGTGAAGGAGGTTTTTTGTAGATGAAAAATGTGATTAAACAAAGCCCTGTAACGCTATTTTTATTAGCTTTAACGACAATTGTTTTTTTAGCGATGCAGGTGATTTATTTTGGAAATGCGACATCATGGCAAGCAATTTTTAATTTTGGTGGGATGTATGGCGCTTATGTTAAACTTTTTCCAAGCCAATTATGGCGCCTCATTACCCCAATTTTTGTTCATATTGGTTGGGAACATTTCTTCTTTAATGCGTTGACGCTTTATTTTGTTGGACAAATAGCAGAGCAGATTTGGGGACACCACAAATTCTTAGCACTTTATGTGCTATCAGGAGTAGTTGGTAATGTCTTTACACTTTTCTTCACGCCGAATGTGATTGCAGCTGGTGCTTCGACATCTTTATTTGGTGTTTTTGCGGCAATTATGGTAGCAGGTTATTTTGGAAGAAATCCTTATTTGAAAGAATTGGGACGTAATTATCAGGCATTAATTCTTATCAATTTACTTTTTAACCTCTTTATGCCGACTGTTGGGATTGCTGGGCATATTGGTGGTATTGTTGGTGGCGCTCTGTGTGCTATCTTTTTACCAACAGTTGTGGAAAAATCAATGTTCAAATCATGGCAACGTTGGTTGGCAGTGGGTATCTACCTCGTGTTAAACATTGGTTTAATTTTCCTTGCTTTAAGATAAAGAAAAACCCCTTAGAATTTAAATTCTAAGGGGTTAATTGTTAATATAGTATATTATTTTGATTCTTTTGCTGAGTCAGCTTCTAACTCTTTCCCTAAATCGATAAGATATTGTTTCATGCTATCTTTGATTTGTGGGTGTTGAAGAGCATAGTCAATAGAAGTTTTCATGAAGCCAAATTTATCCCCAACATCATAACGGTCACCGTTAAATTGGCGTGCAAAAACGCGTTGTGTTTTGTTAAGGGTATCAATGGCATCTGTCAATTGAATTTCGTTACCAGCTCCAGGTTCTTGAGTTTCAAGGATATTGAAAATTTCTGGAGTAAGAAGGTAGCGACCGATGATTGCAAGATCACTTGGGGCATCTTCAGGTGCTGGTTTTTCAACGAATGTTTCAACACTGTAAAGCCCATCAACGCCTTCGCCTTGTGGTGCGATAACACCATAAGATGAAACTTCTTCGTGCGGTACAGGCATAACAGCGATTGTTGAAGCATGTGTGTTTTCGTAGTCATTAATCAATTGTTTTGTTAATGGCACAGCTTTATCATTGTTGATGTCCATAAGGTCATCGCCAAGCATAACAACAAATGGTTCGTTACCAACAAACGCTTTAGCTTGAAGCACAGCATCCCCTAAACCACGTGGGTGGCTTTGGCGGATAAAGTGAAGGTTGATAGCTGTTGTATCATTCACAAGTTTGAGAAGGTCAGTTTTCCCTTTATGTTCCAAATTGTATTCTAGTTCAAAGTTTGAATCGAAATGATCCTCGATTGAACGTTTTGATTTCCCAGTAACAACCAAAATATCTTCGATACCTGATTTCAAGGCTTCTTCAACGATAAATTGGATAGTTGGTTTATCAACAATTGGTAACATTTCTTTAGCAAGCGCTTTGGTTGCTGGTAAGAAACGTGTTCCAAGACCAGCAGCGGGAATGACGGCTTTTCTAACTTTTCTCATATGAGAACTCCTTTTCATAAATTAACTATACTGTATTAAATTATACTATAATTCTAATATTAATGCCATTCGTTTTCAGAACGGAAATCATTAGACATCATACCTAAGATACTTTCACGGACGTCGCCGCCTTCGTAGATAACTTTGTAGATGGCACTAGTGATTGGCATGTAAACATCCAATTCTTTAGCGAGTTCGTAAGCTACTTTGGTTGTTGAGATACCTTCAATAACCATACCCATATTTTTTTCGATGTCTTCGAGTTTTTCACCACGTCCAAGTGCGTCGCCAGCTCGCCAGTTACGAGAGTGAACAGATGTTCCAGTCACGATAAGGTCACCGACACCAGAAAGTCCGCTATAAGTAAGTGGGTTAGCTCCCATTTTAACCCCAAGGCGAGTGATTTCAGCTAGTCCACGTGTGATGACAGCTGCTTTGGCATTGTCGCCATAACCAAGACCGTGAAGGGCACCAGCACCAACAGCAATGATGTTTTTAAGAGCACCAGCTGTTTCAACACCGATAACATCAGTATTTGTATAAAGTCGGAAATACTTGTTACTGAAGAGTTCTTGAACGTATTTAGCAGTTTCTTGATCTTTAGAAGCTGCGGTAATCAATGTAATATCACGAACAATTGTTTCTTCAGCGTGGCTTGGACCAGAGACAACAACGATTTCAGAACGTAATTCAGCAGGAATTTCTTCTTCTAAAATAGTAGAAAGGCGTTCGTGTGTACCAGGTTCAAGTCCTTTAGAAGCGTGCATGATAACAGCTTTGTGGTCAAGTGTTTCAGCTACTTGTTTAGCCACAAGACGTGTCACCTTAGTAGGGACAACAAATAAAATAGCATCGACATCTTTAAGAGCTTCTTTTAAGTCAAGTGTTGCTTTGATATTTTCAGAGATTGTAATATCTTTAAAGTAGCGAGTGTTTGTGTGTTTCGTATTTAATTCTTCAATTTGATCTGGGATATTTCCCCAAAGACAAACTTCATGTCCATTGTCGTTTAATACTTGTGCAAGAGCCGTTCCCCATGAACCAGGCCCTAAGACAGCAACTTTTTGTCTTGTCATTTTTTCTCCTCTCTTAAACGAGCAAGATTTCATTTCCCATTATATCACAAGAGCCCCTTATTTGTCTTTGTTTATTGGAAAGGGAATTTTCATTTTTGTGTGGAAAATCAGTTTGCAAACGTTCTTCATGTTTTTGGAAAATAACTTGTGGTATAATGAAATGACGTTACTAGGATAGGAAAGGAAAAATAAGTTGTGATTGATTTAGAAGAGATTTTATCTAAAATGAATCCTAATCAGAAAATCAACTATGACCGTGTCATGCAGCAAATGGCAAAACGATGGATGCAAGAAGAGATTCGTCCACGTATTCTTGTCCATGTTTGCTGCGCCCCTTGTTCAACTTATACTTTGGAATATTTGACGCAATACGCTGATTTGACAGTTTATTTTGCGAACTCTAACATTCATCCCAAGGAAGAATATTACCGCAGAGCTTACGTGGTTCAAAAATTTATATCAGATTTTAATGCCAAAACAGGCAATAACGTTCAATTTATCGAAGCTCCGTATGACCCATCAGAATATTTTCAAAAAGTTCATGGCTTTGAAGAAGAGCCTGAAGGTGGAGAACGTTGCCGTGTTTGCTTTGATTACCGTTTGGATAAGGCAGCCAAAAAGGCTGTTGAGCTTGGCTTTGATTACTTTGCAAGCGCGCTGACAATCAGTCCACATAAAAATTCACAAGTCATTAATAGCGTGGGAATCGAAGTCCAAAAAGTTTATGCAACCAAGTATCTGCCGAGCGATTTTAAGAAGAATAATGGCTACCGCAGGTCAGTTGAAATGTGTGAGGAATACGATATTTACCGCCAATGTTATTGCGGTTGTGTCTTTGCAGCTAAAATGCAAGGCATCGACTTTACACAAATCAAAAAAGAAGCCAAAGAATTTATGGTCGGAAAAGATGGTGAAAAAGAATTCCCCCACATCCGCTTTACCTTTGAAGGCAAAGAAATTTAATACAAGAAAAGCAGAATTAGTTTTAAACTAGTTCTGTTTTTTGTGTGACAACAAAGCATTTTGGATAAATAACGACAAAAATGAGAATTTTCAGAAAAAGTATATACTTTTCTTTAAAAGTACGCTAAAGCGTGATAGAATAAGGGATAATTAAGGATTGGGAAGAAAAGTTTTGGAGATTGGAAAATAAGTCGGTATGAAAATTAAAGCATTTACGAGTAATTTTTATCATTTAATTTTAAGTCGTTCAACGAGAAATATAGCGGATAGTTTTTATTCGATTGCTCTTTCTATTGGTTTGGTAAAGGTGTATCAGATTGATGCTGCAAATTTATCGTTGTTCACTTTACTTGGTTTGATTCCTAATGTGACCTCGATTTTTTATGGTCCTTTTTTAAATCGCATAAAGAATGATAAAAAATGGTTGATGATTTTTCAGATATTGCAATTGGTTGTTATTGTGGGGATTATTTTGTGTCTTAACTATCGATTTACTGTTCTTTGGATGTATAGTTTGAATTTTATTTTTAATTTGTTAACAACGTTATTGAATACCATGCAAATGAAAATCACTCCTGAAACTTTGGATAACGATAGTGAGCTGATTGATAAATCTGTAGATATTCAATACAAGACGTCAAATGTGCTAGATATTATTAGTAATTTTATTGCGTCTTCTTTGTTGGCTTTTATTTCGTATCTAGTCCTTTTGCAACTTAGTATTCCATTTTTTATAGGGGCTATCTATTTTATGTTTCGTGTAAAACTTGATACTAGGGTGGTAAGTCAATTTACCGAGGAGAATGAGAAAGAGAAACTTCGTCTATTAGAATCGGTAGAGGTGTTTAGAGCATCAAAATTTGCTTCACTTATCATCTTTATAGAGGCTTTTTTGAGCGGTGGTACAGATTTACTGTTGACTCTTGCTCCCTTATATTTATTACAGGAAGGAATTCCTATTGGGTATTTGGGTGTTGTTCTTGCTGTGCAACGTGGAGCAGATTTGCTTGGAGCACTTCTAGCACCACGTATCAGAATACGTCCTAGACATTTTTTCTGCATTGACTATATCATATCTGGACTATGCTTGTTATTTGTATTCATTATTCCTTATCCATTGGTAAAATTACTGCTATTTTTCATCGCATTTGTTGTGATTGGAATATCTGGCAATATATTTGAAAAAATGATTTACGCGGAATATGACAATCATAAAGTTGCCTTAATTTACACTGCTAGTTCTAGTTTATACGCTATCTTTGGTATTCTATTTTTGTTAATTCCAAGTTTTTATCAAAATATAACGGTTTTAGGGATTTCAATTAATGTAATGACGTTTGGCATTGGTGTTTATTTATTGATAAAAAGTGGCGTTTTGACGAGGGGAAAATTATCGTAGGTTTTAGGAGAGGTTATGAAAAAATTTAGGTCATCGTTTTTTCTATTATCTGAAGCTGCTGGGGTTGTAGCTAGTAGCGTTTATGGCTTAACGTTGTCATTCATTGTTCAGCGTTATGTGGATAGTCAATTTTTAAACAGTTTGGTTAGCAATATCAGCGTGACATTGAGCATGCTGATGGCATTTTTTACGGGCTATATTGTTGATAAGAAATCACCGTGGAAGTTGATTTTGTTATCAGACTTGGTTTTGATACCACTATTTATCATCCCGATTTTTCTTTTTGAGGTTTCAATTCCGTTATTTCTGATTTCAATAGTCATTATTGATATGATTTCGATAGTTGTTTCGGAGTTAGATGAGATTTCAAGACCTGTTTATCTCAGCCTTATCACAACTAAAGAAAAATCCGTTTCGGTTTTACAGAGTATTAATATTGTTGATTCAGCTTTTGCTATTGTTGGCTATCTTTTTGTTTTTTTGACAATTTCTTTTCTCAAAATTAACACTTATTTTATTATCGTTAGTATTTGTTACCTTTTTAGTGCTGTATTTATTTTTCATTTGCCAAAGGAAACGAAGAAAAAGCAGATTCTTTCTGAAACACAAGAAAGCTTTATTTTGGCATTAAGGGAATTATTGCAAGTGATTGTAAGGCTAAAACAAGTAGGTCTTTATCTTGCCAATCTTCTTTTTATGGTGAAAAATCAGATTGTCATGAGTCTTTTGATTTTTAGAATTGGACAGATTGATAAGGGATTTACTCATATTCATATCATTGGCATCGGAATTTTGCTTAGTGTAGCAGGCGGTGCGGTGCTTAATAAGATTCTTTATTTAGCTAAGGTATCGGTAAGAAAAATTCTTGCGATATTATTAATTGCTTGTAGTGGGTATTTTACCTATCTTGTTGGTCATGCACAAACTGTTGAGCATTTCCTATTGTTTGGTTTAGCGATAGGAGCTATTTTTGGAACAGGTTTACCGTGTTTTGGGTTGCTTTCAGCAGAAAGAATGCTTGTAACCCCAGATAATCATCAAGGAAAATCATTGTCCTTGTTACGGACAAGCTCGGTTGTTTTAACACTTAGTCTAACAGCTTGCTTTGCTATTGTTGAAAAGCTTTGCCATTTGACAACAATCTTTTTTGACGGTAGTGCTGTTTTAGCCATAATATTGGTTTTGCTGTTTTTCACCTTACCATTTACGGAATTAAATAGTGTAAGGAAAAATAATAAGTAAACTTTCTTTGTCTCTAGCAGGGAAAGTTTTTTTGATAATATAAAAATCTTAGCTAAATAATGCAAAAAATGAGAATTTTTAGAAAAATATGCACTTATCCTTTAAAAGTGCGCTAAAGCGTGATAGAATAAGGGATAATTAAAGGGAAAAAGGGAGAGAATATGAATAATAAATCGGGTGAGATTTCAGATAACGATTCAAATATCCAAATTTTAAAATCTTTTATTAGTGATTTTATCAGTTCTCTGAGTAGTAAAAGTTTTAGTTTGGGATTGGGATTGATGTTGCTTGACCAGACTCACTCAGCAATGAGTTTTGGAATAAATATGATTATCTCTCCGTTAGTGAGTCTAATTTTCTTAATTCCTATTGGAAATTTAGTTGATAAGTTTCAACACAAGAAAATTTTGTTGACGAATATTTTGATAAGGGTAGTGGCTTTAGCTATTTTCTTGCTAAGTTTATCTGTATTTTCTGGAAGCTCTATTATTTTCCCTACTCTTATTTTTGTTACGGTAAATGCGATAACAGTCAATGTTAGTGATACTTGTTATTCTGCTTCGGTACACGAACTTGTTAATGACAATAAAATTCAAAAGTTGAGTTCGGTTACACAAACAGCTATTGCGATATCAACAGTACTTTCTCCAGCTCTAGGCGTTGCTCTTTATAGTTGGGTAGGTTTTTCTGGTTTTATTTTAGTAGGAATCATAGCAAATTTATTAGCTAGTGTAGTTGTGGCTAGTATGACTTTTTATTATGAGACAGGTAATGATAAGCAGACAAGTCAAGCAAAACTCGGTATCAAAAATCAACTGACAAACTTTAAAGAAAGCTTTGCATTTATTAAGAAAAATAGTGTTATTGTTTATATTATTCTTTTTAGCATTATTTTAAATTTCTTTTATACCTCTCTTGTTATAGGGGTTCCGTTTATCATTAAACAACAATTCCATTTTGGAAATGCGACAGTTGGCTTGTTAGAAACGGCATCAGCTGTTGGAATGCTTATTGGTAGTATTGGCTTATCTTTATTACCAGATAGAAAGAAGGAAGGGCGTGGTCTTTTTCTGAGTATCGCTATTCCTTTATTAATTTTAGATTTACAAATTATTGTCTTAGGGGTAGTTTTTACAATTTTTAAAACGCAACAGATGATTTCCGTTTTTGGCAGCCTTTCTATAGGTATTGTCGCCCTATCTCTCGTTATTTTAAATATCATCGTACAAGCTTATCTTCAGAGCATTATACCAACGAAATTTTTAGGAAGAGTCATGGGGACACTTTTTGCTGCTAATACCTCAATTATGCCTATTGGAACGCTTATTTTTACTTATACTTTTCAAAATTTAAGTAGTGGAGGAGTCATTTTTATATTTAGTGGTGTGATATTGTTTATATATACCTTGTTGTTACTTCCAAAACTCCGTCCCTTACTTTAGTTTTTCACCCTACCATTTACGGAATTAAATAGTGTAAGGAAAAATAGTGATAAGTAACTTTCTTTGTCTCTGGCAGGGAAAGTTTTTTTGATGGATGGCTTTTATGTTATAATATGAAGATGATTTAATACAGATAAAAAGGAGACAAAATGAGTAAAATTAGAGGATTTGAATTGGTTTCGCAATTTACAGATGAGGCATTGCTTCCAAAGCGTGAAACAGCGCATGCGGCTGGGTATGATTTGAAAGCGGCTGTGACAACAGAAATCGCACCTGGTGAGATTAAATTAGTGCCAACTGGTGTCAAAGCTTACATGCAAGCTGGTGAGGTGCTTTATCTTTTTGACCGTTCATCAAATCCGCGTAAAAAAGGTTTAGTTTTGATTAATTCAGTAGGTGTCATTGATGGTGATTATTATGGCAATCCAGCCAATGAAGGTCATATCTTTGCACAAATGAAAAATATCACTGATGAGACTGTTGTGGTCGAAGCTGATGAACGCATTGTTCAAGGTGTTTTCATGCCTTTCTTAGTTGCTGATGGTGACGAAGCAGACGGCGTACGTACAGGTGGCTTTGGGTCAACAGGGAAATAAGCTACGTTTGCGGGTTGATAGGAGATTTTTATGAGAGTAATATTTGTTCGACATTCTGAACCAGATTATTCTATGTTAGATAGGTGTGAGAGACCTGAAAGCTATAGTGGTTTTGGACGTGATTTGGCACCGTTGACTGAACATGGTCGGCATTTAGCACGAGAGCTTGCTAAAAAAGAGGTATTTCAATCTGCTGACGTCATTATCTCATCTTCGATAACTCGCGCACTTGAAACGGCAACTTATATCGCACGTGAAACTGGCTTGGACCTTTTAGTTGAGCCTTTCTTTCATGAGTGGCGACCTGATTTAATGGGTTCCAATAATAGTGTTGAAGCTGTAGTGGAGGCTTCAAAAACTTTTTGGAAAAACAATGGAAGATTACCAGAAAATTCTTGCTATCGATATGAGACAGCAGAGCAAGTTAAGCAACGTTTTCTAGCCGCTTTAGAAAAGTACCGTGGATATGACACGGTTATCATCGTGACCCACGGTATGCTAATGCGCCAATTTGTTTTTCAGGAAGAAATTGCTTATGGTGAAATATTAACAGTAGATTTATAAGTAGGAGGTAATGGGCTATCGCTAAGAAAAAAACAACATTTATTTGTCAGGAGTGTGGCTATCATTCTCCAAAATATTTGGGACGTTGTCCGAATTGTTCGTCCTGGACGTCTTTTGTTGAAGAAGTTGAGGTGCAAGAGGTTAAAAATGCGCGTGTCAGCTTGACGGGTGAAAAGAGTAAACCAACTAAGTTAAAAGACGTTAGCTCGATTAATTATTCACGCACAAAGACAGACATGGACGAGTTCAATCGTGTGCTTGGTGGCGGTGTGGTGCCAGGTAGTTTGGTGCTTATCGGTGGTGACCCTGGTATCGGAAAATCAACGCTTCTTTTGCAAGTGTCTATTCAACTTGCGGATAAGGGAACAGTTCTTTACGTTTCTGGGGAAGAATCAGCAGAGCAGATTAAACTGCGTAGTGAACGTCTCGGTGACATTGATAATGAATTTTACCTTTATGCTGAAACGAATATGCAAGCCATTCGCGCGCAGATTGAGCAAATTCAGCCTGATTTCTTGATTATTGATTCGATTCAGACAATTATGAGCCCTGATATTTCTGGGGTTCAAGGGTCAGTATCACAAGTACGTGAAGTGACCGCAGAATTGATGCAACTGGCTAAGACAAATAATATTGCAACCTTTATCGTTGGTCACGTGACTAAGGAAGGACAGCTTGCTGGACCACGTATGCTTGAGCATATGGTGGATACGGTGCTTTATTTTGAAGGTGAACGTCATCATACTTTTCGTATTTTACGTGCTGTGAAAAATCGTTTTGGGTCAACTAACGAAATCGGCATTTTTGAAATGCAATCTGGCGGTCTTGTCGAAGTGCTCAATCCGAGCCAAGTTTTCTTAGAAGAACGTTTAGATGGTGCAACGGGGTCAGCTATCGTGGTTACCATGGAAGGAAGTCGTCCAATTTTGGCAGAAGTCCAAGCTTTGGTAACACCGACAGTCTTTGGAAATGCCAAACGCACCACAACGGGTCTTGATTTCAACCGTGTTAGTTTGATTATGGCGGTACTTGAAAAACGTTGCGGGCTTTTATTGCAAAATCAAGATGCTTATTTGAAATCGGCTGGTGGGGTTAAATTAGACGAACCAGCGATTGATTTGTCAGTAGCGGTAGCTATCGCGTCAAGCTATAAAGAAAAGCCAACAAATCCACAGGAAGCTTTCATTGGTGAAATTGGTTTGACAGGTGAAATTCGTCGTGTGACTCGTATTGAACAACGTATCAATGAAGCTGCTAAACTTGGATTTACCAAAGTGTATGCTCCGAAAAATTCTTTAGCAGGTATTGATATCCCAGACAATATTCAAGTTGTCGGCGTGACAACTGTTGGTGAAGTTCTTAAAAAAGTTTTTGCGTAAAAAGTGGGAGATGATTTCCACTTTTTTATTTACCCATTTAAAGTCGTTTTAGGCGACAAGTGCTGTGAAAAATGATAAGATGAGAAAAACTTTATGAGCCTCATGGCTGAGGAGGACGTTTGATGTCTTATTTTGAAAATTTCTTAAAAACTAACCAAGCTTATGCTGATTTACATGGGACAGAGCATTTGCCACAGAAACCTAAAACACACGTTGCCATTGTGACTTGCATGGATTCACGTTTGCATGTGGCGCAAGCTTTGGGACTGGCTCTTGGTGATGCTCACATTTTACGAAATGCAGGTGGTCGTGTAACAGAGGATGTCATTCGTTCTTTGGTGATTTCTCAACAACAGTTAGGCACACGTGAAATCGTGGTGCTTCATCACACAGATTGCGGTGCACAAAGTTTTACCAATGAAGCTTTTGCGGCGCAGTTAGCGCGTGATTTGGGTGTTGATGTATCTGATAAAGATTTCCTTCCGTTTGCGGATGTTGAAGAAAGTGTCCGTGAGGATATTGCCATTTTGCGAAATTCTCCTTTGATTCCAGATGATGTTGTGATTTCGGGTGCTGTTTACGATGTGGACACAGGACGGATGAGAGAAGTAAAATGAAAACGATTGCTGAATCAATTTAAAAGTAGTATAATGTGGCGAGAAAAGGAGGACTGAAAATGCGATATATCAAATTTGGTGAGCGTGAAACAGAAGTTTCAGAAGTCATCTTAGGTTTAATGCGAATTTCAGAAATGACAGTTGATCAAGTCGAAGAATTGATTGAATCAGCTCTTGCAGTTGGTATTAATGCCTTTGATATTGCGGATTGTTACTCTAACGGAAAATGTGAAGCTATTCTAGGTGAGGTTTTGAAACGTCGTCCAGATTTACGTGAAAAAATGTGGATTCAATCGAAATGTGGTATCCGAAATGAAGAATTTACTTATTTTGATTTTTCTAAGGAGCATATTTTAGAAGCTGTTGACGGTATTTTAAAACGCCTTAATGTTGATTATATTGACTCTTTGTTGCTCCATCGTCCAGATGCTCTGATGGAACCAGAAGAAATTGCGGAAGCTTTTGATATTCTGAAAAAACAAGGTAAAGTTATTGATTTTGGGGTATCTAATCAAAATCCGATGATGATGGAATTGATTAAAAAAGATGTGAAACAGCCTTTGGTGACAAATCAATTGCAACTTAGTGCTGCCTTTACACCAAGCTTGGATGCTGGTTTTCACGTTAATATGAATCAACCAGCGGGAATTGTGCGTGACAGTAGTATTTTTGAATATTGTCGTTTGCATGACGTGGTTATTCAAGCGTGGTCAGTTTTGCAGTTTGATTATTTTGGTGGTGTTTTCTTAGGTTCGGATAAATATCCTGAGTTGAACAAAGTTTTGGAACGCTTAGCTGCTAAATATCAAGTAACTCCATCGGCAATTGCAATTGCTTGGGTGTTGCGTTATCCTGCTAAAATGCAAGCTGTCATTGGAACAACTAAACCTTCTCGTATAGCGGAATCAGCCAAAGCAACAGATGTGACGCTAACGAAAAAAGAATGGTATGAAATCTATCTAGCGGCAGGAAATGATTTGCCATAATAAAATTTGAGGTAAGCTTAGGCTTGCCTTTTTAGTTGACATTCAATGCTAAAAAAGATATGATTTTCCGTATTAATGAGATGGTGTCATTGCCATTTAAACATAACGAGGAGTCTGTCATGAGAAGCTTTGAAATCAAACAAAAACTTTGGTCATTAGCTGGAAAGTTTGATATTAATGATGAGGAAGGGTATTTGGCTTACCATGTCCAAGGCTCGTTCTTAAAATTTTTAAAGGAATTCACGATTTCTGATAGTCAAGGTCAGTTTGTTAGTCATATCAAACATCATTTTAGCTTTCCATTTCAGCGCTTTACGGTAACTTTTGCGGATGGCAAACAGATTACAATTCAACAACGTTTTTCATTGTTCAAAGCTAAATATGATATTTCTGATTTTGGCTTGGAAGTGGCTGGAGATATTTGGAACATGAATTTTAGCCTGCTTGACCAAGGACGTGAAGTGGCAAGTATTCATCAAAAATGGTTCAAGATAGCTTCTACTTATCAGGTTGATATTTATGATGATAATCTTGCGGATTTAGTGATTTCACTAGTGATTGCTATCGATTATGTCAAAGCAATTGAATCATCAAGCAGCTCTGCCTCAAGCTGATTATGAAGTTAGAAAAATACAGTGAATTAGAATACCTAGAAAATCAGCTGTTTTCGGCTGATTTTTTGTGCCATATTTAAATATTGTGCTATAATAGGAATGATTGAAATTCAACAGGAGACGAAAATGCCTAAGAAAATTCGCGTGCGTTATGCACCAAGTCCAACAGGACTTTTACACATCGGAAATGCGCGTACTGCGCTCTTTAATTATCTTTACGCTCGTCACCATGGTGGTGATTTTGTTATCCGTATCGAAGATACTGACCGTAAACGTCATGTCGAAGACGGTGAACGTTCACAATTGGAAAACCTTAAATGGTTGGGAATGGACTGGGATGAAAGCCCACAAACTCATGAAAAATACCGCCAATCAGAACGTTTAGACATTTACCAAAAATACATCGACCAATTGTTGGCAGAAGGTAAAGCTTATAAATCATACGTTACTGAAGAAGAATTAGCTGCAGAACGTGAACGCCAAGAAGCTGCTGGTGAAACACCACGCTATGTTAACGAATTCCTTGGTATGTCTGAAGACGAAAAAGCTGCTTATATTGCAGAACGTGAAGCTAAAGGAATCGTTCCAACTGTTCGTTTGGCAGTTAACGAATCTGGTATTTATAAATGGCACGATATCGTTAAAGGCGACATCGAATTTGAAGGTGGAAACATCGGTGGTGACTGGGTTATCCAGAAAAAAGATGGTTACCCAACATATAACTTTGCCGTTGTTATTGATGACCATTTGATGGAAATTTCTCACGTTATCCGTGGAGATGACCATATCGCAAACACACCAAAACAATTGATGGTTTACGAAGCACTTGGTTGGGAAGCACCAGAATTTGGTCACATGACATTGATTATCAACTCTGAAACTGGTAAAAAATTGTCAAAACGTGACACAAATACTCTTCAATTCATCGAAGACTACCGTAAAAAAGGTTACATGCCAGAAGCAGTCTTTAACTTTATCGCTCTTCTTGGTTGGAACCCAGGTGGTGAAGATGAAATCTTCTCACGTGAAGAATTAATCAACCTCTTTGATGAACACCGTTTGAGCAAATCTCCAGCTGCCTTTGACCAAAAGAAAATGGACTGGATGAGCAACGAATACATCAAAAATGCAGATTTCGATACAATCTTTGCAATGGCTAAACCATTCTTGGAAGAAGCTGGTCGTTTGACTGACAAAGCTGAAAAATTGGTTGAACTTTACAAACCACAAATGAAATCTGTTGATGAAATTATTCCATTGACTGATTTGTTCTTTGAAGATTTCCCAGAATTGACAGATGCTGAAAAAGAATTCATGGCTGGTGAAACAGTTCCAACAGTTCTTGAAGCCTTCAAAGCAAAACTTGAAGCAATGAGTGATGAAGATTTCAAATCAGAAAACATCTTCCCACAAATCAAAGCTGTTCAAAAAGAAACTGGTATCAAAGGTAAAAACCTCTTCATGCCAATTCGTATCGCCGTTTCAGGTGAAATGCACGGTCCAGAACTTCCAGATACTATCTACCTTCTTGGTCGTGAAAAATCAATTGAACACATTGATAACATGCTTAAAAACTTGAAATAATAGATTACAATGAGTTTGGAACAGACGTTCCAGACTCATTTTCTTTTATCGATAAATTATGAATTTTGAGAAAAATTTCATTTTAAAGAAAAAACGTTTTCTTTGATATTGCCTATTCTAAACCTGAATGCTTCTTGCTATAATGATTTAAAAAATCGTTTATTATAAATTTAATTAGGAGGAATGATATGAAAAAAGACTATTCTATCTTTTTTGTTCCAGGGATTGTTTTGGTAGGGGCTGTTTTGCGTATCCCTTTTACCACAATTCCAACTGTCCTAAGCTATGTTGCGGATGGTTTAGGCGTTTCGGTTAATTCGTTAGGAATTTTAACGAGTATTCCATTGATTATGTTTGCCTTTTGCTCATCTTTGGCACCGCGTTTGGCAGACAAATTTGGGCTTGAAAGATTATTCACTTTGGTATTGGTAGCTATGTTTATTGGTTCAAGCATACGTGTGATTAATTTGCCAAGTCTTTATATCGGTACAATGATTATCGGGGTTAGCATTGCGATGATAAATGTCTTGCTACCAAGTATCATCTTGACTAATCAACCTTTGCGCATTGGAATTTTGACAACGGTTTATACGACAGCTATGGGCTTAGCTTCTTCAGTTGCCTCTTCTGTAGCCGTGCCGATTGTTAAAATGACATCATGGAAAGGGTTGATTCTGATTCTTAGTTTCTTTATTCTGTTAGCTTTGCTGGTTTGGTTCCCAAATACATTTTACAATCATGTGACTGAAAAAGATAAAGAAGAACACGCTGGGTCACTTTGGAAAAACAAGCGTGCGCTGGCATTGCTTGTGTTTGGTGGTTTGCAATCACTTCTTTTCTACACAGGGATGACATGGTTACCAACAATGGCAAGTCAAGCTGGTGTATCAAGTGAAGCGGCAGGAATTCTAGCTTCTATTTATTCACTGATTAGTTTGCCGTTCTCAATGACAATTCCAACGTTGACAACAAATTTATCGGCTAAAAACCGTAAAATTATGCTAGCTATTGTGTCGGCTTGTGGTATTGTGGGAACTGGGATGCTATTATTCCAAACAAGCAGTTTTGCTTATTGGTTGACAGTTAATATCTTGATTGGTATCGCAGTTAGTGCACTTTTCCCATATTTGCTTGTTGCTTTCTCAATGAAATCCAACACACCAAGTCAAACCGCTCAGTTGTCTGGTATGGTACAATCAGGTGGCTATTTCTTAGCAGCTTTCGGACCAACGCTCTTTGGTTATAGCTTTGATCTCTTCGGGTCATGGACGGTAGCAGCACTTTGTCTTCTCATCTGTACAATTGTGATGACAATAGCCCTCTTTTACACAGAACGCTTTGATAAGATTTTATAATACATGAAAAACTCTCCTTAGCTTGTCTAGGGAGAGTTTTGTGTTTTCATTCAAAAGGTAAGTCAATATCAACTTGAAAATATTGATTAAGTTCGCTAGTAATGGTTAATTTTCCTTTGTGAACTTGTATGATTTGTCTTGAGATTTTTAGCCCCATACCATGACGGCGAACGCCAGCAATGTCAAATTCGGTATTTTCTTGTTGATAAAGATTAGCAAGTTTAGAATGTGAAATGCCAACTCCGTTATCTTTGATGGTGATGCGGAAAGAATCTCCACGGTCATGCAAATAAATACTAATTTGACAACCATCTGGATTGTGCAAAACAGAATTGTAAATCACATTGTGAATCACTCGAGAAATAAGATTGGGTTCAAATGCAACGTTTTTATCAATCAAGGAGTCATCATAATCAAAATCGAATTGAAAATTTTCCCAAATTCCTTGGTTAATAATCTGAATGATAATTTCTTTGAAAAATGGAACGAGTCGAACCGTTTCTTTTTTTAGTTGGAATTGACGGTTGGTCAATCTGGCAAAGATATTTAAATCATTTAAAACATTTTGAATGTAATAACCTTCAACTAATATTGGGTCAATATGGTGTGTGATTTCAACGTTATCTGATTTGCTTTTGGCAAGCGACGCATTGGAAATAATCACGGATAACGGTGTTTTGATATCGTGAGCCACACCAGAAATCCATTCTTCTTTGAATGCCTGACTTTCTTTTAATTCTTTATCTGTTTGATTAATAGCGCTGATGATTTTTTGAAAATCATCTTGGTTGGCAAGAGTGTTATCCAAACCTTGAGGTAAGTTAGTGATGGCTTGTGCCAAAGGGCGCAATTTTTTATTAACAAAATTTGTACTATAAAAATACAAGGCAATAAAATACAAACAATTTGTTATTAAGATACCAATAATTAAACAGGCAACATAAGTTATATAGGATTTTTCATAGTAGTTAGACGGAAATCCAACAACGATTAAATTGTTGTCAACAATATGTGTAAAAACAGGGTAATCATCCAAATAAAAACGGCTAAATTGAGCAACATCAGCTAAATTATAATGTTCTTTGAGACTTTTCGGGGTATTATAGTGAAATACCTGATTGCCATTATCTGAATCAAGAACCATGACCCAAAGCTTGTTTTGATTGACAATCTTTTTCCCTTTTTTGGTTAAGGTAATCGTGTCATTAAACGTGATATTTTGCGCAATTTGGTTAACGACATCTGTAGCGCGTGTTTGTTTGGCTTGCCCATACCCTAGCACGATAAAGACAGTAACATCTAATAGAAGCAGTATGATAAAAGAACTAATGAAACGTTTGATAAGACGTTTTATCGTGTTAAATGTAGTCATAATCTATTTCCTAAAACACAAATTTATATCCCAAACCTTTAACTGTGACAATGTGTTGTGGTTTAGAAGGATTTTCTTCGATTTTTTCTCGGATATTTCGGATGTGAACCATCAATGATTTTTCATAACCAAAATTTTCTCCTTCCCAGACACTATCACAAATGGATTCAGTTGAGACGATGTAGTTTTTATTGGCATATAATTTCTTAATGATTTGGATTTCGGTGGGGGTCAGAGGAATTTCAGTATCGTTTCTTTGCACCAAAGCATTCGCCAAATGTATCGTGCAATTTTTTAAGGCAATAGTTTCGCTGTCACACTTATAAGCACGTCTTAGCAAGGTCATAATACGGTAAATGAGTACCCTGGGCAAAAATGGCTTGGTAACATAGTCATCACCACCAGATTTTAAACCATTAATTTCATCTTCAGGATTGTTTTTAGCCGTTAAAAATAATATAGGAATATCAGAGTTTTTTCGCACTTCTCGGGCTAATGAGTATCCTTCTCCGTCAGGAAGCATGACATCTAAAATGATTAAGTCAATATTATTCATTGATAACAAATCAATGCTGTCACTGATGCTATAAGCGCAGCTGATATTTTGAAAACCTGCATTTTTTAACACCTCTTTAATGGAGGCATTAAGGGAATAATCATCATCGACAATTAACAGCCGTTTCTTCAATAGAGGGGCTTCAAAATCCATCGTCATCATCTCCTATCCTATTAGTTGTATTCATTATAGCAAATTCACTCTTATTTTTTGGTATCGAGGCGAAATCTTAAGGTAAACTTTAGGATTACTTTACTTTTTCTTAAACAGGACTTTCTAAAATAATGATGACAAAAAGAGGAGCCTCAAAAAAAGTAAGGAGAAATCAAATGGAAAATGTTATTCAACTGACAAATTTGAAGAAAGTTTATAAAGATAGCACAACAGTTGATTTGGATTATATTACCGTGCGAAAAGGTGAGATTTATGGCTTTTTAGGACCAAATGGTGCTGGGAAAACAACAACGATGAAAATGATTTTATCCCTAGTCAAACCAACTTCTGGCAATATTGAAATTTTCGGTGAAAAGCTAACAAAGAATCTTGATTATCTGAACCAAATTGGCTCGATGATTGAGGAACCGTCATATTATCCGAATTTGACAGGATATGAAAACTTGCTTGTTTTTCAAAAAATGCTTGGTTTTGATAGCCAAAATATCCCAAAAACGCTTGAACTGGTTGGCTTGGCAGACGAAAAAAATCGTAAGAAATTGGTCAAAGATTATTCTTTAGGAATGAAGCAACGGTTAGCATTAGCCTTTGCCTTGGTTAAAAAGCCTAAAATTCTTTTGTTAGATGAGCCAACCAACGGTCTGGACCCTGCGGGAATCCATGAAATTCGTGAGTTGATTGTCAAACTAGACAAAGAAAAAGGATTGACGGTTTTTATTTCAAGTCATATTTTAACGGAGATTGAGCATATTGCTGACAGGGTTGGAATTATCAATCATGGACGGTTAGTCTACGAAGGGGAAATTGAAAAAATAAAATCCAATACTTGGATTGAAATTGGCGGTGATTTTAGTCAAAAAAATGTTGCCAAGACCATTTACGAGAAAACAAGTGCCACGATTTTAGGCGTGAATGACTCGATGTTGTCATTAGCAGACCTTGATAATCAAGGAATCTCTGAAGTTGTTTCGGCACTTGTACAAGCAGATTATCCTATTTTTCGTGTAGAACGCCAAAAAGAAACTTTGGAAAATATTTTCTTAGCCTTAACTAAGGAGGAATAATATGCTGAAAGCTATACAAATCGAATTATTAAAGAGCAAACGGACAAAATCTTTTACAATTGCTATTGTGATAGTGATGCTGGGGATTCTTTGGAAAATCGCAGCGTTTGCTGGACGAACTGGTGGTATGGAATCCTTTTTTGATAATCAAGATATTCATGTTTTTGTCTTGCCAATAGCTATTAGTTTATTTGTTTCACGGATTATCAGTAATGAAAAAGAGGGCAGAACGTTTAAATTACAAGCAAGTAATGGACGAGGAATGTTGGAAGTTTTTCATCATAAACTTTATTTCTCAGTCGTCTTTTTTATCCTAATGTCTTTTCTTTATACCATAATAGTATCTTTGTATTTGCTTGTGAGTGTTGGGGTGACTGTTCCTATTGCTGTTTTTGGGGCACAAGTGTTATCACTTTCTTTAGTGAGTTTTGTTCAGATTTGTATCTATATGACTTTGTCAATGCTGTTAGAAAAGCAGGGGCTTGTTTTAGCTGGTGGATTTATTGGAACTTTTTTAGGGCTTATTTTTCAGAGCCGAACTAGCCAATTCTGGACGTTTTTAATTCCTTGGGATGGTACAGGATTTCTTGCAGTTTATAAATTTGGATATGATGTCAAATTAGATACTATTTTTCACACCCCAGAGAATCATTTAGCTTTAAGATTCTGTGTATATATGGTCTATGCCTTGGTATGGTATGGCATTGCTAAATACAACATAACATCGAAAGGAGGAAAGGTGTCATGATGGCATATATTTCGGCAGAATGGCGAAAATTAAATAAAACTCAGCTTTTGTTGGTAGGATTTGTGCTTTTTTTCATTTCTAGCTTTATTGGATTAAGTACTTATTACCTGAACCGCTCGGTTTTTATTGATGATACGCAATCTTTGGTAATGTGGGGACAATTAACTTTGTTTAACAGCCAGATTTTCTTCCCAGCTTTACTAGCTATTTTTATGGGAATTAGTTTAATGCCTGAATTTGAACGAACAACGCTCGAAATGCTACGGGTAAATAATGTCTCTATTGCAAAGCTTTTATTGAGTAAGTTGGTCAGTCTTGTCTTAATCTTGCTTCCCTTACAATGTTTACTAGTTGTGACGTGGTTCATCGCTTTGTCGATTGACCATATTAATGTTGTTAATGAAATTTTAGTTCATATGAAATGGGTCTTGCTTTCAGTTATTGGAGCAGTTAGCATTCTTAGTTTACAAGCCTTTATATTGGCTAAAACAAGAAACTTTGCAAAATCAGTTGGGGTTTCCGCCATCGGAGCAATAGGTGGTTTGGTGTTACTATTTATAAATGAAAGCCTAACAAAATATTATCCCTATTCGCTAGTCATGATTGCTCTTAGAAGTAGGGCTTTAAAGGATTTTCAAACCCCTGATTTAATAATTTTCATTATCGTTAGCAGTATTTATAGTTTTATTTTCTACAAATTAACTTGTAAGGAACTAGCTAATTCATAATACTTTCGAAGTCTTTCCAGTATTTTCAACTGGAGAGATTTTTTTGATTAAAATTTTTAGAAAAATATATACTTTTTAACAATTGCTGTGCTATAATTTAAAATCAAAGACAGTTTTTAGGTAGTTGGGACTTTGGGAGAAGTAGGTTGGGAGAATTTAAATGACTAAATCGTTTTGGAGATTATTAGTTTCGCAGGCAGTAGCAAATTTGGCAGATGTTTTCTTTAGAGTGGTTGTTATTGCTAATATATTTATCTTATCGGGGTCGGTAGTAGCGACATCAATGGCGCCGATTTTAATTGGCTTATCTGCGTTTTTGGCTAGTTTTTTAGTGCCACTCGTTACACGACGAATTGCCTTAAATAAGATACTTTTGTTTACGCAAGGTGGTAAAACGCTGTGTTTTGCGTTATTGTTACTCTTGATTAGCCGCTGTGGAACGATTTCGCTGCCGTTACTATATGCCTTTATTATAATAATTTCCCTATTAGATGGTTTTGCTGCGCCTGTTTCGCATGCCATTATTCCACGTTATGCGACAGATTTAGGGAAAGCCAATGCTGCGCTTTCAATGAGCGAGGAAAGTGTTCAGTTAGTTGGTTGGGGACTAGGAGGATTATTGTTTGTCTTACTAGGCTTACGTACTAGTATGGTAGTCATCTTAGGATTATTTGTGATTGCTACGGCTATCATGGCTTTCATGCCTTTGGTTGAAACAGAAGAAATAGAGTCGGAAACAAGCCTTGATACTCTTTTGAAAGGCTGGATTCTGGTTATTAAACGCCCACAGCTAAGGTTTTTAATCCAAGCAAACCTTTTGGAAATTCTAGCAAATACTATTTGGGTCTCATCGGTTATTTTAATTTTTGTGACTGATATTTTACATCAAACTGAAAGTTTTTGGGGCTATACTAATTCAGCCTATTCTTTGGGGATATTGCTAGGAGGTTTTATTGTTTTTCGGTTGTCTGAAAGCTTTCTCAACTATAAATGGCAGAGTATGATTTTTTCATTGCTTGCTATGGCTATCGTAACACTTTGTATTATTCAAGTTCCAAAAGCGAATTACTTTCTGATGTTTTCTGCACTGATAGGCTTCTTATCTCAACTCAAAGAAATTTCAGAAAGTGTCCTCCTTCAAGAATCTGTTGACGAAAATGACTTGGTAAATGTTTATTCAGTTTTTGAAGTGATTTCGACACTAGCTTTTTCAGTTTTTGTCTTTCTTATGAGCTTAGTGACCGATTACTTTGGAGTGCTTGTTAGCTTTTGGCTGGCGGTTATTTGCCTACTGGTAGAAGCCATACTTGTTTTTTATAATCGAAGTCATATTAACTAATAGAAACTCATTCACTAGTTGAATGAGTCTTTTTTTGCATAAAATTGGATATTTTTTGTATATATACTGTATATTTGTTATAAAATCATAAAAATTTAACTTTTTTTGAAAAAATATTCAAAAAGTGTTGACAGGATACTTTTTGGTATGTATAATTATACACATAAAGTTGATAAAAACACAAAAATAAGAAAAGAGAGTATTCCTATGTCAAAAGAAAAAGTTATCCTTGCATATTCAGGTGGTCTTGATACTTCAGTTGCCATTACTTGGCTAATGAAAGATTATGATGTTGTTGCCGTTTGTATGGACGTCGGCGAAGGTAAAGACCTTGATTTTATTCATGATAAAGCCCTTAAAGTCGGTGCGGTTGAATCTTACGTCCTTGACGTTAAAGATGAATTTGCTGAAGAATATGTGCTTCCAGCACTTCAAGCTCACGCTTATTATGAACAAAAATACCCATTGGTATCAGCACTTAGCCGTCCAGTTATTTCTAAAAAATTGGTTGAAATTGCTCATAAAACAGGGGCTACAACAATCGCTCATGGATGTACTGGTAAAGGTAACGACCAAGTTCGTTTTGAAGTGGCAATCGCTGCGCTTGACCCTGAATTGAAAGTTATTGCTCCAGTTCGTGAATGGAAATGGTCTCGTGAAGAAGAAATTGAATACGCTAAAGCAAATGGTGTACCAGTTCCAGCTGACCTTGACAATCCATACTCAGTTGACCAAAACCTTTGGGGACGTGCTAATGAATGTGGTGTCCTTGAAAATCCATGGAACCAAGCACCAGAAGATGCTTTTGGTATTACAACTTCTCCAGAAGAAGCTCCTGATACACCAGAATTTGTTGATATTGAATTTAAAGCAGGTAAACCAGTAGCTCTTAATGGTGAAGAACTTAAATTGGCAGACCTTATCCAAAAATTAAATACAATCGCTGGTAAACACGGTGTTGGACGTATTGACCACGTTGAAAACCGTTTGGTTGGTATCAAATCACGTGAAATTTACGAATGCCCAGGTGCAATCACACTTTTGACAGCTCACAAAGAAATCGAAGACATCACATTGGTACGTGAAGTTTCTCATTTCAAACCAATTCTTGAAAATGAATTGTCAAACCTTATCTACAATGCTTTGTGGTTTAGCCCTGCGACAGAAGCTATCATTGCTTACATTAAAGAAACACAAAAAGTGGTTAACGGTACTGCTAAAGTGAAACTTTACAAAGGTCATGCTCAAGTGGTTGCTCGTAAATCACCAAACTCACTTTACGATGAAAACTTGGCAACTTACACATCAGCTGACAGCTTTGACCAAGACGCAGCTGTAGGCTTCATCAAACTTTGGGGACTACCAACCCAAGTTAACTCACAAGTTAATAATAAATAACTAACAGAAGAAAAAACAAGGTGATAACTTTGATGTCAATCAAGGAATTGAGCCGTAGATAAAAATCTTAATAAAGTAAGGAAAGAATTGGTGAGGAATTTTCAAAGCTAATCAAGAAGAAAAGAAGGTTTCTAAGGTGATAATTTTGATGTCAATCAAGGAATTGAGCCGTAGATAATACTAGAGTATATCAAGGCGAAAATGACGAAGAGTTACAACAAAATTATCCCTTAGCTTCAGATAAAAGGGGACAGGGAGCCCCATCTGAGACTCTTTTCTTATAACTTACCAATCTCGTTAATGTCAACAGAGAGTGGCATCGAGCTTAAATAATGATATCCTGTGAGAATCATTTAAGACAACGCCCCGTGAGGCAAGATAGCTAGAGCAATCTAGCTTTTTTCATTAAAAAATAATGGTAGTTAAGAAACAGAGTTTTAGCAATGCTACTTTCAATATTATCGGATAGAGTTATTTTGAAGCGAGATTTTAGTGGCAAAACTGGTTAGGCATTATTGCATGTCAATTCATGGGTTAAAAAGAAAAATAAGAAAAGAGAATTGCTATGAGTAACAACGAAAATCATAAATTATGGGGCGGACGTTTTGAAGCTGGTCTTGAAAAATGGGTAGAGGAATTTGGAGCATCCATTTCGTTTGACCAAAAGATGGCTGAATTTGATTTAAAAGGTTCAATTGCCCATGTAACCATGCTTGGTGAAACAGGGATTATTACAAAAGAAGAAGCTGGTCAAATCAAAGCTGGTCTTGAAGAATTACTTGCAGAATATAAGGCTGGAAAGATTGAATTTGACGTGTCAAACGAAGACATTCACATGAATATGGAAAGTCTTTTGACTGCAAAAATTGGTCCTGTGGCTGGGAAATTGCATACAGCACGTTCACGTAATGACCAAGTGGCGACTGATATGCACTTGTACTTAAAAGCAAAACTTGATGAAGTGATTGAGAAGCTCAGCAATTTGCGCCAAACCTTGGTGAATTTGGCTGATGAGCATGTTTACACAATCATGCCAGGTTATACACATTTGCAACACGCACAGCCGATTTCATTTGGGCATCATTTGATGGCGTATTACAATATGTTTACGCGTGATAGTGAACGTTTTGAATTTAACATGAAGCATACCGATATTTCACCGCTTGGTGCTGCGGCACTTGCTGGGACAACATTTCCGATTGACCGTGAGATGACAGCGGAGCTTATGGGCTTTGCCAAACCTTACAGCAATTCCCTTGATGCCGTGTCTGACCGTGATTTTATCTTGGAATTTTTGGCAAATAGTTCTATTTTGATGATGCACATGAGCCGTATTTGTGAAGAAATCATTAGCTGGTGTTCAAATGAATTCAAATTTGTGACGCTTTCTGATACGTTCTCAACAGGGTCATCTATCATGCCACAAAAGAAAAATCCTGATATGGCAGAATTGATTCGCGGAAAATCAGGGCGTGTTTATGGGAATCTTTTTGGTCTTTTGACGGTTATGAAATCTTTGCCTTTGGCTTACAATAAAGATTTGCAAGAGGACAAAGAAGGCATGTTTGATACGGTTGAAACCATTACGGTGGCAATTGATATTTTGGCTGGTATGCTGAAAACAATGACTGTTAATAAAGAGCATATGGCAGAATCAACTGAGAAAGATTTCTCAAATGCAACTGAATTGGCAGATTATCTCGCAAGCAAGGGATTACCATTCCGCCAAGCGCACGAAATCGTTGGGAAATTAGTGCTAGAATGCACTAAAGCTGGCTATTATTTGCAAGATGTACCATTTGAACGCTATCAAGAAATCTCTGATTTGATTGATGAGGACATTTATGAAACTCTTAAATCACACACCGCAGTTGAACGCCGTCATTCTCTTGGTGGAACAGGTTTTGACCAAGTCAAATGGCAAATTAAAGAGGCCAAAAGCAGCCTAAAAGCGACTCATTAATAATTTTTTCTACTTCCTAAAGCATTTTCCAATAAAATATTTAAAGATATTAAGCCCAAAATCCTTAGAGGTTAGGGCTTTTTAAATTTTTATGGTATAATAAAAATAATTTAGAATGGAGTCGTACGTTGAAGAAAACCTATCGTGTCAAAAGTGACAAAGATTTTCAGGCAATTTTTAGCAAGGGAACAAGTGTTGCCAATCGAAAATTTGTCGTCTATCATTTAGAAAAAAATCAAGGCCACTATCGTGTAGGGCTTTCTGTAAGCAAAAAACTTGGTAATGCTGTTACCCGCAATAGTATCAAGAGAAAAATTCGACATGTTGTCATGGAATTGTCACCAAATTTACTGAGTCATGATTTTGTTATTATTGCCCGTAAAGGTGTCGAGGAACTTGATTATCATGAAGTGAAGAAAAATTTACTCCATGTTTTAAAACTTGCCAATTTATATCAGGAAGGTCTAAATAGTGAAAAGAAAGATTAAATTATTAGGATTAAGTAGTCTTACTTTAGTGCTTTTAGCTGCTTGTGGGCGCAGCGAAGTAACCGCTTCATCAACTAATGGTTGGGATCAAATCGTTTACTTCTTTGCCAAAGCTATTCAGTGGCTATCTATTAACGGTCGTATCGGAGTAGGGATTGTCCTCTTCACAATCATTATTCGTGCTGTTATGATGCCACTTTACAACATGCAAATCAAATCAGGGCAAAAAATGCAAGACTTGCAGCCAGAACTTAAAAAGTTGCAAGAAAAATACCCTGGTCGTGATACAGATAGCCGCATGAAGCTAACTGAGGAAAGCCAAGCGCTTTATAAAGAATACGGTGTTAACCCTTATGCGACAATGCTCCCACTTGTTGTTCAATTGCCAATTTTGATGGCGTTGTACCAAGCCTTAACACGTGTTTCTTTCTTGAAGACAGGTACATTTTTATGGATTGAATTATCAAAACCAGACCCATATTTCATTTTGCCTGTTCTTGCAGCGTTGTTTACTTTCCTTTCATCTTGGTTGACAAATAAAGCAGCGCGTGAGAAAAACATCGCCATGACAGTGATGACTTATGTGATGCCAATCATGATTTTCTTTATGAGTTTCAGATTGGCTTCAGGGGTTGTGCTCTACTGGTCAGTTTCTTATGCTTTTCAAGTATTCCAAATCCTTTTGTTGAATAATCCTTTCAAAATCATTGCTAAACGTTTGGAAGAAGAACAAGCTGAAAAAGAACGTGCGGCTAAGATTCGTCGTGCTAAGAAGAAAGCGCAAAAGAGAAGAAAGTAAGAGGAAGAAAGTATGGTAATATTCACAGGTCGAACTGTTGAAGATGCTATTGAAAAGGGCTTGAGGGAGTTGCATTTGTCACGCCTTAAAGCTCATATCAAAGTGGTTTCTCGTGAAAAGAAAGGTTTTTTAGGCTTTGGTAAAAAGCCTGCTCAGGTTGATATTGAAGGTATCAATGAGGTAACTGCTCACCGAGCAGACCAAAAGGCAGTAAAAGGTGTGCCTGATGCTGTTAACCAGAAAAATGAACCTGTCTCATCAAAACTTGAAGATACGATTGAGCTTCGCAAAGTTTCAAGTATCATCAAGAAGATGGAAGAAAGCGGAGAAATCATTGATGATTCTGTGAAAGATAGCATTGTCAAACATAAAAAATCTGCGCAAACCATTCTTGAAGAAGCAGGGCATACTAAGGTTTTAGAAGCTCTTGAAAAAGTCGAAGAACCCGAAAAAGAAACTGTTCCAGTTGAAGAAGCTCCTAAAGCTGTTCAGACAGAACAATCTTTTGAAGAGTTTGTTGCTAGCGAATTTCCAGCTCAACGTGAATTGAGCAAAGATATTGAAAAAGCTACGGAAGAAGTTGCTGAATATGTTAAAAAAGTGATTTACGAAATGGACATTGAAGCAACCGTGGAAACAAGCCACAACCGTCGCCAAATCAATCTACAAATTGAAACACCAGAGGCAGGACGTGTCATTGGTTACCATGGAAAAGTATTGAAATCTCTTCAATTGCTTTCACAAAACTTCTTACATGACCGTTATTCAAAGAATTTTTCTGTGATTTTAAATGTCCATGATTATGTGGAACACCGCACAGAAACATTGATTGAATTTACTCGTAAAGCTGCTAACCGTGTCCTTGAAACAGGTAAAGATTATGTCATGGACCCAATGAGCAATAGCGAACGTAAAATTGTTCATAAAACAATCACAGGCATTGATGGAGTAGATAGTTATTCAGAAGGTAATGACCCTAACCGCTACGTCGTTGTGACTGTTGTTCAATAAAATAGTTAAAAGGCTGAGACAGAAGTGCTCAGCTTTTTATGTTGTTGTCATTTTTAGGTTCATGAATGTGAAAAATTTAGTTGTCTCACTCTTCCGTTTTTACCGCTTAGTTGCTCTTTTTAACCGCTTACCGTAAGATGCCTCTTTTGTTGGGGCTTTTTTGCTATAATGGCTGCAAAAGGGAGGGAAAGGTTATGTTGATTAGAACGAAGAATCTTATGAAAACATTTGGTGACCAATTGGTGATTGACCATTTGAATTTGGAAGTTGAAGAGGGAATGTTATTAGCCTATATTGGCACAAATGGTGCTGGGAAATCTACGACAATGCGGATGTTGACGGGGCTTTTGGCACCGACATCTGGTGAGATTGAATTAGCGCCAGATTTGAAAATCGGAATGGTTTTTCAAGAGAGTGTCTTGGACGCTGAATTGACTGTTTTGGATAATTTGAGGAGTCGTTCGGCACTTTACCGTAATCGTGATAAGGATTGGATGGATAAATTGGTTCATTTGACGGGGATTCATACTTTTCTTAATCAGACATATGGAACCTTGTCAGGAGGGCAACGTCGCCGCGTTGATATTGTTCGTGCACTTTTGAACAAGCCAAATTTGCTTTTCTTGGATGAACCAACAACAGGGCTTGATATTCAGACACGCGAAGCTATTTGGCAATTATTGCGCCAGTTGCAAGCAGAAGAAAATTTAACAATCTTTTTGACAACGCATTACCTTGAAGAGGCTGAAAATGCGGATATGGCTTATATCATTGACCATGGTAAGGTTTTAGCAAAAGGGTCAGCCAAAGAATTGAAAGAGACTTATACACAGCCATATTTATTAATCAAAACACAGCAAGTGAAAGCTTTTCAGGATACTGATTATTATCTACAAGCGGATGATTGCTTGAAAATTGAGGTTAACAGTGTGTCAGAAGCTCTAGCGATTTTGTCGGACAAGCGAGCCGTGATTGAGGATTTTGATTACAAAAAGGCTAATATCAACGATGTCTTTTTAAGCATTACGGGAAGGGAGATGGCGTAAATGGTTGCGATGACCAAACGAAATTTGAAACTTTATTTTTCCAATAAAATGAGTATCTTTTTCTCACTGTTGGGAGCTTTGATTGCTTTTGGTTTATACATTATTTTCTTGCAAAAAAATATGCAGGATTCTTGGTCTGGAACACCACATTTGGAAGAAATTTTAGATAATTGGGTGATTGGTGGCACCTTGGCGATAACGAGCATTACGACAACTTGGACAGGAATTGTTCGCCTAGTTCATGACCGAGAAAATCACAAGCTAGAAGATTTTCTGTTGACTGATACGTCACGTTTTAAAGTCTATCTAGGTTATTTAATGTCAGCGAGCGTCATTGGTTTTACCATGCAAGCATTTATGTTTGTCGTGATGAAACTCTACTTTCATTGGCAAGATAATATTAGCCTTTCTGACTCACATTTACCACAAATACTTGGTATAATGGTTTTAGGGTCATTGCTCGGAGCAAGTCTTGCTTTGCTGATTTTACAATTTTTTAAATCGATAGAGTCTAGTGAGGCTTTATCAACCATTGTTGGGACAGTTTCAGGGTTTCTCGTGGGCGTCTATATGCCAATTGGAACATTACCGAATATTGCACAAATTGTGGTTAAAATAACACCAGCAGCTTACGTCGCTGCGGCTTATCGTCAGACGTTGATTAACCAAGATTATCTGGGAAAATCAGAAAAAGTGTACTTAGGCATTGGCTTAAAATTAAAAGAATTAACGACGATCAATCAAGAATTGCTAATCATCAGCGGTGTGCTGGTTATTAGCCTTGGCATTCTAGGAATGATGTTAATCGTCAAGGAAAAACGTCCAGTGATTAGTGGATAAGTAGAAAATGAGGGAGAGAGTTGTGCATTATCAGTTTGAGGAAGATAAGCAGTTACCAAAAGATGTTATTGAAGTCTTAGTTAAAAGCTGTCAGCTTGACAATTCCGTACAAAAAGTTCTGGATTATCTTGCTCAATTTGAGCAAAAAGAGCCGACAGTTTTGCCGATAAAAACGGTAGACCGCATTGAAATGTTGCGTGTGGCGGATTTGATTCTTGTTGATGTTGACGGCTCTGCCCTTATTTTAGAAACGACACAAGGGCGCCTGGTGACAACTGACCGTCTGTATAAATTTCGTGAGCGCTTAGCTAATCCAGATTTTGTGCAGGTTTCTAAGCATGCTTTGATTAATATCAATCATCTGAAAGCACTTGAGAATAGCTTTTCAGGCAATATGTTGGCAATCTTGACAGGAAAAATTAAAACAGATGTTAGTCGACGTTATTTGTCAGAGTTAGAAAGATGTTTGGGATTGTGAGGAATTCGATGTGAAAAAATATATAAAACTTATCAGTATTTATTGGTTTATGGGGATTGGCATTGGAAGTTTAGTATACATCTTTTTCTTGTGGCAAAGTGGCGCTGAGACACAGACCGTTCAACAGATTATGAATGTGGTACTTATTAGTGGTTTGATTGGCTTGGTTAGCATGATTTTTGAATCAGAAATTCTCCCAGTCATTTGGCAATTTATCATTCATTTTTGTTTGGTTTATAGTTTGGATAGTTGTCTTAATTTGCTTAATGGTATCACGACATCATTTATCTGGTCATGGCGTTTTTTAGCTGAATTTTTCATTATTTATTTGGTGATTTGGTTGTTTATCTATCTAAGCTTCAGCACTCGTGTGAGAAATATCAATAAGAAATTACAAGAGAAAAATCAGTAAGTATCTATAAATCTAAGAGAGTGAGACTTTAGTTGCCTCACTTTTTTTGATATTTAGCATTAAAATATTTTGAAAATGAGATGGCAAATGGTATACTTTTTAAAAAGTATATATTTTTATAATGATTATGGTTTTAGGGAGGAAATAGATTATGAAAAAGGTGTTTTTGGTTGTTTGTTGTACTTTAGGGGTGTTATTTTCATTGTTTGGGGTCAATACTCAATTAGTAGCTTCTGATGTTGAGACTAGTGTGGTATCGCATAAGACTGGTAATTATACCATTGATAAGATTGTTAGCGATTTAAAGGGTGAAGAATTTTTTACAAAAGATTACGCTGATGAGATGTTTGAATCAATGAATGTTAGCGATGATACTAAAGTTATTGCTGATGAGAAGGTGGTCTTTTTTATTCGATATATGATAATCACGCTGTTTTAGAAACATACGATACTGAAACTGGTCAAGTTATTGAAGAACTAAGCTTAGATTCTCCTGAGGCAACAACTATTGGTGAATTAAAAGAAGCCGTATACGCGGCTTTAGAAGAATGATATAGGCTTCCCCCAGTTATATGCTGGGGTATTTTGATTACTCATGCGAAAAAGATTTGATTTTGTGAGTGAGAAAAAAACTAAGTAGACCTTGACAGCTTCCTTTTCTTATTATAAAATAGTATGGTATGTTTAGTAACTGATCAAATATAGCCGGCTAAACGAATACGAAAATCTATGAGGAGGTATTCATCGTGAAACGTACTTATCAACCAAGTAAAATCCGTCGTCAACGTAAACACGGATTCCGTCACCGTATGTCAACTAAAAACGGACGTCGCGTGCTTGCTGCTCGCCGTCGTAAAGGACGTAAAGTTTTATCTGCATAATTGATAGAATATAAGTCACCGTCAGTGCTCGAGTCTGGCGGTTTTTATTTTATGAAAAATTAGTAGTGATAAAAGAATAATTTACAGTATGAAAAAAGCCTAGGATAATGGTTCATCAGTTATCTTAGGCTTTTATATTACAAAAAATTATTTCGAAAATTTAATACCTGGGGTGTTAAGGAAATTATTAATCACAAGTGCAACGCCGCCGTAGAGTGTAGCATCATCACCTAGACTACTAATAGCAAGCGTGACATTTTTGGCGAAAGTACTCTTAATATTTTTTTCAAGTTCTGATAAATATTGAGGATTTTTGATATAAAGAGAACTGTTAATGATAATAATTTGCGGGTCGTATAAAACGGCTAAGGTATTAAGAGCATTAGCGAGTTCATTGGCTTTTTCAGTCATTAGGTCTAGAGCAAATTTATCTTTAGCAGAAATAGCTTGTGTTAAAACATCTGAGTTTACCCTGCTGAGATTGTTATGTTTGGCGTATAAGTCATAAATGGCTTTATTTGAAGCATATTTTTCAAGACACCCATGATTACCACAGGCACATGCAATGCCATTAGGATGTAAAATGGTGTGACCAATTTCCCCAGCTTGTCCGTGAGCTCCGATTTGTAGCTTTCCATTTTGGATAATTCCAGCACCAATACCGCTGTGGATACTAACGCTGATAATATTGTCATGAGTAGAAGTAAATGTATACTCTCCTAAAGCTGTTAAATTGGCTTCATTTTCGAAAAGAATTGGAAAATCATAGCAATCAGTTAGTTGTTTGTGTAATGATTTTCCTGTTAGGTCTGAATACGGTGTAAAGCGAATGCTATTATTAACAACAATACCATGGATAGCAACAGCCATTCCCACGATACCGTGAGTGGTAGAAGGGGCGTCATGCGTTAGTTCATCAACGATATCATTAATGTTTTGCAAGACATTATCAGCCGTTATAGAACAGTTTATGCTTTGTTTTTTTACGATTTTACCATTTAAAAACGTTAGCATGCCATTAAGGTAGTTATAGCCAATATCCAGAGTTAAAACGAGTCCAGCTTCAGGAAGAAAGGTAAGGTAAATTGGTTTTCTTCCCCCAGTTGCTGCAGCTTTACCAATCCCAGCTTCAGAAATTAGTTCGTTATCAATGAGCTCTGATGTGATAGATGACACGGTTGCTTTGTTGAGTTCTAAAAGTGATGAGATTTCAGCACGTGAGATGGGTTGATTTTCTATAATAGTTTTTAATACTAGGGCTTGATTTTTTTCTCTGATGAGATACTTGTCCGTAACGATAACGATCCCTCCTTTTAAAGTAAGTTTAACATAATTGTGGGAAAAAAACTCAAAAATTTTATGAAAGCGCTTGACAAAAAAATCTGATACGCTTATACTATGTCTGTAAGTTAGTTTAACAAACTAACCAACTTAAATCAAATTATAAGGGAGAAAAATTATGGCTTACTTTCCAAATGTAGAAAAGGTTGTTTACGAAGGAACTAGTACAGAAAATCCGTTTGCTTTCCGTCACTATAATCCAGACGAAGTGGTTGAAGGAAAAACAATGAGAGAACACCTTCGTTTTGCATTGGCTTACTGGCATACAATGACGCAAGATGGTTCAGATCCTTTTGGTACTGCTGTTAATCAACGTACTTGGTTTGGTGCTACTCCAATGGAAACAGCAAAAAATCGTGTGGAAGCATTTTTTGAAATTTTGGTAAAACTTGATGTGGATTACTTCTGTTTCCATGATGTTGATATTGCACCAGCTGGTGATTCTTTGGAAGAATTCTTTGCAAATCTTGATGAAATTACTGATCTTATCAAGGAAAAAATGGAAGAAACTGGTAAAAAACTCCTTTGGAACACTGCCAATATGTTTTCTCATCCACGTTTTAACAACGGTGCTGCTTCATCTAACAATGCAGAAGTATTTGCTTATGCAGCTGCTCAGGTGAAAAAAGGTTTGGATATTTCTAAAAAACTTGGTGGTGAAAATTATGTCTTTTGGGGTGGACGTGAAGGTTACGAAACTCTTCTAAATACAGACATGAAATTTGAACAAGATAACATTGCTCGTTTGTTCAAAATGGCTATTGCTTATGGTGAAAAAATTGGTCATAAACCTCAATTCCTGATTGAACCAAAACCAAAAGAACCATCAAAACATCAATATGATTTTGATGCAGCGACTACTATGGCTTTCATTCTTAAACATGGTTTAGAAAATGATTTTAAACTTAACTTGGAAGCTAATCATGCTACTCTTGCTGGTCATACTTTTGAGCATGAATTGAACGTTGCGCGTGATTATGATGCTCTTGGTTCAATCGATGCCAACCAAGGTGACGTGCTTCTTGGATGGGATACAGATGAGTTTCCAACAAACATCTATGATGCAACATTTGCAATGCTTCAAATCTTAGAAAATGGTGGTCTTCAACCTGGTGGTATTAACTTTGACGCCAAGGTTCGTCGTTCTTCACATGAAATGGATGACCTTTTATTAGCTCATATTGCAGGTATGGATACTTTTGCCCGTGGTTTGAAAGCTGCTGCGAAATTGCGTGAAGATCGCTTCTTTGAAGATATTAAAGAAAAACGTTACGCTTCATACAAAGAAGGTATCGGTGCAAGCATCTTGGCTGATAAAGAAGATTTTGACAGTTTGACAGCTTATGCGCTTAAACATGATAATCCACAGCTTGAATCAAGTCATATTGAATTGGTTAAATCTCGTTTGAACGATTATCTTGTTTAATAAAAAAGAATTACATATGCCGTTCATAATCTCCTGAGCGGCATATTTTTAGAAAAGAGGCACGTATGTCTTATGTTTTAGGGATTGATTTAGGAACCTCTAGTTTAAAAGGGGTTCTGATGGATGATAAAGGAAATCTTATTATAACAAAATCCGCTGAGTATGGGATTGACACACCAAAGCAGGGCTATTCTGAACAAAGACCAGAGTACTGGGTAGTTGCTCTAGAAACTGTTTTGACAGGATTATCTCTTGATGTTCCTGACTTTGGTAGTGAATTGGCTGGTATTAGTTTTTCTGGTCAGATGCATTCATTGGTTGTTTTAGATGAAGATAATAGTCCCGTTTATCCAGCTATTTTGTGGAATGATGTTAGAACGACAAAACAATGTGAGCAAATTACGGAAAAACTTGGCAGTAAATTACTTGATATCACAAGAAATATTGCTTTAGAAGGTTTCACATTGCCTAAGATTCTTTGGTTACAGGAAAATGAACCAGAGGTATGGGCTAAAGTTAGTAAAATCATGTTGCCAAAAGATTATCTTAATTTATGGTTAACAGGAAATAGTTGTACTGATTTTTCAGATGCGGCAGGAACTTTATTGCTAGATATCAACCAAAAAGAATGGTCTTCTGAGATAGCAGAGACTTTCAATATTGATATGGCAATTCTCCCAGAGTTAGTTGAATCAACGGCGCAAACTGGAGTGGTTAAAGCTGAAATTGCCGAACGTTATGGGATTAAAAATCAGGTAAAAGTATTTGCTGGTGGTGCGGATAATGCGGTAGCGGCTTTGGGTGTTGGATTGATTAATGAAGAAATTGGGCTTGTTTCAATGGGAACGTCAGGTGTTGTTTCAGCCTACGAGCCTAATGTAGCTGATTACCAAGGAAAACTTCATTTCTTTAATCATACTGTGCCAAATGCTTATTATTCTATGGGCGTTACCTTGGCGGCTGGCAATTCTTTAAATTGGTACAAAGAAACTTTTGGTAAAGGCTTAAGTTTTAACGAATTGTTATCTGAAGTCTATACTGTTTCGCCTGGTTCGGAAGGCCTGTTATTCACTCCATATATTGTGGGGGAACGAACACCGCATTTTGATTCTAAAATCAGAGGTAGTTTCCTAGGAATATCTGCTCGTCATAAGCAAAAACATTTTTCAAGAGCTGTATTAGAGGGCATCACTTTTTCATTGCGTGATTCAAAAGACATCATGGAAAAAACTAAAGGAAAAACGTTTAAAAAGTTAATTTCAGTTGGTGGTGGTGCTCAAAACCCTGATATTTTACAAATGCAAGCAGATATTTTCAATGCAGAAATGCTCCGTTTGACAGTCGACCAAGGACCAGGATTAGGGGCTTGTATGATTGCGGCGTATGGTTGTCAATTTTATGAAACTTTAGAAGATGTGACCAAGGCATTTGTCCATTATAAAGAAGCAACATTTTTACCAAGACCAGAAAATGTTGAGCGTTACGATAAGGTTTATAACATTTGGAAACAGGCATATCGCCAAACAGCTGAATTGTCTCATCAGTTAGTTGATTTTAATGAGTCTGAATAAGTCTAAGTATTAGTGATAAAGAGGTTAAGTGTTAATACTTTTGGAGGAATCCTTTGGAAAAGTGCTAAAGGAAAAGTGAGATAAGTGGGGAAATATCATTATGAAACATTCAAAAGTTAGCCAACCTATCGTTTGGTATTATTTAAAAAAGAAATTGAGGATTTTTAATTAATGGTAAATTATAACAGCAAAGATTATTTACATAAAGTTGATGCGTGGTGGCGTGCAGCTAATTACATTTCAGTTGCGCAGATGTATTTGAAAGATAACCCATTAATGCGTCGTGAAGTGACAAAAGACGATGTCAAAGTCCACCCAATTGGACACTGGGGAACGATTGCTGGGCAAAACTTTATCTATGCTCACTTGAATCGTGTGATTAACAAATATGACCTGGATATGTTTTACATTGAAGGACCTGGTCACGGTGGGCAAGTCATGGTATCAAACTCATACATCGATGGTTCCTATACGGAACGTTACCCACAAATCACGCAAGATGAAGCAGGTCTCAAACAACTTTGTAAAATCTTCTCATTCCCAGGTGGGATTGCCTCACATGCTGCGCCAGAAACACCAGGTTCCATTCACGAAGGTGGCGAGCTTGGTTATGCGTTGTCACATGCCACAGGTGCTATTCTTGATAATCCTGATGTGATTGCCGCAACGGTTATCGGCGATGGTGAAGCTGAAACAGGTCCGCTTAATGCTGGTTGGTTTTCAAATACCTTTATTAACCCCGTGAATGATGGTGCGGTTCTTCCAATTCTTTATCTTAATGGTGGGAAAATCCACAATCCAACAATTCTTGCCCGTAAAACCGATGAGGAATTAACTCAATTGTTTGAAGGCTTGGGTTGGAAACCTTATTTTGTTGAAGGTAAGGATCCAGAAGTGATTCATGGGCAAATGGCTGACACGCTCGATGCTGTTATTGAAGAAATCAAAGCCATTCAAACAGAAGCTCGCAAGCACCCTGCAGACGAAGCGACGCAACCAGTTTGGCCTGTGCTTATTGTCCGTATTCCAAAAGGGTGGACAGGACCAAAAGAATGGAATGGGGAACCGATTGAAGGTGGTTTCCGTGCACACCAAGTGCCAATTCCTGTTGAAGCAGGTCATATGGAATACATTGACCATTTGACAAGCTGGTTGAATTCTTATCGTCCAGAAGAACTTTTTGACGAGAAAGGCTATATCAAGGAAGAAATTCGTGCCATTTCACCAAAAGGTGACCGTCGTATGTCAATGAATCCTATCACAAATGCTGGTATTGTTAAAAAACTAGACCTTACTGACTGGCGCAAACATGCGATTGATACGACAAAGCCTGGTAGTGTCATGAAACAAGACATGATTGAATTTGGAAATTATGTTGCGGACCTTATTGAGGCAAATCCAGATAATTTCCGTGTCTTTGGTCCTGATGAAACCAAGTCAAATCGCTTGAACAACATCTTTAAAGTAACCAATCGTCAGTGGCTTGGTCGTCGTGACGACGCCTATGATGAATGGCTTTCACCAGCTGGTCGTGTGATTGATTCACAATTATCTGAACACCAAGCCGAAGGTTTCTTGGAAGGTTATGTTTTGACAGGTCGTCATGGTTTCTTTGCGTCATACGAGTCATTCTTGCGTGTGGTTGATTCTATGATTACCCAACACTTCAAATGGTTACGTAAATCAAAAACACATACAGATTGGCGTAAAAATTACCCATCACTAAACTTGATTGCGACATCAACCGTTTTCCAACAAGACCACAATGGCTATACTCACCAAGACCCAGGTCTCTTGACTCACTTGGCAGAAAAGACACCAGAATTTATCCGTGAATATTTGCCAGCTGACTCAAACTCACTCTTTGCGGTCATGGAAAAAGCTTTAGCGGATGAAGACAAGGTTAATGTCCTCGTTACTTCTAAACACCCACGTCCTCAATTTTATTCTGTTGAGGAAGCCGAAGAATTAGCACGTGAAGGGTATAAGGTGATTGATTGGGCATCAACTGATAATGGTCAGGAGCCTGATGTTGTCTTTGCGGCAGCTGGTACTGAGCCAAACTTGGAAGTTTTAGCTGGTATTTCCATTCTCCATCAAGCTTTCCCAGATATTAAGATTCGCTTTATCAATGTGGTGGATATTTTGAAACTTCGCTCACCAAAAGTTGATCCTCGAGGACTTTCTGATGAGGTCTTTAACAAGCTTTTCACTACGGATAAACCTATTATCTTTGGTTTCCATGGTTATGAAAATATGATTCGTGATTTGTTCTTTAACCGTGCTAATCACAATGTTTATATCCATGGTTACCGTGAAAATGGGGATATCACAACTCCATTTGATATGCGAGTGTTATCTGAAATGGACCGTTTCCATATCGCAAAAGATGCGGCGCAAGCTGTACTCGGAGCACAAGCGGATGCATTTGCTAAAGAAATGGATGACAAAGTGGCTTACCATACGGCCTATATCCGTGAAAATGGGGATGATATTCCTGAAGTTCAAAATTGGCAATGGGAAAATATTAACTAAGATTTTGAAAAAAGAAAATGCTATCATGAACCACGAGGTGATGATAGTATTTTTTATGATTTTCGACTGTAATAGCTTTTTTGATAAAGGAATAATGTTATGCGAATATGGAATAAGAACAAAAAAACTTAACATTTGCTAATATTCTTGATGGATTTTTGGTACAATAAAAGTAATTATTGAGAGGAGGTGTCACGGTGGCAAATTCCATTTTAGAAACCATGCAGGGTATTGAAGCTGAAGCCAAAGGTGTTTTGGCGGATTACGATGCTAAAATTCAAGGTTTACGTTCGCAATTTACACAAGAATTAGAACGTATCGAAACGGATTGTGACCAGAAAACTCAAATTGACACTGAGAAGCTTTCAGAAGAGCTTACTGAAAAGACGGCGCATTTGAAAGAAAATTTGACAGCAACTATGGCAAAAAACGATAGTAATGTCAGGTCAGTTTTGATGACTAAAAAAGACGATCTGGTTCAGCAAATTGTGGACAGGGTGGTAGAAAAATATGGCAATTAGTCAAATGAAGAAGATTTCTTTAATCTTCTCAAAAGAAACGCTTGACGCTCTGCTATTAGCCATTCAGCAATCACAAGTGGTTCAGATACGTGATATGACGCAGATGGATGATTGGCAAACTGCTTTTGAAAATGAGCAAGTCAATCTTCCGCAGATTCGCTGGCAAGAAGCTAATAAGGAGCTGACAGGTGAAGAAGCGCTCTCTCATTTGGCACGAAGGCAGCAGACTTTGGAAGCAACGATTGGAAAGTTACAACACTTTATTCCAAAAGAAGGAACGATTCAATCCTTGCGAAAGCCTGATTTTTCAATGTCTTTTGCAGAATTAGAAGCCTTTGGTCGTGACAACTCCGCTGATGTATTAATCAATCAGGTTAATGATAAAATCAGACAAACTCGTGATTTGGAGCGACGTATTTCAGAACATCAAACAGAAATCAATCGTTTATTAGATTGGCAGGTGCTTGATGTGACACCAGAAGAATTGAATCATTTTGATTTTATTCATGGTGTTATTGGAACGATTCCTAAAACAGATGATGATGCTCTTTATCATCAACTTAAAGCGAATCCAGCTTTAGAGGTTCAAGACGTCTTTAGTTCAGCTTGGGAATATGGTGTGATTGTCTTTCAAAGTGGCCAAGTGTCAGTGGCACTTGATGATTATGGCTTCAAGCCGTTTGAATATGAAAAGACTGTTCTACCAGCGCAAGCTATTTCTCAAATGAAAGAAGAAGTGGCTGCTTGGACAGCTCAAAAATTAGAGCTTGAAGGTGAATTAAAGGTCTCTCAAGAAGAATTGCAAGCGTTGAAGGTTCAAACGGACTATGTCCTAGGACTCTATGCTAGACAAGAAGCAAAGAAAAAATTGGCTAGTACTAAGCACTTGGTTGCTTTGGAAGGTTGGGTGGAAACGGATCAAGTTGACACGTTGAAATCAGAAATTCAAGAGCAATTCGGTGATAGTGTTTTTGTACAAGAACTCGATGTGGTTGAAGATGATTGGGAAGCTGTCCCTATCAAGCTAAAAAATCATCCACTAGTTGAGCCTTTTGAACTAGTGACAGAAATGTACGCTTTGCCTAAGTACTACGAAAAAGATCCGACACCAATTTTGATGCCATTTTATTTTACATTTTTTGGAATGATGGTGGCGGACTTAGGTTATGGGCTTTTCTTGTTCTTAGCAACATTCTTGGCGTTGAAATTCTTCAATTTGCCTAAAGGAACAAAACGTTTCTTGAAATTCTTTAATATTTTAGCGGTAGCGGTATCCTTGTGGGGGATTATTTATGGTTCGTTCTTTGGATACACGATGCCAATCGTTCTTTTGTCAACAACGACTGATGTGATGACCATTTTACTTTTATCAGTTGCTTTTGGTTTTGTGACAGTTGTTGTCGGACTGCTTCTAGGTGGTCTGCAAAAATTGCGAATGAAGGATTATGCTGAAAGTTATAATTCTGGCTTTGCTTGGTGCTTGATATTAATTGGTATTTTATTGATTGTCTTAGGAAATATGCTTCCTGGTTTATCAGTATTAACAACCGTTGGTGCGGTGCTTGCCATTGCAAATGCAGTTGGTATTGTCATTGTCTCAATTATTCAAGCTAAAAGTTTGGTGGGATTAGGAAGCGGTCTTTACAATCTCTATAATATTAGTGGTTATGTGGGAGACTTGGTCAGCTTTACGCGTTTGATGGCGCTTGGCTTGTCAGGGGCTAGTATCGGCTCTGCTTTCAACTTGATTGTTGAAATCTTCCCACCAGTGGCACGCTTTACTATTGGTATTGTCATCTTTATACTTTTGCATGCTATTAATATTTTCTTATCACTGTTGTCAGGCTATGTGCATGGTGCACGTCTGATGTTTGTTGAATTTTTCGGTAAATTTTATGAAGGTGGCGGAAAACCATTCCAACCTTTAAAATCATCTGAAAAATACGTTAAAGTTACTATAAAATCTCAATCGGAGGAAAACTAAAATGGAACAATTAGCTACTTACTTCTCAGCACATGGTGGTGCATTTTTCGGAGCTCTTGGTGTTGCCTTAGCCGTTGCTCTTAGTGGTATGGGCTCTGCTTATGGTGTTGGTAAAGCTGGTCAAGCAGCCGCTGCTTTGCTTAAAGAACAACCTGAAAAATTTGCGTCAGCTTTGATTCTTCAACTTTTGCCAGGTACACAAGGTCTTTACGGATTCGTTATCGGAATCTTGATTTGGTTGCAATTATCTCCAGACCTTTCCGTTGAAAAAGGTGTGGCATACTTCTTTGTAGCCCTTCCTGTTGCGATTGTTGGTTATTTCTCAGCTAAACACCAAGGAAATGTGGCTGTTGCTGGTATGCAAATCTTGGCAAAACGCCCTGAAGAATTCATGAAAGGTGCTATCCTTGCTGCCATGGTTGAAACTTATGCCATCCTTGCTTTCGTTGTTTCTTTCCTTTTGACACTTCGTGTAGGATAATCAGAGGCAATTTAATTACTATTTTCCTAATGTAACGGTTAGGATATTATCTTAGAAAGAGGTGTTCAAGTGAGTGACACAAATGCACTAAAACAATCGATTATTGAACAAGCTCATCAAGAAGGCAAATTACGTTTGAGTGCTGCTGAAGATAGATTAAAAACAGAATTTGAGGCAGATAAAGCTCGTTTACTACGTGAAAAAGAAGCAGAGCGCCAAAGTCAACTCAAAGATATTAATCAACGTTTTCAAATTGAAGCTCAACAAATTCACAACCAAGAACGTCAGTCTACTTTGGTGTCTAAGCAAAAAGTCTTAAAAGAGCTTTTTGCAGCAGCAAAAGATAATATGTTTGCTTGGGCAGTAACTGATGAATTAGCCTTTATCCGTAAGGTCTTGGCAAAATATGCCAACCAAGCAGTTACGGTTACTTTTGGTCAAGTAACTGCTGAAAAATTGAGTGACAGTGACCTTAAAGCATTGCAAGATGATTTTTCACAAGTTACTTTTGAAAATGATACGATTGCTGGTCAAGCTGGTCTTGTCATTTCAATCGGACAGGTGGATGATACTTATTTGTATGCTGACTTGATTGAATCGATTTATAAAGAAGAAAGCTCACGTATTGCTGCTGATATTTTCAAAGAGAATTAGAGGAGGTATCTGATGGATTCAAATCTCTTTTCTCAAATCAATACGACAATAGCTGTCAAAGAAAATAGTTTTATCACCGTAGACACGTTTCAAAAAATGCTTCAATCTGCTAATAAGGAAGAGTTAGCCTTGCTCTTGCAAGCAACACCTTACCAACTTTCGGCAGAAGAATTAGATGATTTAACGGCTATTGATGCGAGTTTGATGCGTGAATTGTCTCGTGAATATCACTGGGCATTCGCCGAAGCGCCTGAAAAAACAATCGTAACCATGTTTTCACTACGTTATGTTTACCACAATATCAAGGTGCTTCTCAAAAATAAAGCGACTGGAAAAGATTTATCAGCTTTGCTAATTCCAATCGGTGAACAATCTTTGGAAGCTTTACAACATATGGTTTCAGCGTTGAAGTCAGACTTTTTCCCAGAATTTATGGTAGAAGAAATTCGAGATGTCTGGGCAGAATATGAAGACTACAAAGATGTTCGTGTGCTTGAGATTGGAGCAGATTTGGCTTATTTCAAGCATTTACGTAAAATAGCAGAGCAGTCCGAAGTTGATGTGTTTAACCAAGCAATTACTTTGATGATTGATTTTTACAATGTTATCACTATCAAACGTGCTTTACGACAAAAGAAACCGCATAGTTTTATGCTTCAACTTTTGTCAGATGACGGTAGCCTTTCAGCTAGAGAATTTATTGATTTAGTTGAACAAAATGACTTGATATCTTGGTTTAACCAAGTCAATCCAGGAATTTTAGAGGCTTCGTTGGTAGAATATGAAGACAAAATTCGTCAAGGGACGATTTCGGTCGTAGAGTTAGAATATCTTTACGATTTGATACAGTTTCAATTGCTCGACCAAGCTCGCTATGAGGTGCAAGGACCGTTGGTTTTGGCACGTTATTTGCTAGGACGTGAATTTGAAGTGAAAAATCTTCGTTTGCTACTATCAGCTTTGTGTAATGACATTTCGTTAGATATTGTAAAAGAAAGGATGCGACCAATCTATGGACAATAAAAAATACAAAATTGGCGTTGTAGGTAATCGTGATGCCATCTTGCCATTTCGTATGATTGGTTTTAATACTTTCCCAGTCAATCATCCACAAGAAGCTACCAATACTCTACGTCAATTAGCAATGAATGATTACGGTATTATTTATCTGACAGAAGATATTGCAGCTGAAATTCCAGATACTATTGCTTACTATGATACACAAGTGACACCAGCCGTTATCCTTATTCCAACCCATAAAGGGTCAACGGGGCTCGGCTTACAACGTGTCCAAGACAATGTCGAAAAAGCAGTCGGACAGAATATTTTGTAACCGACCAAGCATTACTGATACTAAAGTATCTAGTAATGCTACGCCAACTGCTATGGCAGTTGCCTAGTTCGCTTACTAGGATTTTTAGGGCTTATTATCGAATCCCGAAAAATCCGTCGTAACAGTTTAGTTATAGAATAAGATGTTTAGTGCTGTCACGCTTAGCGTTATATCGCCAATCTAAGCCCCTTACTAGCTCATAGTTAGTAACGAGTGTTGTAACAATCTGTTTATCTAGTGGGTGTGATGGTTGGTAGTAAGTGTGGCTGCTATGGCAGTTGCCTAGTTCGCTTACTAGGATTTTTAGGGCTTATTATCGAACCCCAAAAAATCCGTCGTAACAGTTTAGTTATAGGCTAAAGTGTTTAGTGCTGTCACGCTTGGCGTTATATCGCCAACCTAAGCCCCTCACTAGCTCGTCGGAAAGTTAAATAACGAACTTTCCTTCTCGCGTCGTAACAATCTGTTTATCTAGTGGGTGTGATGGTTGGTAGTAAGTGTGGCTGCTATGGCAGTTGTCTAGTTCGCTTACTAGGATTTTTAGGGCTTATCATCGAATCCCAAAAAATCCGTCGTAACAGTCTGTTTATCTGACGTAGTATGTGGCTGTAATGCTCGATGTCAATTAGCGATGACTAAATCATTTTAAATAAATTATGATATTGATTTCTCAGGTATTGTGTTTAAGAAGATGAGAAACACTAGAGAAGTTTTATCTTAATCAGGAGGAAAAATCTTGAGCCAAGGAAAAATTATAAAAGTTTCAGGACCACTAGTTGTGGCTTCTGGGATGCAAGAGGCAAATATTCAGGATATTTGTCGTGTTGGGAACTTGGGCTTAATCGGTGAAATTATTGAAATGCGCCGTGACCAAGCTTCCATCCAAGTTTATGAAGAAACGTCAGGACTTGGTCCTGGTGAACCTGTTGTAACAACAGGAAGTCCATTATCTGTTGAATTAGGACCAGGGTTGATTTCTCAAATGTTTGATGGGATTCAACGTCCTCTTGACCGTTTTAAAACAACAACTAACAGCGATTTCTTGATTCGTGGGGTTGAGCTTCCTAGTCTTGACCGTGAAGCTAAATGGAATTTTGTCCCTCGTTTAGAAGTCGGTGCGGAAGTTAGCACAGGGGATATTTTAGGAACTGTTCAAGAAACTGTCGTTGTGGAACACCGTATTATGGTGCCAAATAACGTGGCAGGGAAATTGATTTCAATCACAGCTGGCGAATTCACCGTTGAAGATACAGTCTATGAAATCGAACAAGCAGATGGTTCTATTTTTAAAGGAACACTTTTGCAAAAATGGCCTGTTCGTAAAGGACGTCCAGTTGCACAACGTTTGATTCCAGAAGAACCATTGGTAACAGGGCAACGTGTTATTGATACGTTCTTCCCTGTAACAAAAGGTGGTGCGGCTGCCGTACCAGGACCATTTGGTGCTGGTAAAACAGTTGTTCAACACCAAATCGCCAAATTTGCGAATGTGGATATCGTTATCTACGTTGGTTGTGGGGAACGTGGTAATGAAATGACTGACGTTCTAAATGAATTCCCAGAATTGATTGACCCAAATACTGGTCAGTCTATCATGCAACGTACAGTCTTGATTGCCAATACGTCAAATATGCCCGTGGCTGCGCGTGAAGCCTCTATTTACACAGGTATCACAATTGCTGAATACTTCCGAGATATGGGCTATTCTGTTGCTATTATGGCGGATTCAACATCTCGTTGGGCAGAAGCTCTTCGTGAAATGTCAGGACGTTTGGAAGAAATGCCAGGTGATGAAGGTTACCCAGCTTACCTAGGTTCTCGTATTGCTGAATACTATGAACGTGCTGGTCGTGCCCGTGTACTTGGTCAAGAAGGACGCGAAGGAACAATCACCGCCATTGGTGCCGTATCGCCTCCAGGAGGAGATATTTCAGAACCAGTTACGCAAAATACCTTGCGTATTGTTAAAGTGTTCTGGGGCTTGGATGCACCACTTGCACAACGTCGTCACTTCCCAGCAATCAACTGGTTGAGTTCTTATTCACTTTACAAAGACGAAGTTGGAAAATACGTTGATAAAGTCCAAAAAACAAATTGGGCAGCCAAAGTGACGCAAGCAATGAATATCTTACAACGTGAATCTAGTTTGGAAGAAATTGTTCGTTTGGTTGGTCTTGATTCCCTTTCTGAAACAGACCGCTTGACAATGGAAATTGCCAAACAAATCCGTGAAGATTACTTGCAACAAAATGCCTTTGACCCAGTTGATACCTTCACTTCATTTGCCAAACAAGAAGCTATGCTTAACAACATTCTTAATTTTGCAGACGAAGCTAAAAAAGCTCTTGAATTAGGAGCGTACTTCACTGAAATCATGGCTGGAACTGTTGAAGTCCGTGACCGTATGGCACGTAGTAAATACATTTCAGAAGATAATCTTGATCAAATCAAGGCTTTATCAGCGCAAGCACAAGAAGCCATTCATCAAGTGTTAGCAAAAGGAGGTATCTAAGATGAGTGTTCTTAAAGAATATCGAACAGTCAGAGAAGTTGTTGGACCTCTGATGATTGTTGACCAAGTCTCTGGCGTTCATTATAACGAATTGGTCGAAATCAAGCTTCATAATGGTGAAGTTCGTCAAGGTCAAGTTCTTGAAGTGCAAGAAGATAAAGCCATGGTCCAATTATTTGAAGGCTCTAGCGGTATCAATCTTGAAAAAGCTAAAGTTCGCTTTACAGGGCACCCATTGGAATTGCCTGTATCAGAAGATATGGTTGGACGTATTTTCAATGGTATGGGTAAACCTATCGATGGTGGACCAGAGTTAATTCCAGAAAAATATTTGGATATTGACGGTCAAGCAATTAATCCCGTGGCGCGTGATTATCCCGATGAATTTATCCAAACAGGGATTTCAGCGATTGACCATTTGAATACTTTGGTTCGTGGGCAAAAATTGCCAGTATTCTCTGGTTCAGGTCTTCCTCACAATGAATTGGCAGCACAAATTGCCCGCCAAGCAACAGTATTAAACTCTGATGAAAACTTTGCGGTTGTCTTTGCAGCTATGGGGATTACCTTTGAAGAAGCAGAATTCTTCATGAACGATTTGCGTCAAACAGGTGCCATTGACCGTTCAGTTCTCTTTATCAATTTAGCCAACGACCCTGCTATTGAACGTATTGCCACACCACGTATTGCCTTGACAACGGCTGAATACTTGGCTTATGAAAAAGACATGCACGTGTTGGTTATCATGACAGACATGACAAACTACTGTGAAGCGCTTCGTGAAGTGTCGGCTGCACGTCGTGAAGTTCCTGGACGTCGTGGTTATCCTGGTTACCTTTACACAAACTTATCAACACTTTATGAACGTGCAGGACGTTTGGTTGGTAAAAAAGGCTCTGTTACCCAAATTCCTATTTTAACGATGCCAGAAGATGACATCACTCACCCAATCCCTGACTTGACTGGTTATATCACTGAAGGACAAATTATTTTGTCACATGAACTCTATAACTCTGGCTATCGTCCACCGATTAACGTATTGCCATCATTGTCACGTCTTAAAGATAAAGGGTCTGGTGAAGGAAAAACACGTGGTGACCATGCCGCAACAATGAACCAACTTTTCGCTGCTTATGCCCAAGGTAAACAAGCTGCAGAATTGGCAGTAGTTTTGGGAGAATCAGCCTTGTCTGAAACCGACAAACTCTATGTAGAATTCACCAAACGTTTTGAAGAAGAATACATCAACCAAGGCTTCCGAACAAATCGTAGCATCGAAGAAACTCTTGATTTAGGTTGGGAATTGTTATCAATCCTACCACGTACTGAACTCAAACGTATCAAGGATGATATGCTTGACCAATACCTCCCTCAAACAAAAACAGACGAAGACTGATTAACTATCAATTAAACGGGGGATTCTTTTAAACCATCCCTTTGTATCTTGAGATAAGGAGGTAATGTCTATGGCACGATTAAATGTCAAGCCAACTCGAATGGAATTGAGCAACCTCAAAGAGCGTTTAAAAACAGCAACTCGTGGGCACAAATTACTAAAAGATAAACGAGACGAGCTAATGCGACGTTTTGTTGACCGTATTCGTGAAAATAACGATTTACGTAAAGAAGTAGAAGCAGCTCTGGTTGGTCATATGCAAGATTTTGTCATGGCGAAATCTCTTGAAAATACCCTTATGGTAGAAGAAATGTTTTCTGTTCCAACTAAAGAAGTTCAATTATTCATTGAAACAGAAAATGTCATGAGTGTGAACGTGCCCAAAATGCACAGCCACATTGAAAATCCATACGGAGATGATAACGGTGATGTTGTTTATAGTTACCTAGCCTCTAATAGTGAAATGGATGATACCCTAGCCGCTATTGAAGGATTGACTGAAAAATTACTTCGCTTAGCTGAAATCGAAAAATCTTGTCAGTTAATGGCTGATGAAATCGAAAAAACACGCCGCCGTGTCAATGGTCTTGAATACTCAACCATTCCACAACTTGAAGAAACGATTCATTATATCGAACTCAAACTCGAAGAAACCGAGCGTGCAAACTTAGTCCGAATGATGAAAGTAAAATAACACAAAAAGCGTCTTTTGACGCTTTTTATTTTGCTATTATGAATTTGTTGATGATGTCCAAAAAGCCCTAAATAAAAAATAACTAAGAAAAAATTTTCATATTTGAGAATATCTGGAAATGTTTAAAAAAAGTAGTATAATAAGTAGTGTAAGCGTTTTTAGGATTTGAACATCATATATTTGGGAGGTTGCGATGTTTAAAAAAATTAGTAAATGTATCTGGATAATTGACTTGTTACTTGTTATTTTGTTACTAGTAGACAGAACGGTTAAAAGCATGTTAGTCATAGCGGCAATTACGTTCATCATCTCTGCCATCTTGCAATTGATGATGTCATATAAAAATGCAAAAATCACAACACATTTGCGATGAAATGGAAGTTACATCTAAAAAATAAATAGGAAAGCCTAGTAATACTAGGCTTTTTTGATGTTTAAATTTTTTCTTACAATTCTGTAAGCGCTGATGGCTAAAAAATCGTTAAACTGAACTTTAGAGAAATTGCCACACTTTTGCCTTAGTTTTGCGTTAATTTGCCCAAGATTTCTCAGATAAATTTGATTATACTGATTAAGATGAGGAACGAGAAATGAAAGAAATTAGTCAATTTATATTAAAAACCTTACTTTATGTGCTGATTTTCTTAGCTTTAATCTATTTTTTCAGTTATCTTGGTCGTGGTCAGGGTAACTTCATCTACAATGAATTTTAGAAAGGTAAGTTTTCCATGTTACATGATATGATTGAGAGAATTGAGCATTTTGCGCAGGTTCAGGGAGATTTTCCAGTTTATGATATTCTGGGAGATGTTCACACTTATAGTGATTTAAAAGCAGATTCAGATGCTTTGGCAACTTATATAGATTTTTTGAAGTTGGAAGAAAAATCACCAGTCATGGTATTTGGTGGGCAAGAATATGAGATGTTAGCCAGCTTTGTGGCACTGACTAAGTCAGGGCATGCTTATATTCCTGTTGATCAACATTCAGCTCTCGAAAGAATCGAAGCCATTTTAGAAATAGCAGAGCCGAGTTTGATTATTGCTGTTGGTGACTTTCCATTGGAAATCAGCCATATTCCCGTTATCAAATCCGCAGAACTTAAAACTATTTTTGCTCAGAAATCAGATTATCAATTGACGCATTCTGTCAAAGGAGATGATAATTATTACATTATTTTCACATCTGGGACGACAGGTCAGCCAAAAGGCGTGCAGATTTCGCATGATAATCTTCTCAGTTTTACTAATTGGATGATTGAAGCGGAAGCTTTTTCAGTCCCTGAAAAACCGCAGATGTTAGCACAGCCGCCGTATTCGTTTGATTTGTCTGTTATGTATTGGGCACCCACATTAGCTTTGGGTGGAACTTTATTTGCTCTGCCAAAAGAGCTGACGACAGATTTTCCACGTCTTTTTGCAACGATTAATCAATTGCCAATTGGTGTTTGGACATCAACACCGTCTTTTGTTGATATGGCAATGTTGTCAAATGACTTCAATGAAAAAACATTACCGAATTTAACACATTTTTATTTTGATGGTGAAGAATTGACCGTTAAAACGGCTCAGAAATTACGTCATCGTTTTCCAAAAGCTCGTATTGTCAATGCTTATGGTCCAACGGAAGCAACCGTCGCTTTATCAGCTGTCGCCATTACAGATGAAATGTTGTCAACTTGTAAACGACTACCGATTGGTTACACCAAAGCAGATTCACCAACTTTTGTGATTGATGAAAATGGACAAGCTTTGCCAAATGGAGAGCAAGGTGAAATCATCGTGTCTGGACCTGCTGTTTCAAAAGGATATTTGAACAATCCAGAACGCACGCAAGCAGCTTTCTTTGAATACAATGGACTTCCTGCTTACCATACAGGGGATTTAGGTGTTATGACTGACCAAGGGTTATTGCTTTATGGTGGACGCATGGATTTTCAAATTAAATTTAATGGCTACCGCATTGAATTGGAAGAAGTTTCCCAAAATCTTAACAAATCAACTTATATCAAATCAGCCGTAGCTGTCCCTCGCTATAACAAAGACCACAAAGTGCAGAATTTATTAGCCTATGTGGTGCTGAAAGAAGGCGTGGCAGATAAATTTGACCGCCAATTGGATATAACTAAGGCTATCAAGGAAGACTTGAAAGATATTATGATGGACTATATGATGCCGTCAAAATTCCTTTATCGTGATAGTTTGCCATTAACACCAAATGGAAAAATTGATATCAAAGGATTGATGAATGAGGTAAATAACCGATGATTGATTTTCTCCATCATTTGCCGCATTTGGAAGCTTATGGAAATCCGCAATATTTTCTTTATTTGATTGTGGCGGTACTTCCTATTTTTATCGGTTTATTTTTCAAGAAACGTTTTCCTATCTACGAAGCCTTGGTGAGCTTAGCTTTTATTGTCTTGATGTTAACTGGTAAAAATCTCAATCAGTTAGTTTCTCTGCTAGCTTACGTTATTTGGCAAGTTTTTCTCGTTTTTTCTTACCATCATTATCGAAAGCAGCACAATAATAAATGGATTTTCTACCTTTGGGTGTTCTTGTCAGTTTTTCCGCTGGCTTGGACTAAGGTGAGCCCGCTGATGACTATTGATAATCATCAGTCACTATTTGGCTTTTTAGGAATTTCTTACTTGACCTTCCGAGCAGTCGGAATGATTATGGAAATGCGAGATGGTGTACTGAGTGAATTTACCTTGTGGGAATTCTTGCGTTTCTTGCTTTTCATGCCAACATTTTCAAGTGGACCGATTGACCGTTTCAAACGCTTTAACGAAGATTACGAGAATATCCCAGACAAAAATGAGCTTTTAGACATGCTAGAGCAAAGTGTTTACTATCTAATGTTGGGCTTTCTCTACAAGTTTATTCTGGCTTATATTTTTGGAAGTTTATTATTACCACCACTTAAAGAATGTGCCCTACAAATGGGTGGTGTGTTCAACATTGCAACGCTTGGTGTCATGTATGCTTATGGTCTGGATTTGTTCTTTGACTTTGCAGGCTACAGTATGTTCGCGCTAGCTATTTCGAATCTAATGGGAATTAAGAGCCCAGTGAACTTTGACCATCCCTTTAAGTCACGGGATTTAAAAGAATTCTGGAATCGTTGGCACATGAGTTTGTCGTTCTGGTTCCGTGACTTTGTCTTTATGCGCTTGGTAAAGGTATTGGTCAAACACAAAGTTTTCAAAAATCGTAATGTTACCTCAAGCGTCGCCTATATTGTTAACATGCTTGTCATGGGATTTTGGCATGGCGTGACTTGGTACTACATTACCTACGGGCTTTTCCATGGTATTGGGCTTGTGATTAACGATGCTTGGTTACGAAAGAAGAAAAAGATTAATCGAGAACGTAAGGCGCAAGATTTACAGCCTTTGCCAGATAACAAATGGACACAGGCACTTGGTATGTTTATCACCTTTAATGTGGTGATGTTGTCATTCTTACTCTTTTCAGGTTTCTTGGACCAATTGTGGTTCCCAAAAACAGCTGGAAAATAAATTTATTTCATTATCATAAAAGGAGTTTATCAAATGGATATTAAAACAGATGTATTAGCAATTATCGATGACCTTTTCATGGAAGACGTTTCTGACATGATGGACGAAGATTTGTTCGATGCTGGTGTGCTAGATAGCATGGGAACAGTAGAACTTATCGTAGAATTAGAAAGCCATTTTGATATTGATATCCCAATTTCAGAATTTGGACGTAACGATTGGAATACGGCGAATAAAATTATTGCTGGAATAGAGGAATTATGTCATGCTTAAGCGCCTTTGGCAGATTCTAGGACCTGTTATTTGTGCACTTTTAATAGTTGCTTTGATATTTGCTGGCGTTTCGACTTCTAATCATTCTCACTCTTTACAAGCTGAGAAAAAAGATGCTGTATCGCTCAGTAAAAATAGTTTCAAGAGTAAATATAAAAAAGTTCGTGCTTTGACAGATACCAAACATCGCTTTGTGCCGTTTTTTGGCTCTAGTGAATGGCTGCGCTTGGACAAAATGCACCCGTCAGTCCTAGCAGAAGCCTATCATCGCAACTATACTCCTTATTTATTAGGACAAAGAGGTTCTGCTTCGCTAACGCATTATTTTGGTATTCAACAGATTAATAAAGAGCTAAAAAATAAACAGGCTGTTTATGTCATTTCTCCGCAATGGTTTACTGCCAAGGGAGCAAGTGCTAGCGCTTTTCAAGAATATTTTAGTAGTGGACAAGCCATTGATTTCTTAAAAAATCAAACAGGCACCGCTTATGATAAATACGCTGCAAAACGTTTTTTGAAAATGTATCCTGATTCTTCCTTTAAGGATATGATGGAAAAAGTGGCTTCTGGCAAAACATTGAGCGCCTCAGAAAAGAAAAGTCTCGATACGCAAAACATGATTTTTGAAAAAGAAGATGCTCTATTTAGCCAAATTCCAACGCTTAATAATTATGATAGTAAGGTTAAACCACAAGCTAAAAAATTGCCTGCAGTTTTTTCTTATAACAAATTAGGCGCAATAGCGACAGTAGATGGAAAAAAGAACAGCTACAATAATACTTTTGACATTGATAACACCTTTTTTGACACACGACTTAAGACACAACTGAAACGATTAAAACATTCTCAAACAAAATTTAATTATTTAAAATCACCAGAATACAACGACTTACAATTGGTTCTTAACCAATTTGCACAAGACAATACAAATGTGCTCTTTGTTATTCCCCCAGTGAATAGCAAATGGGCAGCCTATACAGGTTTGAGCCAAGAAATGTATCAAAAAGCCGTTGCTAAAATAAAATATCAGCTGCAAAGCCAAGGTTTTACAAATATTGCTGATTTTTCAAAAGACGGTGACAAAGCTTACTTTATGCAAGACACCATTCATATGGGCTGGAATGGCTGGCTTGCGATGGATAAAGTTGTAAACCCATTTTTGAGTCAAAAACAAACTACTCCAACTTATCATATAAATGACCAATTTTTAAGCCAAAAATGGGCAAATGAAACAAATCAGCCCAGTTCATTCTAACCCCAAATTCTCAAAAATGACTCCAAGCTTTAAACTTGGAGTTTTTTTGCTGTAAGAAAAATGTCATTAAGATGTATTGAAATTTTCATATTTACAAATTTCTAAATATGGGTAAAGAAGATAGTATAATACAAATGTAAGCGTTTTACAAAACTAAAAATCATTACTGTTAAAACGCCAAGGAAGGGGACAATGTTAAAAGAAATTAGTACGTATGTTAGGATTGTGGATTTATTGCTTGCGATATTATTAATCTTAGACAAAGGGGTTAAAAGCATTTTAGTTATAGCAATAATCATTTATTTTATTTCTGCATTTGTGCAGTTGTTGATGACCTACAAACGTTTAAAAATAGCAAATCATTATCATTAATTTAATTAAGATTTCGCTTTCTGGCTTGTTATTTTTATTTCTAAAATCATTTTTAACCTTTTGGTAGTCTGTGATTTTTGCGTTTAAAACGCTTAAAATTGCTAATTAACTTTTGGAGAATTTCTCCCGACTATCATACAGGAGGTTTTTAATGATGCGAAAAGTTTTACAAGTCATTTTGCTCACTTTTCTAGGACTCGGCACGTTGCTACCAAGCTCAAAAGTCCATGCTGTTGAGACTAATCGGCAGGGAAATGTCTCCGTGACAAATACTAGTATTGTTATCAATAATTATGAATTTGGTCCTGGTGTGGATAAAGTCGTTTTGCAAACGAATGCGTACTTACGAAGTGTAGATGCAAGTTCGGCAACTGTGACAACGGCAGGAGTAGTACGCCAAGTCACAAATGCTTATTTATCAGATGCTAATGGCAATGCTGTGCAGTCTTGGGGTGGTCGAAATGCTAGTCAATACATCACACTAGAATTGAGTGTCAGTTACAATACTGATGACCCAGCACAAAGCGCCTCACCATTTAGTTTTGATTTGAGTACTTATCGCAATACTTGGGTGAGTAGTTATGTTGTTGAGGTTGCTGGTTTAACTGTAACGCCGCTTTACGGCTATAATAACAGTCAATTGAGTTCTCAACAGGAAGCCATTGACAATAAAATCACCCCTTCAGCTGACCGTTTTGCAGAACGTGGCAGTTATAGTTTAGCTTATGCTGCTTATCAACCTGAGGCAGCAGTAGGTGGTGAGAAAAATCCATTGATTGTGTGGTTGCATGGCATTGGCGAAGCAGGGACGGATATTAATTTCCCGCTTTTAGCTAATGAAGTCAATCAATTAACAGAAGAAACTATTCAAAATCACTTTGCATCAACTGGAACAGGTTCCCAACGTGGCGCTTATGTTTTAGTTCCACAATCACCAACAGCTTGGGGACAAAATCAAGCAGCCTTGATGGATACAATTAATCAATATATTGCGGCTCATCCAGATGTTGATAGCAATCGTGTGTATGTGATGGGTGGCTCAAATGGAGCTGCTATGGCAGTCCAAATGGGGCTCACTTATCAAAATACCTTTGCAGCCTTGGTACCAGTTGCCGCACCCCTTTCTTATCAAATGACAATAGCTGATAGTGGCGAGGAAATTTACAGCTTAGATGAAAGCACACTAACAGCTTTAAAAGACCAACCAATGTGGTTTATCACCGCTCGTTCAGACGCCAGCGTTCCTGTGGATACAAATACCTTGCCGTATTACAAAGCTTTGCTCAATGGCGGAGCTACTAATAAATGGCTCACTTACTACGAAAGCGTCGTTGGTACAGAGTTAGCCCAAGAATACAATGGTCACTGGTCTTGGATTTATCTCTTTCATGACCAAGCCACAGGCGTTCAAAATACAAATAACGTTATGACATGGTCAGGATTAACTGGCATGGTTGCAACAAATCCAACCAATGGTGGCGATGCCACCGCTCTAGTCAACGGTGTTTCTTATAACAATATTTTCGACTGGCTGAACGCTCAATACACAACCAATTAAAACTAAAACCACCTCCTTACCAAAATGATAAGGAGGTGATTGTTATTATGAAATTTTTTCGATTAAGCGAACTAAATCTTTGGCTTCTTTTGAAAGGATAGCGTGTCTTGAATGAGCGTAGCTAACGTAGAATGAGATGCGGTCTTGTTCAGCTAGCGGAACTTTGACTAATTGGTCGGAATCCGATGTCAAAGCGATATCAGATAACAATGAAATTCCCATATTTTCAGCAACCATTTGCTTAATAACTGACACATCATCAATTTTAAACAAGATAGTTGCTTGGTCATGATAACGGTGATTAAGCTGATTAAAGGCTGTTAGGTGAATATTATGTTCGTCCAATAAAATAAATTTTTCATAAAGAATATCTTGGAAAGATAGCTCTTTTTTATTTGCCAAAGGATGTTCCTTAGAAAGTACAACATAAAAATCTTTTTTAAAGAGTGGGTGAATAATTAATTGCTCATTTTTTAGCGGAGCCAGAGACCCCAACAAACTGAAATCTAATTGTCCATCTAGCAACTTCATCATCAAGCTATTAGAGCCCCCACGAACAGCTTTAACTTGTGAAAATGGGTCAATGCTTTCGTTTTTATGAAGAAGTTCCGTGAGCAAATAATTGCAGATAATCGGTGGAAAACCGACAGCCATCATAGGATTAAGTGATTGATGGACTTCATTAACCGCTGTTTTTATTTGAAGTAGAACATCTTCAACATGACTCTGGAAAATGTCACCTTGCAAAGTAAGAGCTGCCGAACGGTGTGAAGGGTCTTTGATGACCAAATCACAGCCCAATTCCTTTTCAAGTCGCTTAATAGCATAGGTAATCGTTGGTTGGCTGACTTGGAAATATTGAGCAGCACCAGTATAAGATTTTAGCTTTGCTAGTTGGTAGAAATATTCTAAATCTCGTAAATTCATTCAGACCTCCTTGTTTTATTTTACCATAATCTTTTAAAACTTATTATAAATAATATTTATTAAAACTATGGTGTTTGACTATAAGAAGTGGAACAGTTTATAATGACCGGCATAAGAAATTTCTTCTTATTTAATATATCTTTAGGAGGATTCGTCATGCGTGGACATGATATTTTGAACAACCCTTTCTTAAATAAGGGTACTGCTTTTACAATGGAAGAAAGAAAAGAACTAGGTTTGGTCGGTATTTTGCCCCCATACGTCCAAACGTTGGAAGAACAAGCTGAACAAGCTTACCAACATTTCTTGCGTAAACCATCAAATCTTGAAAAACGTCATTTCTTGATGGAAATCTTCAACACAAACCGTACACTTTTCTACTACCTATTCAACCAACATATTGTTGAATTCAACCCAATCGTGTACGATCCAGTTATTGCTGAAACAATCGAAGAATACAGTGAATTGTACGTTGACCCACAATATGCTGCTTACCTTGATATTAACCATCCTGAAAATATCGAAGAAACACTTAAAAATGCTGCTGGTGACCGTGACATTCGTTTGATTGTTGTTACAGATGCTGAAGGTATTCTTGGTATTGGTGACTGGGGTGTTCAAGGTGTGGACATTTCTGTTGGTAAATTGATGATTTACACAGCTGCTGCTGGTATTGACCCTGCTTCAGTTATGCCACTTGTTATCGATGCTGGTACAAACCGCAAAGAACTTTTGGATAACCCAATGTACCTTGGTAACCGTCACGAACGTGTCACTGGTGACCAATACTATGAATTTATCGATAAATTCGTTCAAACAGCTGAAAATATGTTCCCTAAATTGTACCTTCACTGGGAAGATTTCGGTCGTTCAAATGCTGCGAACATTCTTAACAAATACAAAAAAGAAATTCCAACATTTAACGATGATATTCAAGGAACAGGTATCGTTGTTCTTGGTGGTATCTTCGGTGCTATGGACATTACTGGCGAAAAATTAACTGACCAAGTTTACCTTTGCTACGGTGGTGGTTCTGCTGGTGCTGGTATTGCTGACCGTGTTCATGCTGAAATGGTTTCAGAAGGACTTTCATCAGAAGAAGCTTACAAACATTTCTTCATGATTGACAAACAAGGTCTTCTTTTCGATGACATGGAAGATTTGACACCTGCTCAAAAACCATTTGCTAAAAAACGTGAAGATTTTGCAAACTGCGGTGATATGACTAAACTTCTTGATGTCATTAAAGCTGTTAAACCAACAATCTTGGTTGGTACATCTACAGATGCTGGTGCCTTCACTAAAGAAGTCGTTGAAGCAATGTGTGAAAATACTGAACGTCCAGTTATCTTCCCAATTTCTAACCCAACTAAGAAATTAGAAGCAACTGCTGAACAAGTTATTGAATGGTCAGACGGTAAAGCCTTCGTTGCTACTGGTGTTCCTTCAGGTACAGTTAGCTACAAAGGTGTTGATTACCAAATCGGTCAAGCAAACAACGCCCTAATCTACCCAGGTCTTGGTCTTGGTATGTTAGCTTCAGAAGCTTCACTTCTTACAGATGAAATGATTGGTGCTGCAGCTCACTCACTAAGTGGTCTTGTAGATCCAGGTCAACCAGGTGCTCCAGTTCTTCCTCCATTCCAATACGTTGCTGAAGTTTCTATCAAAGTTGCCGAAGCTGTTGCTAAAAAAGCACAAGAACAAGGATTGGCTCAAGCTGAAGAAAAAGATATGGCTAAAGCTGTTCGCGACCTTAAATGGTATCCAAAATATTAATTTAGGAGGATAACCATTCGTATGAAAAAGTTATCTAATATTAAAATCGCGGGTCTTTCCCTTCCACTTTATGCAGCACTAGTTGTCATTTTAGCCATTGTTATTGCGATGGGAAAACTTCCGCTCAACATGGTTGGAATTACATTCATGTTGGTCGTTTTAGGACACCTTTTCTATTTCATTGGTGAAAAATTACCATTTTGGAATACTTACCTAGGTGGTGGGTCAGTCTTTACGTTGTTGCTAGCGGCGATTTTAGCTTCAACAGGATTGATTCCTAAAGATGTTGTTTCAGCGACATCAAGTTTTATGAGTGATTGGGGCTTCTTGGATTTCTACATTGCAGCTCTTATTTGTGGCTCAATCTTAGGGATGAACCGTAAATTATTGGTTAAAGCTTCTGCTAAATTCATCCCAGTAGCGTTGATTTCAATGGTTATTGGTTTCTTTGCAACAGGTGCTGTTGGAGCTTTGCTTGGTCAAGGTTTCGGACATTCTGTTATGTACATTTCATTTGCCCAAATGGCAGGAGGAATGGGAGCAGGGATTGTTCCATTGTCTAAAATCTATGCAGCTGGTTTGCATACTGATGCTTCATCAATCTTGTCACAATTAGCCCCAGCAACAACACTCGGAAATATCTTTGCCATTATTGGTGCGATTGTGTTGGCGCGTGGATTTGCTAATACAAAATTTAATGGACATGGTGTGCTTATCCCTGTGGATAAAGATGATTTAGAAAAACAACCTGTAACTTTGGACCCAACGAAAATTGGTGTCGGAATGATGCTTGCTTTTGCTCTTTTCCTTATTGGTGTCATTCTCAATGCTTTTGTTCCAAAAGTTCATAGTTATGCCTTTATGATTATCATTGTCTTTGTCCTTAAAGCCCTTGATATTGTGCCAAAACCACTAGAAGAAACAGTTGTTATGTTTAACCGCGTGATTATGACTAACTTAACTCACGCCGTCCTTGCTGGTATCGGTCTAGCAATGATTGATTTGACATCATTAGCACAAGCGATGACATGGCAATTCGTCCTTATCAGTTTAACATCCGTTGTCTCAATGGGACTTGCAAGCTGGATTTTGGGACAAGTTCTCGGTATGTATCCAGTTGAAACAGCTATCGGTGCAGGTATGATTAACAATTCCATGGGTGGTACAGGAAACATCGCTGTACTTTCTGCGGCAGACCGCATGGAAATGATTGCCTTTGCCCAAATGGCTAACCGTCTTGGCGGTGCAATTGTCCTCATTTTAGGAGGCATCCTTATTCAATTTTTACATTAATTCAACAACTACTTACTCCTTTAAAATTTATGTGAATAACCTTCTAAAAACCAAATATTACTCAGAACACCTCAATTTTGTACCCTGGCAAAATTGGGGTGTTTTTATGATAAATATTTATTTTCTTTTTGTGATTTTAGCCAAAGTGTAATAGCTAGTGCAAGTAGATAGAGTAGGATGAAGACGACAAGAGTACTTGTGTATGATTTGGTTGCTGAGTATGTGACAGCAAGCAGCATTGGACCTGCTAGCGCAGCCATTCCCCAAGCTGTTAAAATATAGCCATGCATGGTTGCCAGCTCTTTAGCACCGAAAATATCGCTAAGATACGGTGGAATGAGTGAGAAGCCAGCTCCGTAGCAAGTCATGAGCACAGCCATGGCAATGGTGAATAATGCTGGCGCGTGAAGAAACATGAGCGATACGGTCATGAGGATATTAACAACAAATAAAATAAGGAAGGTCATCGGACGACCGATATAGTCTGACAAGCTAGCCCAGAGCAATCTTCCAAAGCCATTGAAAATTCCCATAAGCCCAACGATAATGGCAGCTTGGTTGGCAGTCATGCCAGCTACATCTTGTGCCATAGGTGAGACAACAGAGATTAAGGCAAGCCCACAAGAAATGTTGATGAAGAGAATTAGCCAGAGCAGGTAAAATTCAACCGTTTTTAAGGCTTTTTTAGCCCCAATACCTTGGCTTAATTGCTTATGGTTGTCGTCAGTATCCTGTTCACTGTAGGATGGAAATTTGAGAAATTGTGAGACGATAAGCATAACCAGAAAATAAGCCACACCTAACAGGTAAAAGGTGTTGATAACATCATATTTGGTGATTAAAAAATGCGCAATTGGACTGGTTAAAAGAGAGGCAAAGCCAAATCCCATGATAGCTAGCCCAGTTGCCAGCCCACGTTTATCAGGAAACCACTTGATAATCATTGATACGGGTGTGACATAACCCGTACCCAGCCCGATACCGCCAAGGACACCATAACCAAGATAAAGCAGAAAGATACTATGCTGGGCAATAGCAAAGCCTGTCAGGATGTTTCCAGAAGCATATAAGATAGCAGAAATGGTACCAGTAACACGAGGTCCAAATTTTTCCACAATTTGTCCCATAAATGCAGCCGACATCCCCAAACAGAAAATGGCAAGCGAAAAAGCAAAGGCAATCGCTGATTGATTCCAGCCAGTCTCAGCAATGATAGGATTACGATAAACACTCCAAGCGTAGGTAGAGCCTAGCATTAAATGCAAGATAACACCACAACTTGCGATGACATAACGATTGTTGGTAGACATTACTTCTCCTTTTTACGAATATTAATAGGCAATATTTTAAATAATGTTAGGATATTATTGTATCTTATTTTTAGATATAAGTGAAATAGTATTTTTGTTACACTAAAAAACGAATGATAAAAAGGAGGTAACTAAGAACGTTCAGAGTTTTATAATTTGGTCAAATAAAGCTTTATTTTCATCGTACAAGTGATGCGTAATCATGATAACTGTTAGTTCTTTGGTTTGAAGGAGATTTCGTTCAATATCAATAGCTGTATTCTTGTCTAGATTGGAAACACCTTCGTCCATGATGAGTATAGGTTTATTAGCGATTAATTCACGGGCAATAGAGATTCTTGCTCTTTGTCCACCAGACAAGTCATCGTTGTAGATTTGATTCAAACGTCCCTCAATAAAGTTGTCCACATGTGACAGTGATAAAGCTTTTTCAAACTGCTCTTTATCCACAGAACGACCAAGTGTCAGATTATCAAGTAAAGATTCTTTAAAAATATGTGGTTTTTGAGGAATTAAGGCAAAAATATCTTGTAAGCTTTCTAAGGGAATATCTTTGTAGTGATGATTGTCAATCACTATATCACCATCGTAATGTGTTAATTCTCCTGTTAATACTCGAATTAACGTTGATTTTCCAGCACCTGATCCACCAACGATAGCAACTTTTTCTCCTTTTTTAATCGTAATATTAGGATAGGAGATTTTATCACCATTTTCAAAAATGACACATAAATCGTGAATGATCAACTCTTGATTAAAGTTAGTTACAGTATCGAGAACATCAATACTTGCTTTTTGAGGATATTTGTCGAGCAATTTAAAAGTCGCCTTAAACGTGACTATATTATAAGCAACTCCTCTGGTGTAATTGAACAAACAGCTTGTTAGGTTCGCAATCGAGAAAATAACTCCTGTAGTGATTTCTCCTCTAATAACTAGATAACCAGTCGCAATAAAAATAATAACCTGCGCTACAATACTTGACATTAATGAAAGAGAGCTAGCGGTGCTAGAACTTCTTGCCAAATTAACCTTAGATTTTATCACTGTAGAAAAATCAGATAAAATACGATTTTTAAAATAAGAAGTTTGGTTATTATGATAAAAAATGTCAAAACCATTTAAATAATCATTTGTACGATTTAAAGCAACAGTTAAATCGGATGAAACATTCTCTGTTTCTTGAGCAATTTTATTTTCAAATAGCTTAGGAATAAAGTAAACCAAAGCAGTCATTAAAATACTAACCACAAGTAGTAACCAATGGAAATAAATGATAGCAAAAGCATTAAATAACACAGTTATAATACTTTCAATGGCACTATATAGCTGATTAAAGCCATTATCTTTTAATAAATTCATATCATTAATTAGCCATGAATTGTATTCATCCTTACTATGATGAGAGTTCCCCGCATATGAATGACTAATTAAAGAATCTAGTAAATCATTACGGATAAGATTGACTTCTTTTTGACATAATTTTTCC
>CAVAFU010000012.1:0-7001 GCA_963588325.1 Oribacterium sp.
GTTGTCTACAATGTAGCAAGCATTATTCTTGCGGTTATTCTAGGTAGTGCATTATCAGTTCTCACTTTCCTTCTTCCAGTTATTTTCTTAGGGCTTTATGGTTATGCTTACTATAAAGCACAGCAATTATTGGAAAAAGATGAAGATGACGAAGCTGCTGAACCTGAAGAAGTGTTATAATCCGAAAAAATCAAATACCGTCTCAGCTTTTACACTAAGACGGTATTTTAATTTTCAAATAAATTCAACGGTTGGACATTATCTTCTAAGCCCGTGACAGTAACACCTAATAAACGAACCCCTATCTTGGACTCTTCTAAACTATCATAAATAGTCTTTGCAGTATGGTCAATCACGTCAAAATCATCAGTGACATCATCTAGGGTTATTCGTTTGGTTAAAGTTGAAAAATCTGAATAACGTACTTTTAAGACTACTGTCCGACCAACTTTATGATTACGCTGAAGTGTGTCCACTACACGTTGGGCATTCTTTGAAATTTCTGATTTAACATCAGCATCTTCATATAATAATTTACCATAGGTTCGCTCACTTCCAATAGACTTGCGAATGCGGTTTGGCTTCACGGGTGAATTTGAAATACCACGCGCCTTACGATACAAATCGTAGCCAAAGCGACCAAAAAGGTCAATCAAAGTCATTTCAGGGATTTCTAACAAATCCGTCCCTGTAAACACTCCAAGTTGATGTAGTTTTTCAACTGAGCGTTTGCCAACACCGTGAAATTTCTCAATTGGAAGTTTTTCTAGGAAATCCTGCGCATCTTCTGGTAAAATTAAAGTTAAACCTTTCGGCTTTTCAAAATCCGAAGCGAGTTTAGCTAAAAATTTGTTATAAGAAACGCCTGCCGAGCAGGTCAGATGAACTTCTTGCCAAATATCATATTGAATCATCTTGGCAATCTTGATGGCTGATTTGATACCGAATTTATTTTCAGTAACATCCAAATAAGCCTCATCAATGGACATTGGTTCAACCAAATCCGTATAGCGTTTGAAAATCTCACGAATTTGCATTCCAATTTGGCGATACTTTTGATAATTTCCTGAGATAAAAATCGCTTGCGGACAACGTTCATAAGCTTCCTTTGAAGACATGGCTGAATGAACACCAAATTTTCTAGCCTCATAATTACAAGTTGAGACAACTCCACGTCCACCAGTTTTCCGAGGGTCAGAACCAATAATGACAGGCTTACCTTTTAAGTCTGGATTATCCCGTTCTTCCACCGACGCAAAAAAGGCATCCATGTCAATATGAATAATTTTTCGAGAAGTGTCATTGATTAAGGGAAAAATCAACATAAGCCTGTCCTTTCTGATTATTTCTGAATCTATTATAACAATTTTCATGGTTTTCAACCAAAGTTACAAATTTCTAGTACAGATGATACCGTTTTCTGAAACTGTACTAGAAAAGATTATCATTTTTTGCAAGTTTTCTACTTGGGAAAACGCTTCCTTTGTGATAAACTATACTTGTAAATGTAACAGATGGTCTGTTACTAGAATTTAAGGAGAAATCTCATTATGGCGACTGTTAAAACTAATACAGATGTTTTTGAAAAAGCCTGGGAAGGCTTTAAAGGTACTGACTGGAAAGAAAAAGCCAGCGTTTCTCGTTTCGTACAAGCTAACTACACACCTTATGACGGTGATGAAAGCTTCTTAGCTCCTGCTACAGAACGCTCACTTAAAGTGAAAAAAATCATTGAAGAAACTAAAGCTCACTACGAAGAAACTCGTTTCCCAATGGATACTCGTCCAACATCAATCGCAGATATTCCTGCCGGCTATATTTCAAAAGACGACGAACTAATCTACGGTATTCAAAATGATGAGTTATTCAAATTGAATTTCATGCCAAAAGGTGGTATCCGTATGGCAGAAACAGCTCTTAAGGAACATGGTTATGAACCTGACCCTGCTGTTCATGAAATCTTTACAAAATACACAACTACAGTAAATGACGGTATCTTCCGTGCTTATACATCTAATATTCGTCGTGCACGTCACGCACACACTGTAACTGGTCTTCCAGATGCTTATTCTCGTGGACGTATCATCGGTGTCTACGCTCGTCTTGCGCTTTACGGTGCTGACTACTTGATGAAAGAAAAAGCTAACGACTGGAACGCTATCACTGAAATTGATGAAGAATCAATTCGTCTTCGTGAAGAAGTCAACTTGCAATACCAAGCACTTGGTGAAGTTGTTAAACTCGGTGACCTTTATGGACTCGATGTTCGCAAACCAGCGATGAACGTTAAAGAAGCTATCCAATGGGTAAACATCGCATTTATGGCTGTTTGTCGTGTGGTTAATGGTGCCGCTACTTCTCTTGGACGTGTGCCAATCGTTCTTGATATCTTCGCTGAACGTGACCTTGCTCGTGGTACATTCACAGAATCAGAAATTCAAGAATTCGTTGATGACTTTGTCTTGAAACTTCGTACTGTTAAATTCGCACGTACAAAAGCTTACGACGAACTTTACTCAGGTGACCCAACATTCATCACTACATCTATGGCTGGTATGGGGGCTGACGGACGTCACCGTGTTACTAAGATGGACTACCGTTTCTTGAACACACTTGATAATATCGGTAACGCTCCAGAACCAAACTTGACAGTTCTTTGGACTGATAAATTGCCATATTCATTCCGTCGCTATTGTATGAAAATGTCACACAAACACTCTTCAATTCAATACGAAGGTGTAACAACAATGGCTAAAGATGGTTATGGTGAAATGTCATGTATCTCATGCTGTGTATCACCACTTGACCCAGAAAATGAAGAACAACGTCACAACATCCAATACTTTGGTGCTCGTGTAAACGTCCTTAAAGCTCTTCTTACTGGTTTGAACGGTGGTTACGACGATGTTCATAAAGATTACAAAGTCTTTGATATCGAACCAGTTCGTGATGAAATCCTTGACTTTGAAACTGTTAAAGCTAACTTTGAAAAATCTCTTGATTGGTTGACTTCAACTTACGTAGATGCTCTTAACATCATTCACTACATGACTGATAAATACAACTACGAAGCTGTTCAAATGGCATTCTTGCCAACAAAACAACGTGCTAACATGGGATTCGGTATCTGTGGTTTTGCCAATACTGTTGATACATTGTCAGCTATTAAATACGCTACTGTTAAACCAATCCGTGACGAAGATGGTTACATCTACGATTACGAAACAACTGGTGACTACCCACGTTGGGGTGAAGATGACCCTCGTTCAAACGAATTGGCAGAATGGTTGGTAGAAGCATACACTACTCGTCTTCGTAGCCACAAACTCTACAAGAACGCAGAAGCTACTGTATCACTTCTTACAATCACTTCTAACGTTGCTTACTCTAAACAAACTGGTAACTCTCCAGTTCACAAAGGTGTTTACCTCAATGAAGATGGCACTGTGAACCTTTCTAAACTTGAATTCTTCTCTCCAGGTGCTAACCCATCTAACAAAGCACGTGGTGGTTGGTTGCAAAACCTTAACTCACTTGCAAGCCTTGACTTCTCATATGCTGCAGATGGTATCTCACTTACAACTCAAGTTTCTCCACGTGCTCTTGGTAAGACATTCGATGAACAAGTTGATAACTTGGTAACTATCCTTGATGGTTACTTCGAAAACGGTGGCCAACACGTTAACTTGAACGTTATGGACCTTAAAGATGTCTATGATAAGATTATGAATGGTGAAGATGTTATCGTTCGTATCTCTGGTTACTGTGTCAACACTAAATACCTCACAAAAGAACAAAAAACTGAATTAACACAACGTGTCTTCCACGAAGTCCTTTCAATGGACGATGCAGCTGAAGCCGTTGCTGGTAAATAATAACAGGAGAAAAAGACTTTGTCAGTTGACAAGGTCTTTTTTTGTTTTTAAAATATAGCTATGAAAATCAAACAAACCCGAAATACATTATCAGATACGTATCTTGATGCCGTAAGAATCCGTCAATTAGTTTTTGTTAAAGAACAAGGTGTGCCACTATCGCTTGAAATCGACGAGAACGAGGCATATTGCCTACATTTTGTTCTCTATGATGATAATGGTCAGGCAGCTGCTACCTGCCGTATTTTGCCCAATAAAGACCACAGCGAGGCAACTCTACAACGTATGGCTGTTTTGCCTGCCTATCAAGGACAACACCTTGGAAAATACCTTTTGCAAGATGTCATCACATTTTGTCAAAAACAAGGCTTTAAACGCATGATATTGCACGCACAATTAACAGCGAAAGACTTCTATGACAAACTTGGTTTCACCTGCTTTGGCGAAGAATTTGAAGAAGCTGGTATCATGCACATTAGCATGGAAAAATAATTATTGTAATTATTTTTAAAGAGTAAAGAGGCTAGGATTTTGTCCTAGCCTCTTTTTATTATCTTTATAAGATTATTCTTTTCCTCTTAAACGGCGGAAAGTTGCTTTAATCGCATCAGCAATGTCAGTTCCTTGTTCTTTGAGACGATTCAAACGGCGTTCGTTCAAATCTTCTTGAACTTTATCGTAAAGCTCATCTTGAACTTGTCCAGCAAGCTCAACCTCACGTGCTAAGGCAACCGCATCCCAACGCATGATATCCGTTTTGTAAGGAGCAAAGACATGGTTTAAAACACTTTCGTCTTCTTCATGTACTAGAGCAATAACAGCGACATCTCCATCAAGTAGTTTTGTTGTCACTTCTTCAATCAAGCTATTGTCACTTGCATCAGTCATACTGCCACTAGCAGCCCCAGCAAGGCTTCCGATACCATAACCAATAATTACACCAATAGGACCACTTAAAATGCCTACCAAGCCCCCTACAATGCCTCCTACAGTTGCATAGTCGCGACTAGCGTCATCAAAATCAATAGAATCTTTGATTGTAATTTTGCCATCGCTATTTTTAACAAGGGCGATTTGTGCAATTTGCGTATCATTATCTTGCTTAAAAGATTTTAATTCTGAAAAAGCTTGATAAGCTTCGCTTTCGACATCAAAAACAACAGTTAGTACATTTGCCATAATCTTGTCCTCCTTTTACCCTCATTATAGCACTTTGAAGCTAAAAAGGCTGAGAAAAACAAAACGTTTTCAAAGAAATTTCTGCTTTTTTAATAATTCTGCTGAATCCATTGTGAAATTTTCTTGCGTTCCTCAATCCAAAGAGGTCTATCATCATAAGCATACGTACGATTAGTTAGGAAAACAGCTGCTTTTTGTTCCTTACGATTAATGGTTACATATGTTCCTGTGTAACCTGTGTGGTCAAGCCAATTTCCCTCTTTATTCCATGCAACAGAACGTTCTTTATTAGCATGGCTAATATTTTGCCAAATGTCAGTCGCAAACTCATCCTTTAGATAATGCTGACAGAAGCTTTCTAAATCTTTAACCGTTGAAAAAAGACCTGCAGAACCAGAATGAACACCAAGTACCTTGGCTTTGGGGTCATGGACAACACCATCAGAAATACCTGTCACTGTCGGTACTGCATTTTTTACAGGACCAAAGCTAGTATCTGTCATGCCAAATGGTTGAAAAATTTCTTCTCTAAAAATCACATCAAGTGACTTGCCATAAATCTCTTCTAACATAAAACCAAGCAAAAGAAAATTAAGGTCTGTATAGAGAAAATCTTTCTTATCCTCAACAGTGATATGATTAATCGCCTCTTTTAATTCTTCAGCATTTAACTTATCACGATTTGGAATAAAGGGATTTATCCCACTGCTATGTGTCAAGAGCTGGCGCAATGTTACTGAGTTATCATGAAAGTCTGGATAATATTGTGTCAGAGGCGCATCTAAGTCTAATTTTCCTTCATGCAAAAGAAAAATGACGATTGTTCCAACACCAACCACCTTAGAAACAGAAGCCAAATCATAAATCATGCCAGATTTTACAGGATTAACGCCATCAATTGTCCCAATGTAATACTCTGACCACTGACCGTCTTTAAAAAGAGCTAAACTAGCTCCATGATAAATATGACGTTCTATCTGATTGTTAATAATTGCTAGTAAATCACTCATTTGATGAACCAGATTTCGACATTGCTTGGGTCAGAAAGTACCAAAACACTAGCTTTTTTATCTAAATAAACATCTTGTCCTTTAGCTTCTAGGAAATCAGCCAAAGCTTTTAAATCATATTCTTTTGGAACTTGACATTCTAAAATTTCCAAATCCCAAGTTTCAAGTGGGTTAACAGCTAAATCAGCCCCTTGTGCTTGCACAAATTGGATATCAAGCGGAAATTGTCCTTCAAAAACATCTTCATAAAAAGCACGCGCAGCTGTCTCATCAGCTACATTCAATGTCATGCTTTCAAAACTGAAATCAGAAACTTCTTTTAGCTCATCATTTTGCGGAAAATCAATCTTAGCAATTTCAGTTAATTGGTTGAAGTCATCTTCAGAATGCAAAAGGAATAAATCTCCTTCTGGTGATACTGCTTCAAAGGCATAGCCATTTTGACCTTTAAACAGACGTTCAATTGCAATACCATTCCCCAAAATTGCTTCAATATCAGCCGCATTTGGAATTTTAACAACAATCTTATTAACTTTTTTTGTTCCCTCAACGGCACGTGTCTCAGGAGCTGGTGATTCTTCAATAACAAAACGAGCTTTTTTCTGTTTTGTTGAAAATTCAGCAATTGCATTTTCTTCATTAACCAGCTTAAAACCTAATTTTTTATAAAACTCAATGTTGTGGTCACGATTATTGATTCGCAAAACGGGATGTCTAAACGTGACTTCGTCAAATAAAGTCATAACTGTCTCCTCACAATGTTTTTTTATTTTAAATTTATTCAATTTTCAATAACAAGTTCCTACAAAATAAGGACTAGGTCTTTTCTATTTTAGAAAAAATTAGTTCGTTTGACAAGAAATTATGCGCTCTTTAACAATAAATCAAAACCACCCGTGACAACGGGTGGTTTGTTCTTCGGCTGTAAGCCTCTGTT
>CAVAFU010000013.1:0-4017 GCA_963588325.1 Oribacterium sp.
GTACTAAGTAATGGTCAGCAGATAGGTGTAATGGGGACTCAGACCACAGTTACTGATGGAAGTACAGAAACTCCTACGGGAACTATAACAGTAAAAAATCAGGATGACAAAGCTGGTACATTTGATGTAGTTATCAGCAATATCGTGTGCCCAAATGGTTTAAAGGAAGTACGAGTTCCGATTTGGTCAGTACAGAATGATCAAGATGATATTATTTGGTATACTGCAACTAAACAAGATGATGGTACGTATAAGGTTTCGGTGAAAATTAGTGATCATAAGAATGATAGAGGAGTATATAACATCCATTTATATTATTCTACAAATAATGGAAAAGTTTTAGGTGTTGGCAGTACTCAAACTCAAATTAAAGAATTAGAAGATATTAAACCAACAGGAGATATTACGATAAAGAATCAAGATGATCAAGCTGGAACTTTCGATGTAGTTATTTCAAATGTTTTTCATAACGATGGAGTTAAGGAAGTACGAGTCCCAATTTGGTCAGAAAAGAATGGCCAAGATGATATTATTTGGTATACTGCGACTAGGCAGAGTGATAATACGTATAAGGTTTCGGTGAAAATTAGTGATCATAAGAATGATAGAGGAGTGTATAATATTCATTTATATTATTCTACGAATAATGGAGAATTTGTAGGTATTGGCGGTACTCAAATTAAGATTAAAGAATTAGATAAAAATCAACCAACGGGAACCATTGCAATTAAAAATATAGATAACCAAGTTGGAACTTTTGATGTAGTTATTTCAAATGTTTTTAATCAAGCAGGAGTTAAAGAAGTAAAAGTTCCAGTTTGGTCAGAAGAAAATGGTCAGGATGATATTATTTGGTATACTGCGATTAAACAAAATGATGGTACTTATAAAGTTTCGGTGAAAGCTAGTGATCATAAAAATAGTCAAGGACAATATAATGTTCATTTGTACTACGTTCAAGATGATGGAAAATTAGTTGGTATTGGTGGAACTAAAACAGAGGTTCATTTTATTACACGTCCTTCTATACCAGATAGTGGAACATATACGTTTACTAATCGTGCAAGTATAAAATCTGAACCTAAAGTTTCTGCGCCAGAAATTGCATATTATGATGCTGGAAATCAAGTGTATTACGACAAGCTTATTTTGTCGGATGGTCACTATTGGATTAGTTATGTTTCTTATTCAGGAAGTCGTCGATATATTAGCATTACATAAAAACAAATGTTTCTAATTTGTTACAAATGTTACATTTTTGTATTGACTTTTACAAGAATATGATCTATAATATCTTTCAGAATTGGCCGATTCTAATTGATAGAATTGCTATTTTGAGATGTAAACAGCAATTCTATCAATATTATGGAAAAATTATCTAGGAGATTTTTTATGAGAAAGAGTTGTAAAATAACTGTAATATTACTTTGCTCGGTTTTGTTACTTGGAGCTTGTTCAAAAAAGAAGGAGTCATCTCAAGTTAGCACAAGCCATTCAAAAGTGACACAAGTAAGTAAGAGTAGTACAAAGAAAGTTACTAAAAATTCATCAAGTACAGAGTTGAGTTCATCAATTTCAGCGCCAAATAGTCAAGATAGCAATACTAACAGTTCGGTTACTGAAAGTGGAGAAGCTGGTACACAAGAAAACTCTCAATCAACACCACAAACAACTTCTTCAACAATCGATGCTGGAAATCTTGCCAACGGTGATTTTTCAACAATTGCGGGGACTTGGAGCAACGATTTAGGGGAATCTGTAACGGTTGATTCAAATGGTCAAACAAGTATTTCTAGTCAATCAGAAAGTTATCTAATTACTTCAAATACATTGGAAGGTAATGTTTTCTTTGGTACAATCTATAATCCAAATTCTGAATATGGAAGTGCAGCTTTTATTGTGATTCCTGCAGGAACAGCAAATCCACATTCTGGAGAAGCAGTGACTGCGGATACAATTTTAATTGGACAAAGTGGGGATGCTGATCAACATCCTTATTACAGAAGTTAAGTTATTTTAAGAGGGAGAGAATTATGAAAAAGAGTATGTTTGGTCGTGAGGAACAACGTTTTGGTATCCGCAAATATAGTGTTGGAGTTGCTTCTGTTTTAATCGCGAGTGTACTGTTTATGGGAGGACAAGGCGTTTCTGCTGATAATGTGGTATCAGCGGATGCTATTTCAACAGAGACAGTAGCAGATGTTCAAAAAGAGAGTGAGACTTCATCTGCTATTAGTGAATCTAATGTCCAAGCAGATGTCACAACAGCAGATGAGAGCACTGAAGCAGTTACTTCTGATGAAACTGATGAACAAGCTGTTAATCAAGCAATAAATCAAGATGCTGATGGCAATCAATCAGAAGAAGCTGCAGATGTTACGAAAGAGGAACAAGCCGAAGCTAGCCAACCTGTTGAATCAAACGAAGAGACCGCCTCTTCTGAATCAAATGAAAACGAGGTTGTTACGGTAAATGTAGCGCAAGCAAGCAAAAATGTTCAAGCAAATCAAGCACGTGTTTTTGAAGAATCAAAAATTCCTGTAACAGCTAATAATTTACCTAATCAAGGCTACTATACTTATACCAAACAGACGGAAGTCAAAAATACACCGAAAGCTTCTGCGCCAGTTGCTTTTTATGCCAATGCTGGCGACCGTATTTTTTACGACCAAGTTTTGAGCGAAGATGGCTACCGATGGATTTCTTATAAATCTTATTCAGGTCAACGCCGTTATGCTGCTATTCAAAAATTAACATCAACAGTAGTTCAAAAATTATCAGGAAAGATTAACATTCAAAATGTTAGCAGTCAAGGTTTCGAAGTTTTAGTTACTGATGTATCTGACCCAAATGGTGTTGTAACTGTAAAAGTTCCTGTGTGGACGGATAAAAATGATCAAGATGATATTATCTGGTATGACGGTGTTAAACAAAGTAATGGTGACTATAAAGTCAGTGTCAAAACTGCTGAACATAAGGGAGAAACTGGCAATTATAATGTGCACCTTTATTACCTTGAACAAAGTGGGAAAATGCAAGGTATTGGTGCTGAAAAAGTTACTGTTCCAGAGAAAACAACTAGTGCGCAAAATATTCCAGAGCAAGGTTCTTATACCTTTAACGAAGTTGTCGAAGTGAAGAATGAACCTAAAATGTCAGCACCAACTGAATTTACCTTTGAAAAAGGATTTAAACTTGGTTATTACGATAAGGTTTTAGAAACTGACAATCATCAGTGGATTTCTTATGTCAGCTACGGCGGAGTACGTCGTTATATTCCAATTGCTACGCTAAAAACACAAGCTCCAACAGGTAAAGTTGATATTCAAAATCATGCAAATGGGGATTTTGATGTCATCGTGTCAGACGTTTCAGATAGCAATGGGATTAAAGCTGTAAAAGTGCCCGTCTGGACAGTTAAGAATGACCAAGATGACATTATCTGGTATGATGCTGTGCAACAATCAGACGGCACATACAAGGTTAACGTGAAATTGTCTGACCATAAAAACGAACGTGGCGATTACAATGTTCACCTTTATTATCAAGAACCAGACGGTACAATGCGAGGAATGTTGGCAACCAAAACAACAGTAGAAACGCCTAAAACAAGTGTTACTGGTAAAGTCGATATTCAAAACCATACTAACGGAGACTTTGATGTCATTGTGTCAGACGTTTCAGATAGTAATGGCATTAAAGCTGTAAAAGTGCCCGTCTGGACAGTTAAGAATGACCAAGATGACATTATCTGGTATGATGCTGTGCAACAATCAGACGGCACATACAAGGTTAACGTGAAATTGTCTGACCATAAAAACGAACGTGGGGATTACAATGTTCACCTCTATTACCAAGAATCAGATGGCACAATGCGAGGAATGTTAGCAACCAAAACAACAGTAGAAGCGCCTAAAACAAGTGTTACTGGTAAAGTCGATATTCAAAACCATACCAACGGCGATTTTGATGTCATCGTGTCAGACGTTTCAGATAGCAATGGGATTAAAGCTGTAA